>UQZM01000004.1 GCA_900545615.1 uncultured Collinsella sp.
CCGCACGCAAAGAAGGCCACTTAATGTGGCCTTCGTCTTGCGCAGGACTGTCCGAGCAGCAAACCAAAACCATCTCGCCAGCCCAGCGACCATCCCTCCCAAAGATTTTCAAAAAAGTTGTTGACGCGCGCGTAACGACTCGTCTAATATATCCCTTGCGCGATGGACCTGTAGCTCAGTTGGTTAGAGCGTCCGGCTGATAACCGGGAGGTCACAAGTTCGAATCTTGTCAGGTCCACCACTTTCTTTCGCAATAAACACCCCAGCGAGAGCCGAGTCGCCGCTGGGGTGTTTATTACTGTCTCCGTGGGGGTTTAGCTCAGCTGGGAGAGCGCGGGCTTTGCAAGCCTGAGGTCAGGGGTTCGATCCCCCTAACCTCCACCATGATGGACCTGTAGCTCAGTTGGTTAGAGCGTCCGGCTGATAACCGGGAGGTCACAAGTTCGAATCTTGTCAGGTCCACCATCAAAACTGTTAAAAGCCTCGGGGCAATTGCCTCGAGGCTTTTTTCTTAGCCACAGAAGGTAGTCAAAAAAGCTCTGTCCCAAATTAACTACTTTGATTTTGTGTGCTACGCGAAAGTTTGGGTAGTATAGCTATTCAACGCGGCGGGCCGCCGCGTGTTAACCGCTACGTACCGGAGGTGTTCCATGGTTCGTGTCGACATAGAGACCATCGTCATGGCCGCCGGTCCCGTGCCATCGCTTATCGTGCTTCGCGAACGCTGCAGCAAGTCGGATTCCCCCGCGCCGCTGCGCTCCCTCTCCATCCAGACTGGCTCGTTTGAGGCTGCGGCAATCAGCCGCGGCATCGACAGCGGACGCGCCGATCGCCCGATTACCCATGACCTGTTGCTCGATACTGTTGGCGCCCTGGGCGCCAAGCTCGAGCGCATCGAGATCGTTCGCGCCGAGCCGCCGGTGTTCTACGCGACGATTGTCGTACTGGCCGATGGTGACGAGCGCAAGATCGATGCCCGTCCCAGTGATGCCATTGCCCTTGCCGTGCGCAGCAATGCCCCCATGTTTGTGGAGGACGACATCATGAATCGCCTGGGCACTGTTTCTGCCCATACCGAGGAAGTTGACGACGAGCAGGAGTTCGAGAAGTTCGACGAGTTCGTCCATACGCTCTCGCCCGATGACTTCTAAATGCGGGGCGGCCAGGATGCGGAGCGTTCGCTGATGGCCGGCGGTATGTCGGCTGAGGCGGCTGCGATCGCCCGCGAGGCCCAGATGCGCTCGGAGGCTTCTGAGGCGGCTCGCATTGCCTATGTGACGCAGGCCCGCACGCTCCGCGAGCGCCGCGGCTCGTTTATCAAGATGGTTGTCGTCTCCGCCCTTGTCGCGGCAATCTGCTCACGCCTTCGTGGTACAGTTGGTGCGCTTGGGTTTTCGATCTCTACGGGCCTGGTGATCTGGGGCGTGGTCGATGCAGTCATGCTGACCAGTCAGATCAAGGTGCTCGACAAGCGCGCGGCGGACATGATGCGCACCCGCGACGCTGCCGCCAAGATCGCCGCCGAGGCACAAGAACTGTAACGACGTCAGACTCGATGGGAAGGTCTAAAGATGGCACAGGATATGCAGGATGCCGGTAACGTCTCCGCCGAGCTCGACGCCATGGTGTGCGATCTGATCGGCGCGTTCTTGGACGACCTTGCCGCCGGTGAAAACCCTGGCGTGGTCGTGGCAATTGAGGATGCTGCTTCCAACCGTTATCTGGCGGCGCTCGACGAGGACGGCGAAGAGGCGTGCCTGGAGGCGGCCACCAACTTTATCTCCGAGCACAAGATGGGTCTTAAGGACGAGGGCCTGGGCCGTATCGTCCGCTATGCCATCGGCTACACCGGCTGCGTCGAGATCGATGGCGGCTACCATGACGCCCTGCTCGTGAGCTTTTTCGAGACGACGCTCGAGAGCGGTTTTTCGGCATATGTGCTGTATGAGGGCATGGGCGCCGGCGATGGTTTTATGTGGAGCGACCCTGAACCTGCAGGTGAGGAAACCCCTCTCATCTAAAATCGCTAAAATAAACGAGTTTTCGGTAAAAGGCTCAATATTCCCGCTGAGCGTTGTATCGCTGGGCGGGCCGCATACGCGTGCCGTTTGCATATGGATAGAAGATAGGGGAACTACATGCGCGTAGACAATCTGAGGAACATCGCCATCATCGCCCACGTCGACCACGGCAAGACGACGATGGTCGACAAGCTCCTGCGTGCCACGGACGCCTTCCGTGCCAACCAGCAGGTCGAGGACCGCGTCCTGGATTCCAACGACCAGGAGCGCGAGCGCGGCATTACGATTCTCGCCAAGAACATCTCTATCGAGTATAAGGACGTCAAGATCAACGTCATCGACACCCCGGGCCACGCCGACTTCGGCGGCGAGGTCGAGCGCGTGCTGCGTATGGCCGACGGCGCCCTGCTGCTGGTCGATGCTTTTGAGGGCCCCATGCCCCAGACCCGCTTCGTGCTGCGTCACGCTATCGACACCGGCCTTAAGATCATGATCGTCATCAACAAGATCGACCGTCCGGGCGCCAACCCCGAGAAGGCCTACAACGACTGCCTGGACCTCATGGCCGACCTGGGCGCCACCGACGACCAGCTTGAGTTCGCCATGGAGCACGTGGTCTACGCCAGCGCCATGAATGGCTTTGCCCGCCTTGATCCCAACGACGGCAACATGGACATGTATCCGCTGCTCGATATGATCATCGACGACATGCCCGCGCCCGAGGTTGACGAGAACGCTCCGCTGGCCATGCAGTGCGTGACCATCGACCACTCCAACTTCGTTGGCCGTATCGGCATCGGTCGCGTGTATTCCGGCGCCATCCATCAGGGCGACCAGATTCTGGTTGTGAAGAACGACGGCTCCAGCGCCACCGCTACCGTCAAGCAGCTCTTTACCTTCGACTACCTGGGCCGCACCGAGTGCCAGGAAGTCGGCGCCGGCGACATCGCCGCCGTCGTGGGCATCGACCGCACCGATATCGGCGATGTCTACACCGATCCCGAGAACCCCGTCGAGCTCGAGCCCATCGAGATCGACCCGCCGACCCTGTCCATCGTCTTCGAGGCTTCGACCTCCCCGCTCGTCGGTCGCGACGGAGACATCGTGGGCGCCCGTCAGCTCAAGGAGCGCCTGTTCAACGAGGCCGAGAACAACGTGACCATGAAGATCGAGGAGCTCGAGGACAAGAGCGGCGTCGAGGTCTCGGGCCGCGGCATTCTGCACCTGTCCGTTCTGATGGAGTCCATGCGCCGCGAGGGCTTTGAGTTCCAGGTCGGCCGTCCCCGCGTTCTGTTTAAGAAGGACGAGAACGGCAACAAGATGGAGCCTGTCGAGCAGGCCGTCGTTGAGTGCCCGGACGAGTACTCGGGCAAGGTCGTTGAGGTCTTCGGTACCTCCGGTGGCATCATGACGAGCATGGATACCTCGGGTATCGTGACGCACCTCGAGTTTAAGATCCCGACCCGCGGCATCATGGGCCTTAAGAACCGCATCATGAACGTCACCCACGGCGAGGGCGTGTTCTACCACACCTTCCTGGAGTACGGTCCCTACGCCGGCGAGATCGGCAACCGTCAGAACGGCGCAATGATCTCCATGACCACCGAGAAGGCCGTTGCCTATGCTCTGGGTACGCTGCAGGAGCGCGGCCAGCTTTTTGTTGAGCCGGGCACCGAGTGCTACGAGGGCATGATCGTGGGCGAGCGCAGCAAGGCTGGCGACATGGTCGTCAACATCGCCCGTACCAAGAACCTGGGCAACCAGCGTTCCTCGACCTCCGATATCTCCGTTCAGCTGGTGCCGCCCCGCACCTTCTCGCTGGAGGAGGCGCTGGAGTACATCGCCGACGACGAGCTGGTTGAGATTACCCCCAAGAACATCCGCCTGCGCAAGCGCCTGCTCAACGCCACCGACCGCAAGAAGGCCGCCGTCCGCGCCGGCCAGGTCAACAAATAAGCGCTGGACTTTATAGCGTCTAACAAGAAAGGGCGTCGACCGTAATGGTCGGCGCCCTTTTTGTGCATAGGGACTGAGCTGGTCTGCACCACCACAAAGGTGCCTGGTCCCTTTGTGGTGGTTGGCGGCTAAGCGGTGGGGAGTCCTGGCGTGTTAGCCGGCTGCTGCGGCTTGACGCGGGCGTTGCGCCAGATGATTTGGATGATGTAACCGAGCATAAAGACAAAGGCCACGCCGCTGATGAAGTCACCTACGAGGGGAAGCCCCGTGAGGGCGCCTGCGATTACGCCGCCCACGGCTGCCATGGCGTAGCGGTTTTGGTTGTGTCCAACCATGCGGGCGATCGCGCACCCCGCAAAGGCACTCGACATCAACGCGATGCCGATAACGCCGCACAAGAGGGTTCCGGCAAGCGACAGACCAGCGATAGAGATAATCAGCAGTAGGACGGCGGGGACGATAGCAATCGTGCCCAGAAGACCGCTCACCCACAGGGGCATGGAGCGCTGGTGGAGCATGCCGGCGGCGCTGGCGGTCGCGCGCGGAAAGATGAGCTCGAGCAGCAGAGCGACAAAGCAGGTCGAGAGTGCCGCGGCGACGATACCGCCGATGACATCGTTAACGGTGGAAGTATCCTCGTTCTCGGTGCGGTCGATCTTGAGCGCACCGACCTCGGCTCCCGCGGCGCGCTCGGGGTCCTCGGAGACGTGCGCGTTCACGGTGCCGGTGATGTGGGCGTTCTTGCCCAGGATGAGCTTGTCGGCCCAAACCTCGACATCGCCCTTGACGGTGCCATCGATGGTCACCGTGTCGCCCGCAAGCGCTGCCGACTTGGTGGAGCCTCGCAGGGCAACCGTCTCGCCTATCGCGTAGAAACAGTTGGCGGTGCTGTCGGAATTGAGCACGACATGCTGGCCAGCGACGGTCACGCTGCCATCAACCGTGGTCTTGGCAATGTCGATGGTGCGTGCCGCCAGACGGACGGCGCCGCCCACTGTGCAGTCACGGATCGAGAGGGTATCGCCCGCGGCGATGATATCGCGGCCGATGGACACATCATCCAAGTTGAGGGCCTGACCTGCCCAGTACAGGTCACCTTCGACGCCGGACGGATTGGCGTCATTGTCGGTCGCAAGTACGTTTCCTGCGGTGTCCGTGCCGGCGAACGACGCCGTGGGAAGCACGGTGATCGCCAGCGCGATGAGCGCGAATAGGATGGTGATGCGGCCCCATGCTTTACGGCGCTGGGTCAACGGGAGTTGATTGCAGGGCATAGTGAATCCTTCGTTAGATACTCGGCATATACCTAACAGGGTACCCAACGCGTGGGCGCTCTAAAAGAACTTCTCGGTTGCATTTCGAAGGATGAGCCCGCGCTACCTACTTTTTGCGATGCAAAAAGCGTGCGATGTCATCCTCGGTGGGGCTTTTGATATCAAAGCGCAGCGACAGCCAGCGTAGTCCCATGGTCACCACGACGCAAACGACCAGTGCGACGACATTGCTGACCAAGCCGCTCATGACAAGGCAAACATAGCTTGCCGATCCGGCGATGGCCGCGATGGCATAGAAGTTGGTGCGCTGGAAGATACCCGGCACCACACCCATAAAACCATCTCGCAGCATGCCGCCGCCCACCGCGGTAAAAAAGCCCATCATGATGCACACCGCCGGCGCAAAGCCGTAGACCAGCGCCTTGTCTGCGCCGGTTGCCGCATAAATACCCACCGAGATGATATCGAGCAGGGGAATGAGCTTTTCGGGCTTGTCGACGATTGCCGGGAAGATGTAGATGATGGCCGCGGTGGCGATGGAGAGCGGGAGCGCCATCGGTTGGTTGAGGATGTAGACGTTGCCCACCTGCAGCGTCATATCGCGCAAAAGACCGCCGCCCAGTCCACAGACCACGGCGAGCGCGACGGCGCCCACCAGGTCGAGTTTGTGCTCGCGTGCGACCAACACGCCCGAGATCGATGCCGCGACGACGGCGAACATCTCGAGCCAAAACGGGATGGCAACCATGGCATCCGAGGCGTGTGCGGTAACGATCATAGCGGCGGCAACGGGCAAGATGGGGTCCTTTGAGTTACGGGTTTAGACAATGCCCGTACATAGTACATGTTCGGCGCCGATTGCGACCCTATTGCTCGGCAAACGGTCGGGACTGGGTACGGTCATAGGTTCCATGTTTGGGGATCCGGGTTGATGCTGAACGCGATGGGGGCGTGGTCGAATAGGAGGGATGTCCAAATTTTGAGCTTTGCTCAAAATTTATCCGGTCGGCTTACGCCGACCGCGCTGCGCTAAAAACGCGCCACTGGCGCGTTTTCTTTACGCTTTGCGCCCTGGCGGGTTCGAATCCCTCCTCCTCCGCCGTATTTGCTTGTAAGGGACTTAAAAGAAAAAAGCCCCCGATCTGGGAGCTTTCTCAACCAAAATGGCGGAGGAGGAGGGATTCGAACCCTCGTGACCTTATACAGGCCAAACGGTTTTCGAGACCGCCGCATTCAACCACTCTGCCACCCCTCCGCGTGGGGTAAAAACAAAGCAGGCTCGAAGGCCTGCTTTGGAATTAACTGGCGGAGAGTCAGGGATTTGAACCCTGGAGACGCTTTTGACGCCTACACGATTTCCAATCGTGCTCCTTCGGCCACTCGGACAACTCTCCGTTAAATGCGAAAGTCAGTATACACGAGGAATCGCAAAGTGCAAACAGAAAAGTTGGCATTTTTTAAAACGCTTTGCCGCGCTTGGCGTTGCAGTGGGGTTTGAGGTGCCAAAAAACGGCTTCCGACCAGCCTGGTTGATCAACTCAATTGTTCAAAAGGGGTATTCATAAGCGACTTGGCAATGAATATAAAAATCTTTGGGTGGTGTTGTGGACCACTGGTATGCATTTTGCGACCACAACCTTGTACCCGTTGACCTGCGGCTTGGCTCAGCTTGTCCCCACGGCACCGTATCTTGTCCACAGATCCGTCAAGCTCTTGGTCGGCATTTGGTTGGAATGTGCATGAAACGTCGTGCGAGTATGGGCATATGTGGAGGTCATGAGGTTGTAGCTGCATATTCTTGCAGCCTAGGAGGTTGAAAGATATTATTACCAAGTCTTTTCCTGCTTCAGGCGCACCTTCACGACCTGAAGCCACATTTGCCCAGAGGAGGTGACAATATGAAGGCTTATGAACTGCTGTTCTTTGTTGACCCGTCGCTCGACCCCGAGACTCGTCTCGCTGTTATGAAGCGTATCGATACCACGATCGCTGAGGGCGCTGGCAAGGTCGACTCCGTTGACGAGTGGGGCAAGCGCAAGCTCGCCTACGAGATCAACGACCTCACCGATGGTGACTACACCCTCATCAACTTCCACGCAGATCCTACCCAGATCGCCGAGCTTGATCGCGTCCTGCGCATCACCGACGCTGTGGTCCGCCACATGATCGTCCGTCGCGACGACCAGGAGTAAGACTGTCGTTTTGGACTGGGCGTGTGCCCCAAGAGGAAGTAGTGAGTTATGAGCATCAATCGAGTGAACATCACCGGTAACCTCACCCGCGATCCCGAGCTGCGCGCCACCGCCGGCGGAACCCAGGTTCTGTCCTTTGGCGTCGCCGTGAACGATCGTCGCCGCAACGCGCAGACTGGCGAGTGGGAGGACTATCCCAACTTTGTCGACTGCACCATGTTCGGCACCCGCGCCGAGGCCGTGAGCCGTTTCCTGGCAAAGGGAAACAAGGTCGCGATCGAGGGCAAGCTGCGCTACAGCTCTTGGGAGCGCGACGGTCAGCGCAGGAGCAAGCTTGAGGTCATCGTCGATGAGATCGAGTTTATGAGCTCCCGTGGTGGCCAGGGTGGCTACGATCAGGGCGGTTACGCCCCCGCAGCTCCCGCGCCCGCAGCACGTCCTGCCGCACCGGTGGCCACGCCGCCCGCGGTCGACGTCTACGATGAGGACATCCCGTTCTAAGGGTTGTTCACCTATTTTTGAGTGAGAGGCGGCTTCGGTTCGCCGAAGGTGCCAAATGAAAGGTATTTTGACATGGCTAATGATTTTTCTGCACGTCAGCCGCGTCGTAAGTACTGCCAGTTCTGCAAGGAGAACACTGAGTTCATCGACTATAAGGACACTCAGCTTCTCCGTAAGTACATGACCGATCGTGGCAAGATCAAGCCCCGTCGCGTCACTGGCGCTTGCACGCAGCATCAGCATGACATCGCCAACGCCATCAAGCGCGCCCGCGAGATGGCTCTCCTGCCGTACACCGTCCCCGTGGTTTCCTCTCGTGGCAACCGCGACCGCGGCTAAGAAGGGAGACGCATCATGAAGGTTATTCTTCTCGATGAGATCAAGGGCAAGGGCGGCGAGGGTGACGTCGTAGAGGTCGCTCAGGGTTACGCTGAGAACTTCCTGTTCCCCAAGAAGCTCGCTGTTGCCGCCACCAAGGGCAACCTCAAGCAGCTTGACGAGCGTCGCAACAACATCGCCAAGCGCGAGGCCGTCCGTCTGGCTACCGCCAACGAGACCAAGGCTGCCTTCGAGGGCAAGACGGTTACCGTTGACGTCAAGGTCGGCGACGAGGGCATCCTCTTTGGCTCCGTTACCGCCGCTATGATCGCTGACGCCATCAAGGCTCAGCTCGGTATGGACATCGACCGCAAGCGCGTCGAGCTCGGTAAGCCCATCAAGGTTGCCGGTGCCCACACCGTTGCCATCTCGCTGTACCGCGAGATCAAGGCCGAGGTTGTCGTTCTCGTCGGCGTTACCGCCGAGGAGCTCGCTGCCGAGGCTGAGGTCGAGGAGGCCGCTGGGGTCGCCGAGGCCGAGACCGCCGAGGTCGAGACTGAGGCTGCTGCCGAGTAGCATTTGCTGCAACGCAACAATCTTGTTCTAAGAAGGGCGCTCTGGGAAACCAGGGCGCCCTTTTGTTTTTTGCGCTGAGCGAGCGTCATGGTGAACGTTGCGTCGAAGTCCTATATACAGGACCGTTCATCCGTTTGGTTCGGTGATGATTGGCGGCGCGCGGCGCGTTTTGGGACCGTGGCTGATACTATGGATGCTCGCAAGCGATATGAATGAGGATGCTCATGGCATATGACGATAGGGAGACCGGGCTGACGGTTGAGGACCGCGGCTCAAAGTTGGGTCTTCCCCAAAACCAAGATGCAGAGGCCAATGTACTGGCCGCTATGCTGCTATCGCCCGAGGTGGTCGAAGAGGCCCAGGTCGAGCTGCAGCCCGATGATTTCTACCGGCCCATTCATAAGACCATCTACACCGCGATGGTCGATATGTACAACAGCCGCATCCCCATCGACTCCATCTCGCTGATCGATTACCTGCGAAGCATCAACAAGCTCGATGCCGTGGGCGGCGAGGCCTACATTTTGGAGCTGATGGGTCAGACTCTGTCGCTCGTGAACTGGCAGCACCATGCCGCCATCGTTCGTCGCGATTCGATGCTGCGAGAGCTGATCGGCGCCACCAACGAGATCAACGCGCTGGCATATAACGCCCCCACCGACACCAAAGAGGTCGTGGAGCTAGCCGAGAGCAAGCTGCTCAAGGTCACGGCACGCGAGGTCAAGTCGAGCTACAAGACGCTGACCGAGTTTATGGTTGAGGCCTATAACGAGGCCGAGGAAGTGTGTCAGGCCGGTGGTCAGGCTGCGGGCGTGCCCACGGGCTTCCCGTCACTCGACCGCATGCTCATGGGCTTCCGCGAGGGCCAGCTCATCATTATCGGCGCCCGCCCTGCTGTGGGTAAGACGTCGTTCGCCCTGAATCTGGCGCTCAACGCTGCCGCTGCCGGTTATACCGTCGGCTTCTTCTCGCTGGAGATGTCGGGCAAAGAAATTGCCCAGCGTCTGATTTGCGCCTACGCCATGATCTCGATCAGTGACTTCCGCATGGGCCGCATTAGCCCCGAGCAGTGGGCCAATATCAACGAGGCCACGCAGACCTTGTCCAAGCTCGATATTCTGATTGACGATACGCCCGGCACCACAGTGACCGAGATTCGCGCCAAGAGCCGCCGCATGCTCCATAACAAGGAGAAGGCAATCATCATCCTGGACTACCTGCAGCTGGTGAGTCCTCCGCCGGGACGCCGCTCCGAGAGCCGTACCGTCGAGGTTTCGGAGATGTCGCGTGGTCTGAAGATCATGGCCAAGGAGCTCAAGATCCCGCTCATCGCGCTGTCGCAGCTCTCGCGTCAGGTCGAATCCCGTACCGGCAAGCGCCCGCAGCTTTCCGACCTTCGTGAATCGGGCTCCATCGAGCAGGACGCCGATATCGTCATGTTCTTGGACCGCTCCGCCGACGAGGCCGAAGCCTCGCGCGACGATCGACCCGACGAGGGCGTTACGCGTATCGTCGTGGCCAAGAACCGTTCGGGCCCGATCGGCGACGTCGACCTGATGTTCCTGCCGGCATCCACCAAGTTCTATGAGCTTGATGGGGCACATGCCGAGGAGTAGGACAGGCGCCCGTTGCACGGGTATACTGGGAATGTTTTGTGCTTCTGCGTGCCGGCATGGCGCGTAGACAGTCCATGAATGTAAGGAGTAAACATGCCGTCAACCGTTTTGGTCGGTGCCCAGTGGGGCGATGAGGGCAAAGGTAAGATTTGCGACCTGGTCGCCGGCGACTTCGATGCCGTCGTGCGCTACTCGGGAGGCAACAACGCCGGCCACACCATCGTCGTCAACGGCAAGAAGTACGGCCTGCACCAGGTGCCCTCCGGCATCATGTATTCCGATCACGTGTCGGTGATCGGTAACGGCTGCGTCGTCAACCCCAAGGTTGTCCTTGAGGAGATCGATATGTTCGAGGCCGACGGCATCACCACCAAGAACCTCAAGATCAGTGGCAACGCGCACATTATCATGCCGTACCACATCGATCTGGATGGTGCTTTTGAGCAGAAGCTCGGCAAGAAGAACATTGGTACCACCAAGCGCGGCATCGGTCCGTGCTACCAGGACAAGATGGCCCGCATCGGCCTGCGCATGCAGGACATGCTGGACGAGGCGCTGTTCCGCGACAAGCTGGAGACCGCTCTTGCCCGCGTGAATCCCGAGCTGGAGCTCATCTACCACCTGCCCACCTACACCGTGGACCAGATCTGCGACGAGTACCTGCCCATGGCCGAGCGCCTGCGCCCCTACATCACCGAGACGAGCCTGCTGCTCAACAACATGATCGACGAGGGCAAGGACCTGCTGTTCGAGGGCGCCCAGGCGACGCTGCTCGACATCGACCACGGCACCTATCCGTACGTGACGTCTTCCAACTGCACCGCCGGCGGCGCCATCACCGGCTCCGGCGTCGGTATGAAGAATGTCGACCGCGTGCTGGGCGTCATGAAGGCCTATATCACCCGCGTCGGTTCGGGCCCCATGCCCACCGAGCTTTCCTATGAGTCCGAGGCCGGCCACACGCTGACCGAGGAGGGCTATGAGTACGGCGTGACCACCGGTCGCCGTCGTCGTTGCGGCTGGTTTGACGGCCCTATCGCCAACTATGCCTCGCGCGTCAACGGCCTCACTGACATCGCCGTGACCAAGCTCGACGTGCTTTCGGCTTTCGACACCATCAAGGTGTGCGTTGCCTACGACGTCGATGGCGAGCGTTACACGAGCGTGCCCGAACACCAGGTGCGCTTTGAGCATGCCAAGCCCATCTACGAGGAGCTCCCTGGCTGGAAGTGCGATATCACCGGTTGCCGCAGCTTTGAGGAGCTGCCGCAGGAGGCTCAGGACTACGTGGCGTTTATCGAGGATCTGGCACACACCCGCGTGACGTTCATTGGCGTTGGCGCTGGTCGCGAGCAGATCATCAACCGATTCTGGAAGTAATCGGGACTATTTGGTTATTGCGATATACCCCTTTGCAGCCCAAGCGGGCGGCCGAGGGGTATATTTGCTTGCAAAGGGCTCGCGCGGAGCGGGCCGTTCATCCATAGAGGAGGCACCCTTGAAGGCGGACACTCAAACCATCGACATCCTGTTGTTGGGCAGCGGCGGCCGTGAGCATGCTTTGGCAGCCAAGCTCGCAGCATCACCGCGCGCCGGCAAGCTCTACATTGCGCCGGGCAACGGCGGCACCGCGAGCTGCGGCGAGAACGTTGTTCTCGACGACTGCGATCCTGCGGCCGTGGCGGCGTTTGCGCAGAGCCACGGATGCGGACTTGTGGTAATTGGCCCCGAGGCTCCGCTCGTGGCGGGCGTGGCCGACGCCGTGCGCGCGGCGGGTATTCCCTGCTTTGGCCCGGGTGCCGAGGGCGCCCAGATGGAGGGCTCCAAGCTGTTCTCCAAGCAGCTCATGGAGCGCGCCGGTATCCCTACGGCGGCCTACGGCTCGTTTACCGACGAGGCTTCGGCTCTCGCCTACGTGCGCGAGCAGGGCGCCCCGCTGGTCGTGAAGGCCGACGGCCTTGCCGCGGGCAAGGGCGTTATCGTGGCGACCGAACTTGATCAGGCCGAGGAGGCCGTGCGCGAGTGCTTTGGCGGCACCTTTGGCGATGCCGGCAATACCGTGGTCATCGAGGAGATGCTCGTTGGTCCCGAGTGCTCGCTGCTGGCCTTTACCGACGGCAAGACCGTGCGCCCCATGGCCACCTCGCAGGACCACAAGCGTGCGCTCGAGGGCGACAAGGGCCCCAACACCGGTGGCATGGGCGTCTACAGCCCGGTGCCCATCGTGACCGATGAGGAGCTCGCCACCATGGTGAAGGTCATGGAGCAGACCGTGGCCGAGCTCGCTGCCGAGGGTATCGACTACCGCGGCTGCCTGTACGGCGGCTTTATGCTCACGCCTGCCGGCCCCAAGGTGCTGGAGTTCAATGCCCGCTTTGGCGACCCCGAGACGCAGGTCGTTCTGCCGCGCCTTAAGAACGACCTGGTCGAGGTCATGTTGGCTTGTGCCAACTGCGAGCTCGACCAGATTGAACTCGACTGGCGTGACGAGTGGGCCGTGGCCGTTGTCCTGACGAGTGCGGGTTATCCCGGCAGCTACGAGAAAGGCAAGGTCATTACCGGTATCGCCGATGCCGAGGCCATGGAGAACGTGACCGTGTACCACGCGGGCACCGCCGTGGTGGACGGCCAGCTCGTGACCAATGGTGGCCGCGTGCTTGCCGTGACCGCTCTGGGCGACACGTTCGAGAACGCTCGCAACCTTGCCTACGAGGCCTGCGAGAAGATTGATTTTGAGGGCAAGACCCTGCGTCACGATATCGGCCTGCGCGCGCTGCGCGGCCGCGACGCCTGGGATGCCTAAAATCCGAGAGGAATGAGACGGATGGACGAGAAGAACGAAGAGCTCGTGGACGCGCAGATCGTCGAAGAGGACAGCCGCATGTATGGGCACGCCGAGGGCGAGCCTGGTGGCGAGGTCGCTGACGAGCCGGCGCTGGTGCTGGGCGACGACGACCCGCACGATGCCGAGCTGCACGAGAAGATTCTTTCGGAGGAGTGCGCCTGGAAGGGCAAGATCCTCGACGTCCACCGTCTTGAGGTTGAGCTGCCCAACGGTCACCGCAGCGCCCGCGATATCGTTCGCCATCCGGGTGCGGCGGCCGTTGTGGCACTGACCGAGAGCGGCAAGATCGTACTGGTGCGTCAGTACCGCACCGCCATCGACCGCGTGACGGTCGAGATTCCTGCCGGCAAGCTCGACCCGGGCGAGGACCCGCTCGATTGCGCCAAGCGCGAACTGCATGAGGAGACGGGCTTTAAGGCTGGTCGTATTCGCTTTTTGACGTCGATTGTCACGTCCTGCGGTTTTTGCGATGAGATCATCCACATCTACTTGGCTACCAAGCTCGAGTTTGATGCGCCCAACCCCGATGATGACGAGTTTGTCAACGTGGACCTGGTGCCGCTGCACGAGCTGATCGACGCCGTGCTCGACGGCAAGATCGAAGACGCCAAGACCGTCGTAGGCGCGCTTGCCTGCGACAGCATCGCGCACCGCCTTGGGGGCGCGGAGCTTTAACGAGTGGGGATAGCCTTGGGACAAGTACTACTGATTGCTTTGTCCCAGGGCCTTACGTTGCTGATATTTCTTTGAGGATCACATGCTGAAGAGGTTTCTTTCTTACTACAAGCCCCAGATGGGGCTTTTTGTTGCTGATACTGTTTGTGCTCTGGTGCTTGCCGCCATTGACCTGGCGTTCCCCATTATCCTGCGCAATTTGACCGGTGGGCTGTTTACTCAGGGTCAGGCTGCCATTATGCAGGCGCTCGGCATGATCGCGGTGGGCTTGGTGCTGATGTATGCCGTCCGCTGCGCCTGCCGCTATTTTGTGAGCTATTGGGGTCACGTGATGGGCGCGCGTATGGAGTCCAAAATGCGCGAGGACCTGTTCGACCAGTATGAGCGCTTTAGCTTTGCGTACTTCGATCGCAACAGCTCGGGCGACATGATGAGCCGCGTGGTCAACGACCTGTTCGATATCTGCGAGGCGGCGCACCACGTACCCGAGTGGATCATCATCTGCGGTATCGAGATTATCGGCTCGTTTGTGATCCTCTTTACCATCGCCCCGGTGCTGGCGCTCGCCATGGCCGTGGTGACGGCGGCGTTTGCGGTCATCATGTTTTGGCAGAACATGCGTATGCGCGAGGTCTTTAGCGACAACCGCAAAAAGATCAGCGGCATCAATGCGCAGCTGCAGGATTCGCTGGCGGGCATGCGCGTGGTCAAGAGCTTTGCCAACGAGGAGACCGAGCGTGCCAAGTTCCGCGCCTCCAACAATCGCTATCTTTCGTCCAAGGAGAACATGTATCACGCCATGGGCGTCTATACCGCGACGTATGGCCTGCTCTCTGGTGTGCTCTATGTGATCGTGGTGCTGCTGGGCGGCTGGCTGGTCGCCCAGGGACAGCTGCAGGCGGTCGATATGGCGACCTTTGCACTCTATATTTCGCTGTTCTGCACGCCGCTCGAGACGCTCGTCAATTCGGCCGAAACGTATCAGAAGGCTATTGCCGGCTTTAAGCGTATGGACGAGGTGCTCTCGACCGCGCCGGATATCCAGGACAAGCCGGGCGCCACGGATCTGCAGGTGACTGCCGGAGCCGTGGAGTATCACGACGTGTGCTTTAACTACGAGGATGTTGAGCTGGGCGAGGGCGATGCCGACGAGCGTCCCGTTATCGACCATATGGACCTGTCCATCAAGCCCGGGCAGACCATCGCTTTGGTTGGCCCTTCGGGCGGTGGCAAGTCCACGACCTGTTCGCTGCTGCCGCGCTTTTATGACGTGGCTGCCGGATCCATTAGCATCGACGGCCAAGACGTGCGCGATGTGACGCAGCAGAGCCTGCGCCGTGCCATCGGCCTGGTGCAGCAGGATGTCTATCTGTTTGACGGTACGATTGGCGAGAACATCGCCTACGGCAAGCCGGGCGCTACAGCGGAAGAGATCGCCGAGGCCGCCCGTCGCGCCAACATCGATGCCTTTATCGAGTCGCTTCCACAGGGCTATGACACGGTCGTGGGCGAGCGCGGCGGCCGTCTTTCGGGCGGACAGAAGCAGCGCGTTGCCATCGCGCGCGTGTTTCTCAAGAACCCCAAGATCCTGATTTTGGACGAGGCGACGAGTGCTTTGGATAACGAGAGCGAGGAGGCAGTCCAGGAGTCGCTCGAAGAGCTGGCACGCGGCCGCACCACGATTATCATCGCCCACCGCCTCTCGACTATTAAACATGCCGATGAGATTGCGACCGTTGAGCATGGTCGCGTTGTGGAGCGTGGCACGCACGAGGAGCTTCTCGCCCGTGGCGGCACCTATGCCCGTTACTATCGAATGCAGTTCGAAGGTGCGCGTGCGCACGAGCTCGACTGATTGATATGACAGGAAGTTTATGGCTGACAAGAACCCTTTGACTCCGGAAGAAGTGACGGAGTTATTCTCCGAAATCGATGCATCCGGTGTCTTGGATCCCACGCTTGCCAAAAAGCGAACCGAGCGCATGCGTGAGAAGGAGGCTGCGGCCAAGCGCGGTGACAAAGCGGCGCTAGCGCAGCTGCGCAGCGAGGACCGCGCGAGCCAGGCAAAACATATCGACCCGCTGTCCGAGGACGATCCTTCGGGTTCGCAGGTGAGTCATACCATTACGAAGACCGCGATGGCCGTGGTCATCGGTATTTTGGTGTTGATCGTGGGCATGCAGGTCGGCTACGGCGTGATGCGTCGTCTGAACACCGCCAACCTGTCCGAGAGCGTTTCGGTCGATACCGTTTCGACGGCGCTGAAGGGCGGCCTTGAGTGGGGCAACGGCTTTACGCAGTTCCCACTCGACTTTACCGTCGATGAAGCCGATGAACGTACGGGCACGGTCGAGGTGACGGTGTTGGACACATCGTCTACCAACGAGCTCGAGCTGCTGTCCAATGGTCAGATCCAGGCCGCGGCGCTTGCGACCAACGCGCTGCTCAACGATAAGATCGACCGCGTGGTGTATAACGTTCACGCCTATATCGACGAGGATAGCAACATTCAGCACGATTCCTTCTTTGGCATGTTTCCCGCCCACGGCCACCAGAGCGCCATCCTGACGTTCGTGTGGACCAAGAGCTCATCCAACGCCACGAATATCGACTGGAAGATGCGCATCGTGAGTATGGATGACACCATCGCCGAGCGCATTCAAAAACAGGTGAACTCGGTGTCGTCGTTGATTGAGGACCCGGTGGTGAGCCAGACCAAGATTGACGAGGAAAAGACCGAACGTGACCTGGAGCATCGTCTGCATGGCCGCGAGATTTTCCGCGGCGGCAAGCCCGATCGCTCACCGTCCGATCTGCTGGAACAGGACAAGAAAAAGTAAGACGCCATCATCCCGCGTGAGCCACAAGCCCCGCGGGATGATTTTTCTGGGACGGGGATTAAAAAACATTATGCATAGAAAGTCATAATTATCATTTCGTAAACATTTCGATGAAATTAACGCCATGAGGCATGCTTGCGGTTACAATACCGCGAGGCCTAACTACACACCTTTAAGCCGGTCCTGTGAGACCGGGAAGGAGAATTATGGCGAACAACCATACCGCGGGCGCTGCCGCCCGCACCTTCGCGCCCAGCGAGCTTTGCCAGCGTATGCTGGCCAAAACCAGCAAGGGCACCTGCGGTCCCTGCATCCTGTATCTTGAGGATGGGACCATTTTTTATGGACGTGCATGCGGCGCCGAGGGCACCGCGACCGGCGAAGTCTGCTTCAACACCTCGCTCGAGGGCTACTTTGAGGTCATGACCGACCCGAGTTATGCCGGCCAAATCGTAACCATGACCTATCCGCAGATCGGCAACTACGGTATCGACGAGACCGACGTCCAGTCGGCCTTCCCCGGCGACGACGTGCGCCCTGCGAGCGCTCCGGCTATGCGCGGCATGATCGTTCGCGACATGTGCGCCACGCCTTCTAACTGGCGCTCGGCCGTCAGCGTGCCGGAGTACCTGCGCGCTCACGGTATCGTCGCTATCGAGGGTGTCGACACCCGCGCTCTGGTGCGCCATCTGCGCGACAATGGTTCCAAGATGGGCATTATCTCGACCGAGATCTTCGACGTCGACGAGCTTGCCGAACGTCTGGCCGCAGCGCCTACACTGGTGGGCGAGAATTTGGTCAAGACCGTGAGTTGCCCCGCGCCTCACGAGTTTGTGGCCGCCGACCTGCCTGCCACGCATGACTTTGCACTTGCTGCTGCCGCTCCTGCCCGTCACAAAGTGGTCGCCTACGACTGCGGTGTGAAGCGCGGCATTCTGGAAGGGCTGGTCCGCGCCGGTTGCGACCTTACCGTCGTGCCGTGGAATACGCCCGCGATCGAGGTGCTCGACATGAATCCCGACGGCGTCTTTTTGTCCAATGGCCCCGGCGACCCCGACGCCGTGGTGGAGACCTACGAGCAGGTGCAGCAGCTGATCGGCAAGGTGCCGGTCTTTGGTATTTGTCTTGGTCACCAGATGATCAGCCTGGCCTGCGGCGCCCAGATGGAAAAGCTTAAGTTCGGTCACCGCGGTGGCAACCAGCCGGTCATGAACCTGGTAAGCCGTCGCGTGGAGATCACCGCACAAAACCATGGCTTTGGCCTGCTGTTCCCCAGCTTGGGCAAGCTTGTCCCCGAGCTTTCCGGCGGCGAGACCGAGCATGCGGCCGATGGAGATCTGCGCGTCTGGGTGCGCCGCGGAATCGCGCCGGTCGTGATGAACGAGCGCTTTGGCCGCATTCGCCTGACGCACGTGAACCTCAACGACGGCACCGCCGAGGGCATCCAGCTGCTCGACGCCCCGTGCTTCTCGGTCCAGTACCACCCCGAGGCCTCGCCTGGCCCCACCGATGCTCACTATCTCTTTACCGCCTTTACGCGACTCATGGACGGCGAGGAGAACTACCTGGACATCGACACCGCGAAGGACCGCCTGGCTGGCTGGAATTTTGCCGAGACTGCCGCGACCGAGACCGAGGAGAACTAACATGCCGAAACGTACTGACATCAAGCGTATCCTCGTCATTGGTTCGGGCCCCATCGTCATTGGCCAGGCCTGCGAGTTCGACTACTCTGGCGCACAGGCCTGCAAGGTGCTCAAGGAGGATGGCTTTGAGGTCATCCTGGTCAACTCCAACCCGGCGACCATCATGACCGACCCGGGTCTTGCCGACCGCACCTATGTCGAGCCCATCACCGCCGAATTTATCGAGCGCGTAATCAAGAAAGAGCGCCCGGACGCGCTGCTGCCCACACTGGGCGGCCAGACCGGTCTGAACGCCGCCGTCGAGCTGGCGAAAGACGGTACGCTCGACAAGTACGGCGTCGAGATGATCGGCTGCGACCTGGCCGCCATCGAGCGCGGCGAGGACCGCAAGCTCTTTAACGAGGCTATGGCCGAGATCGGCCTGGAGGTCGCGCGCTCGGGCTATGCCTACAGCGTGGCCGACGCCGAGGCCATCGCCGAGCGCGTGGGCTATCCCTGCGTACTGCGTCCGAGCTTTACTCTTGGCGGCGCCGGCGGCGGCATCGCTCATACCCACGAGGAGCTCGTCTCCATCGTGAGCCAGGGCCTCGAGCTCTCGCCTGCCCACGAGGTGCTGGTCGAGGAGTCCATCGAGGGCTGGAAAGAGTATGAGATGGAGGTCATGCGTGACCACGCCGGCAACGGCATCATCGTGTGCTCCATCGAGAACCTCGACCCCATGGGCGTGCATACCGGCGACTCCATCACCGTGGCGCCGGCGCAGACCCTTTCCGACCTTGAGTATCAGCGCATGCGTGTCGCCTCGCTCGCCATTCTGGAGAAGATCGGCGTCGAGACCGGCGGCTCCAACGTGCAGTTTGCCGTGAACCCCAACACCGGCCGCCTGATCGTCATCGAGATGAACCCGCGCGTGAGCCGCTCGTCCGCCCTCGCTTCCAAGGCCACGGGTTTCCCCATCGCCAAGGCCGCCGCACGCCTGGCTGTGGGCTACACGCTCGACGAGATCGTCAACGACATCACCAAGGCTACGCCCGCCTGCTTTGAGCCCACAATCGACTACTGTGTGGTCAAGGTGCCGCGCTTTGCCTTCGAGAAGTTCAAGGGTACCGACCCCACGCTCACCACGCGCATGAAGGCAGTGGGCGAGATCATGGCGATTGGCCGCACCTTCGAGGAGGCCTTCGGCAAGGCCATGCGTTCGCTGGAGGACGGTCACCAGGGTATCTGCGCCGGTGGCAAGGAGGGTGCCGACAAGCTGAGCGACGATGAGCTTGCTCAGGCCGTGGCAACCCCGACCGAGCACCGCATCTTCTTTGTGGTCGAGGCCCTGCGCCGCAGCTGGGACATCGCCCGCATCCATGCCATCTGCGGTATCGATCCGTGGTACCTCAACCGCATCAACGATATGGTGCAGGTCCAGGAGAGCATCCGCGGCCTGCGTGTGGAGGATATCGACGCCGACGCGATGCGCCTGCTCAAGCAGTACGGCACAAGCGACGCCGAGATCGCCGCGCTGACCGGCTCGGACGAGCGCTTTGTGCGCGCCTATCGCAAGGGTCTGGGAGTGGTTCCCAGCATGAAGACGGTCGATACCTGCGCTGCGGAGTTCTCGAGCGCCACGGAGTACCACTACAAGACGTACGAGAACATCTACCGCACGAGCCCGGATGCCAAGAAGTGCGTGGCTCCCGACGAGACCACGCCGGCGGACAAGCCCAAGGCGATGATCCTGGGCGCCGGTCCCAACCGCATTGGCCAGGGTATCGAGTTCGATTACTGCTGCGTGCACGCGAGCTACGCGCTGGCGGCCCGCGGCTTTGAGACCATCATGGTCAACTGCAACCCCGAGACCGTTTCGACCGACTACGACACGTCCGACCGCCTGTACTTTGAGCCGCTCACCTACGAGGACGTCATGGATGTCATCGATGTTGAGCGACCCGACGGCGTCGTGGTGACGCTCGGCGGCCAGACTCCGCTTAAGCTGGCGCGCATGCTCGAGGAAAGCGGCGTGAACATCATGGGCACCAAGCCCGATGCCATCGACTTTGCCGAGGACCGCGAGCGCTTCGCCGCTCTGCTCGACAAGCTGGGCATTATGTATCCGCCGGCGGGCCAGGCAACCTCGTTTGAGGAGGCCGAGGCCGTGGCCGCGCATATTGGCTATCCGCTGCTGGTGCGTCCGAGCTACGTGCTGGGCGGCCGCGGCATGATGATCGCCTACGATGCCGAGCATCTGCGCGATTACATGGCCGAGGCTGCGCGCGTTAGCCCCGACTACCCGGTGTATCTGGACCGCTTCTTGGAGGGCGCGATCGAGTCCGATGTCGACGCCCTGTGCGATGGCGAAGAGGTCTACATCGGCGGCATTCTGGAGCATATCGAGGAGGCCGGTATTCACTCCGGCGACTCTGCGACCTGCATTCCGCCGTTCAGCTTTAGCGAGAGCCTGCAGGCAAAGCTTCGCGAGACTACGCGCCGCATCGCGATGGCGCTGGGCGTACGCGGCCTGGTCAACGTGCAGTACGCCATTAAGGGCGAGACCGTCTATGTGATCGAGGCCAACCCGCGTGCCAGCCGTACCGTGCCGTTTATCTCCAAGGCTACCGGAGTGCCGCTGGCCAAGTGCGCGGCGCGTATCATGGCAGGCGATTCCATCGCCAGCCTGGGCCTGCCGAGCGACGAGCGTCAGCTCGATTGGTTCTGCATGAAGGAAGCCGTTATGCCCTGGGGTCGTTTCCCCGGTGCCGACGTTATCCTGGGGCCCGAGATGAAGTCGACGGGCGAGGTCATGGGTATCGCCAAGAGCTATCCCGAGGCATACGCCAAGACGCAGCTGGCGATTGACTACAAGCTGCCCGACCCGAGCGCCGGCAAGGTGTTCATCAGCGTGTGCGACCGTGACAAGCGCCACATCCTTTCGGTCGCGCGTATCCTGCGCTACCTGGGCTTTGATATCTGCTCCACCGAGGGCACGGCGCGCGTGCTGCGCGGCGGCAACGTGACCTGCGAGGTCGTGGAGAAGATTAGCGGCCCGCACGACGGCGAGCGTCCCAACATCGGTGACCTGATCGCCGATGGCAAGATCGCGGTGATCGTCAATACGCCGTACGGTCCGGGCTCGCGTGGCGATGGCTACCTGCTACGTACCGAGGCCGTGCGTCGCGGCGTGACCTGCGTGACCGCGATGTCCGCGGCCAACACGTATGTGAGTGCCATCGAGGCCGTGCGCGAGGACCAGCAGGGTCACGGCAGTGCCAACGACATGGGCATGGACGTCATCGCCCTGCAGGACCTGCCGCAGCACACGGTGTAGTTGACCTGGCCGGCCGGGGCGACAGCCGGACACTTTCTCTCGGAAACTGGGCTTCGCGAAGTTTTCCGAGAGAAAGGTCCGCCTCCCGCCCCGGCCTTCGGTGACTCGGGTGCACCGTGTGCTGCCGAAGGGGCTTGGCGCGATGACTAGGGCTGAATAGAAAATGAGTGTGGGCTCTGCCGTTCGAATGAACGGCAGAGCCCACGTTAATATTTCAGCCAACGTACGTCATAGCAATTCCCGGTAGGTCGCAGGGCGCTTCGCGGGCGGGCCAGGCTTTATCTGAACGACTTTGCGAAGCAACCGGAGTGAAGATAAAGCCTGGCCCGCCCGCGAAGCGCCACAAAGACCGCAGGGACGGGAGCAGCTATACTACTCTCAGTAGTTAAGGGTCGCGGATCCGCCGCGTCACCGCTCTCAACAGGAGGTCTTTGTTTATGGCAGATCAAAAGCCGGTTGTCGGGATCATCATGGGCTCCAAGTCCGATTTGGGCGTTATGGAAGGCTGCACCGCCGAGCTCGAGGCGCTCGGTGTGCCCTATGAGCTTGTCATTGCGAGCGCACACCGCACGCCGGCGAAGGTCCACGAGTGGGCTTCGACTGCTGCCGACCGTGGCATTAAGGTGATCATTGCCGCCGCCGGCAAGGCCGCTCACTTGGGTGGTGTCGTGGCTGCCTTTACGCCGCTACCGGTTATCGGTGTGCCTATGAAGACGAGTGACCTGGGCGGTATGGATTCGCTGCTGTCGATGGTGCAGATGCCTTCGGGCGTACCCGTGGCCTGCGTTGCCATCAACGGCGCCAAGAACGCCGCCATCTATGCCACGCAGATCTTGGGCGCATGCGACCCCGAGTACCGCAAGGTTATCGAGAAGATGAAGCAGGAGATGGCCGACGCCTAGGCGTTCCGCCGTTTCACCGCAGTATAAGGAGAGCCATGTCCGACTATCAGGGAAAACGATTCAAGGCTTCTCAGATTCCCGATCCGTCGAAGCCGGGTGCTGCCCGTGCGGCACAGCAGGGTCGGACATCCTCTCCTCGGCAGCCGCGCGCGCCGCGTCCCGTAACGCCGATGTCCCATCATCGCCGGGATACGCCGGCTGCATATCGCCCTTCGTCGTATGATACGGCCAAGAAAGAATCGCGTTCTACGAAACAGTCGGGCGCTGCTCCGTCGAGCTATACCGAGCCGCCGCGCAAAAAGCGCCGCTCCGTTATCCCCATCTTGCTCATCATTATTGGCATCGGCCTAATCGTTGCCGCCGCCGCCATCTTTATCAATGCACAGATTGGCTACAAGCAGGCGAGCGAGTCGTATCAGAAAATCGAGAAGCAATATGTAAGCGATAAGGACGCCAGCGGCGTGCCGATTATCGATTTTGATGCACTTGCTCAGACGAACCCCGAGATTGTGGGTTGGATTTACGCGCCGGGAACCAACATCAGCTATCCCGTGGTGCAGACCAACAACAACTCCAAATACCTCAACACGCTGTTCGACGGTACGGCCAATGCATCTGGGGCCATTTTCCTGGATAGCGATGACACCGCGCCGGGAATGGTTGACCAGCAGACCACGATCTACGGACACCATATGAACGATGGGTCGATGTTCAACGTGATTTCGGATACGACTGACCAGGCAACGTTCGATAGCATTGAATATGTGTACTACATCACACGGGATGCTACGTATAAGCTGCGACCACTGGCGACCAAGGTCGTTGAGGACACGTATGCCAAGGCGCGCACGCCCAATTTTGAGGGCGACGACGGGCTCAAGAACTACCTGTCCGAGATGCTCGACGGTGCCTCTGCCGTGGCGAGCGATGCCACCGATCGTGCTGCTTCGGCAACCAAGGTCGTAACGCTTGTGACCTGTCGTTCGTTATCGCTGAGCAACACGCGTGCCGTCATGGTGCTCACGCCGGTCGAGGAATAAGTTGTTCGAGAGTAGCTAAAAAAGCCCCGTTCCAAATTGGCTACTCGATGACGGTAAGGGAGAAATGATGCTCGAGAATGGCAAAACGATGCCTTCGATTGATGCTTGGCTGCGCGAGGCCAAGGCCGATTCGTCGGCACCTGCGTGCGGTATGTATCTGACACATAACGGTGTGGTGCGCGCGACGCCCAAGGCCGAGGCGCGCGGTGTCGAGACCGATGGCGTGGCGCCAGGCCACAAGGTGGGCGGCATGGTGTTCGGCTTCGATGCTCAGAAGGTGCAGGCTGCTATCGAGGCCACGCGCGCGATGCCAGGTATCGGCTATGTGCGCGTGTGGTTGGCAAGCGGCGAGCTTGCCGTAGGTGACGACATCATGCTCGTGCTCATCGGCGGGGACATTCGCCCGCACGTGGTCGATGCGCTGCAGGCGCTCGTTGGCACCATCAAGAATGAATGCGTGAGTGAGGTCGAGCGCGAGGCGTAGAGGCTTGCGTCGATAGAAGGCTCGTTTATAAAAATGCCCGCCGGTACGTGTGATACCGGCGGGCATTTTGCGTTTTGGGCGCGGTTGGCGCTACACGCGCGTCGCATCCTTGGGGCTCATGGTCATGCTCTGGAAGCGATTCTCCATGAAGTCATTATCGAAGTACTTGCCGTAGAACTGCGCAACGGGAATATCCGGTTCCGTGCCGTTGACGCGCTGATACCAATAATCGAGCGACTGCAGCGTCATAACGCCATCGACCAGCATAATGATGGTGAAGATGACGGTAGCCGAGTAGCGGCTCTTCCACGGAATCATGTTGATGAGCTTGAGCAGCCTCGGCAGCAGCAGCTTGATCCAGATGAGGCCACCCAGGCCCCACAGGCAGGCGAAGCCCGTGCAGGTACGTCCGCCGGTAAGGACGGCGAGCGGATCGGGCATGCCAAAGAGCTTCATATGCGAGTAGCTCCACGAGACCACGCCAAACGAGGTCTGCATAAACCAGCCCACGAACACCTCAAAACTGGCGCCGAGCAGGGCGCTCACCAGGAAAATGATGATGGGGTTCTTTTTGTAGAAGCGGTTGAGCACCATGGTCATGAGCACGGCGCCAAATCCGTAGATGGGGCTGAAGGGGCCAAACAGCATGCCGGCGCGGTTCTGGTAGACGCCCGGGTCGTCGACCGTCATGTGCCAGATGTCCTCGGCGATCAGGCCGAGTATGCAGCAGACAAAGAATACCCAAAACAGGTTGAAGTAGTTGAGCTTGATGTAGCCTTCGCCGGTTTCATCGCGCCCGAGCATGCCCTCGGCGGCGGCGTCGCGATCGAGCATCTCCTGCAGGCGGCGCTGCAGCTCGCGCTCCTGGCGCAGCGTGGGGTCGACGGTGGCCGAAAGCGCGACGAGGATGCCGAGCTGGATGGCAGGGCGCAGCAAGAAGGGCCCGATGCCCTGGAGCATCACGTCAACCAAAAGCTCGACGACGGTAAACGCGATAAGGATATAGGACAGACGGGCGGCATTGCGGCGCTGGTTCTTGATAAGGTCCAGGCCAAAGATGATCAAGATGACGGCGCTTGCCGCAGAGAGCATGATGCCGGCGACGATAAGGCCGACCGCGACGAGCGTGTTGTCGCCGAGCTTGGCGGCGGCGTTGCCGTTGATGAGCGCGGTGATGACCTGCCACATAAAGGCGCCGACCGAAGGGAGCGTGCCCACGCCGGACAGGATGCACAGGACGGCGTACACCTTAATGATGAGGGGGATCTTCTTGACCTCCGTGGCGCTGGGGACGCTGGGGTCGAGTTCGTTTCGATCCATACATAACCTTTCTCGTTTTGCTGTAGGTACAAGGATACGCCGCCGACCTGCCAAAAGACAGGACGAACGTCCCAATTGCAACAATGCAAGCCCCAACGGCGGGCGAGACGCGTCGCAACGGAAGTATGCGGGATCGTCGGCCCCGAGGCGGTTGCCCAATAAAATGTTTGGCTGCAAAACGGATTATAAGCTCGGTGGGCTTTTAAAAAGCGCTGTTCATGCGCGGGAGTGCTTGTCTTGCCGTGCGTATAATAGGGCAGGTAACGCCAAATAACGAGGCTCTGAGGGGATGCCATGTCTCAAGAAACCATCCACGCGGCCGAGCGCGCCGCGGGACAGGTGAAGACCATGTCGACGTATGATCCGGACTCCGACCAGCTGCATGAGGAATGCGGCATTTTTGGTGTGTGGGCGCCCGATCGCGACGTGGCTCGACTGACGTACTTTGGTCTGCGCGCGCTACAGCATCGCGGCCAGGAATCGGCGGGAATCGCCGTGGGTGACGGCGGCACGGTTATGGTTCGCAAAGACCTGGGACTGCTCGATCGCGTGTTCTCCAACGCCGACCTGTCGACGCTCTCCGGCCAGCTGGCCGTGGGCCACGTGCGCTATGGCACCGCCGGCGCCAAGAGCTGGGAAGCCTCGCAGCCGCATCTTTCCACCATCAACAGCGTCATTATCGCGCTTGCTCACAACGGCACTCTGGTCAACACCGACGAGCTGCGCCGCCAGCTGATCGAACTGGGCGTGCCGTTCCTCTCCAATTCGGATTCCGAGGTCGCGACCAAGCTTATCGGCTACTTTACTCAGCGTACGGGCCATCTGCGTGAGGGCATTCGCAAGACCATGGAGCTCGTGCGCGGCGGCTACGCCATGACGCTCATCAACGAGCAGGCGCTCTACGCTTTCCGCGATCCGCACGGCATTCGCCCGCTCGTGCTGGGCAAGCTGGTAGACGAGGGTCTGGACCAGGCCGATGCCGCATCCGTTTCGCAGCTGCCGTCGCAGGACGGCGCCGCTACGGTCGACTCCGCCGTCCGTGTCACGCGCGCCGGCGGCTGGGTCGTTGCTTCCGAGACCTGCGCACTCGACATCGTGGGTGCCGAGTACGTCCGTGACGTCCGTCCCGGCGAGATCTTGCGCATCAGTGCCGAGGGTCTGGTATCCGAGCAGGGCGTGCCTGCCGCCGAAGAGCCCGCCAACTGCATCTTTGAGCAGGTCTACTTTGCCCGCCCCGACTCCATCATGAACGGCAAGAGCGTCTATGCCTGCCGTTACGACATGGGTCGTCAGCTGGCACATGAGGAGCCCGTCGAGGCCGACCTGGTCATCGGCGTGCCCGACTCCGGCCTGCCGCCTGCGGAGGGGTATTCGCACGAGAGCGGTATTCCCTTTGGCGAGGGCCTCATCAAGAACCGCTACGTGGGCCGTACGTTTATCGAGCCTACGCAGGAGTTGCGCGCCATGGGCGTGCGTATGAAACTCAACCCGCTGCGCGACAACATCGAGGGCAAGCGCCTGGTCGTCATCGACGACTCCATCGTGCGCGGCACCACCATGGTGCAGCTCGTCAAGATGCTGCGCAACGCCGGCGCCAAGGAGATTCACATCCGCATCAACTCGCCCGAGGTCATCTGGCCGTGCTTCTACGGTATCGATACCGACGTGCAGTCGCAGCTTATCAGCGCTAACAAGACGGTCGACGAGATTTGCGAGTATATCGGCGCCGATTCGCTGGCCTTCCTTTCGGTCGAGGGCCTGCTCAAAGTCATGCCCAAGGGCGGTTACTGCGATGCGTGCTTTACCGGCCGTTATCCCGTGGCGATTCCCGAGAGCTTTGGCCGCGATAAGTTTATGGAGGGCTTTAAGCCCCGCAACCTGGATAAGCCGCTGCACTTTGATGACGACGCCGTGGTCGAGAAATACGACGACCGCAGCTGGGAAGAGGAGCACGGCGAGGCCTAAAACCTGCCATTTAGGGACAGGTTCATTTTGGTAGGTTTTACCTGCTGTTTTGTTGATATGACGGCGTGTGCTGTTATGGCGCGCGCCGAAATGAACGCAACTATGAGCACCGTTTGGCGCCCGCGCGGCGGACGGTAGTGGGAGAGGAAGGCTCAGATGAGCGACAGCAAGCATGTGACGTATGAGGATGCCGGCGTCGATACCGCCGAGGGCGGCCGCGCCGTCGACGCTATTAAGCAGATGGTCAAGGACACCAATCGCCCCGAGGTTATCGGCGGCATCGGCGGCTTCGGTGGCCTGTTCTCGGCCGCCGCGCTTAAGGATATGGAAGACCCGATCCTGATCAGCGGTACCGACGGCGTGGGCACCAAGCTCGTGCTCGCCCAGATCATGGACCGTCACGAGACGGTGGGCCAGGACCTGGTCGCCATGTGCGTCAACGACATTCTGGCTTCGGGCGCCGAGCCGCTGTTCTTCCTGGATTACGTTGCCATCGGCCACATTGAGGCCGAGCACATGGCAAAGATCATCAAGGGTGTGGCCGACGGCTGCAAGCTCGCGGGCTGCGCGCTCGTGGGCGGCGAGATGGCCGAGCACCCTGGCGTCATGGCGCCTGCCGACTACGACCTCGCCGGCTTTACCGTGGGCGTCGTCGATCGTCCCAAGATGCTCGACCCCGCAAACGTCCGCCCGGGCGATGTGATCCTGGGCCTGCCTTCCACCGGCGTGCACTCCAACGGCTACTCGCTCGTGCGCAAGGTCATCGGCGTCGACGGCATCAAGCCGGGCACGCCCGAGGCCGCCGCTAAGGCCGAGGAGCTGAGCCGTCCGCTCGAGGAGCTTGGTGGTGCATCGCTGGCAGACGCCCTGCTGGCCCCCACGCGCATCTACGTCAAGCCGATTCTTGAGCTGCTCCGCGGCGGCGCTCCGGTGCACGCCA
Organism: uncultured Collinsella sp.; assembly: GCA_900545615.1. Taxonomy (GTDB): domain Bacteria; phylum Actinomycetota; class Coriobacteriia; order Coriobacteriales; family Coriobacteriaceae; genus Collinsella. The sequence continues at coordinate 28,428 of UQZM01000004.1, forward strand.
TCGCCCACATCACTGGCGGCGGTATTACCGAGAACCTCAACCGCGCGCTCGCCGACGACGTCGACGCCGTGGTCACCCGCAACGGCGCCGAGATGGGTTGGGACGTTCCGCCCGTCATCACCTATGTGTCGCGCCAGGCCGAGCTTGCGCCCAACGAGGCGTGCAAGACCTTCAACATGGGCGTTGGCCTGTGCCTGATCGTCGCCCCCGAGGACGAGGCCGCGGTTACCGAGGCCCTGGTCGCGCTGGGCGAGAAGCCGTTCCGCGTGGGCGAGTGCGTCGAGGGTTCCGGTAAGGTCGTGTACTCCGATGAGCGCTAACGAGCAGATGGCTGCCGCCGAGGGCCTGGGCTTTGTGCCCTACACCCGTCCGACCGGCACCGATACGGCCGAGCCGCTCAAGATCGGTGTGCTCATCAGCGGTTCGGGCACCAACCTGCAAGCGCTGATCGATCTGATCGCTGCCGGCAAGCTTAACGCTTCGATTGAGCTTGTGGTGTCGAGCCGTCCTTCGGCTAAGGGCTTGCAGCGCGCCGAGCGTGCGGGCATCCAGACACTCACGCTGTCCAAGGATGTCTACGCCGACCCCATCGCCGCCGACGAGATCATCGCGCACGAGCTGCTCGAGCGCGGCTGCGAGTATGTGGTCATGGCCGGCTATATGCGCATGGTGCACACGCCGCTGCTGGCGGCGTTCTCCAATCGCGTGGTCAATCTGCATCCGGCGCTGCTGCCGAGCTTTACCGGTGCGCATGCGATTGACGATGCCTTTGCGCGCGGTGTCAAGGTGACTGGCGTGACCGTGCATTTTGCCAACGAGATCTACGACAACGGCCCCATCATCGCCCAGCGCGCGCTGGCTGTTGAGGAGGGCTGGGACGTCGATACGCTCGAGGAGCACATCCACGCGATTGAGCACGTGCTGTATCCCGAGGTCGTGCAGATGCTCGCCGACGGTCGCGTCCACGTGCTGGAGAGCGGCAAGGTCGCAATTGACGCGCCTCGCGGCTAGCGGCGCACAGTACAATTTAGCCGAGTAGTCAGGGTGGTCATTGGCGCCAAGGCGCGCGTGGCCACCTTTTGTTTTGGGTAGTCATCGGGAACGGTCTTTAACGACTGGTCATTCAAGAACGTCGCAGGTGACTAGATGAGAGAGGTGAGCGCATGGCGGATAACGAAGCACTGTTTACGCCTGAGCTGGTGTTTTTTGATTGGGAGTGTGCGACGCCGGATGAGGTGTTCGCGCGGCTTGAGGGCGAGCTTGCACCACGTGGCTACATTGCATCCGGTTGGCTCGACGCCGTTCGCACGCGCGAGGATGCCTATCCCACGGGTCTTGCCATGCCGGCGGCAAACATTGCCATTCCGCATACCGATCCGGGGTTTGTGGCCAAGCCCTATATCGCGGTGGTGAAGCCCGCCGCGCCCGTGACATTCAACGCTATGGCTGGCATGGGCGCTCCGGTGCCGGCGCAGATCGTCATCAATCTGGGCATCGCCGAGCCGGGCGGCCAGGTCGAGGCCCTGCAGGCGCTCATGAACATCTTTATGGACGCCGATGCCGCAGCCGACGTGCTCGGCCAGACCACGTCCCGGGGCATGGTCGACGCCATCCGCCGCCACTTCTAAGGTGGGGCTGAGTCGGCACTTGGGGACTGTCCCTAACCGCCGGCTGCCAGAGCTGTCCCCTTTGCACCAAAATGGTGCAGATTAACCTGTCCCCAATGCACCAAGCGTGCCGCGAGGGCTGCGTTGTGACACAATGGCGTTTGTTCGATTCGTTATGCGAAAGGCCAACTATGGCAAATAAGAAAAAGAACCTCGCGCCCGAGCCGACGCCCGAGCAGCAGGCTCGCGCTGCCTCCAGCTCTCGCAAGAAGCAGCGCAAGACGTACGTGTCTAAGACCGTCAAGATCGTCCTGGTGGTCATCGGCGTGCTGGCGATGCTGCTTTCCGTCTCGGCGATGGCGTGCTCCGGCCTTATGTCGCAGGCCGAGGACACCTCGGGCTACAAGCTGACCGGCGGTGTCGCTGCTACTATCAACGGCACCAACCTTACCGAGGACACCGTGACCAAGCAGATCATGAGCATGCGCACGTCCTACGGCTACACCAAGGATGAGGATTGGGCGCAGTATCTGGTCGACAACGACCTCACGCCCAAGAAGTACCGCAAGCAACTCATCGACTCCTACACGCAGCAGATTCTGCTTCAACAGGCACAGAAGGAGAACGGCGTGACGGTGTCGGATGAGGAGGTCGAGAAGGCTTGGAAGGACGCGTGCAAGAGCGCGGGCGGTGCCAAGGCCTTTAAGAAGACCCTCAAGACCTACGGCTATACCGAGGACACCTACAAGGACTCGCTCAAGGAGAGCCTGGCGCAGCAGAAACTCAAGGATGCCGTCGCGCCCACGAGCAAGCCCAAGGACAGCGAGATTGTCGACTACATCAACGAAAACCTGTCCAGCTACAACGACGCCCGCCGCTCGTCGAACATCCTGATCAAGGTTGATTCCGACGCATCTGATGAGGACAAGGCCGCCGCCAAGGCAAAGGCGCAGGAGTGCCTGGACAAGATCAACTCCGGTGAGCTGAGCTTTGAGGACGCCGTTGAGCAGTACTCCGAGGACACCGGTTCCAAGGAGAAGAAGGGCGATGTGGGCTGGGATAAGCTCACCACCTTTGTCGACAGCTACCAGACGGCGCTCGAGGGACTCAACAAGGGCGACGTGAGCGAAGTCGTCGAGTCGACCTATGGCTACCACATCATCAAGTGCACCGACTACTTCCATGTCGATAATCAGGTTGATGACATCAAGCAGGTACCCAAGGACATCAAGAAGTATGTCTCCAACGTGGTGAAGACGCAGGCGGCCAGCACCGCGTACAGCGAGTGGCTAGAGCAGTACAAGAAGGACGCCGACATTACCGTCAACCCCATGCCCAAGGACGTACCCTATAACGTGAGTCTGAAGGGCGTTACCAAGAGTTCGACCGACGATTCGTCGACGACTGAGTAATCATGGGGCGGTGCTCGCGTGAGTGCCGCCCACGCTATTAGAGAGGATTTGCAGATGACCAACGAAGAGCTGCAGAAGGAAATGATCGCGGCCATGAAGGCCAAGGACAAGGTTCGCCTGTCCATCATTCGCCAGGTCAAGGCCGAGGTAAAGAATATCGAGGTCAACGAGCGCCGCGATGTGACCGAGGAAGACGTCAACAGCATGATCAAGCGTCTGATCAAGCAGACGAGCGAGACGCTGGAGATGTCCATCAAGGCCGGCACCGACCAAGAGCGTACCGACAACCTGACCGAGCAGGTCAAGATTCTGGAGAGCCTACTGCCCGCGCAGGTTTCGGGCGAGGAGCTCGAGGCCCTGATCGAGCAGGTTATCGCCGAGCTGGGCGCCACGTCCAAGAAGCAGATGGGCCAAGTCATGGGTGCCCTGGGCAAGGCCACCGGCGGCAACTTCGACAAACCGGCCGCGGCAAAGATCGTCGGAGCCCGCCTCGCGTAGAGGCCGAGCGGTACACAGTTGAGGCTGAGGGGGCGTGACCATTGCGGTCGCGCCCCTTTTTGCTGGGCTGGGCGCTCATTGGGGACGGACTTAAATGAGTGCCCAATGAGCAGGTACTCATTTAAGTCTGTCCCCAATGAGTGGGTGGAAGGTTGCGGGTTCTTTACGGGAATGTAGTGTGGGCTGCGGAAACGTGGTTCTTTCCGTACAATAGTTCAGCTCGTGTAAACGCAGGGAAGGGACATTCATGGCAGACATGATCGAGATCAAGCATCTCAACAAGTACTTTGGCGACCTGCATGTGCTCAAAGATATCAATCTCACCGTCAAGCGCGGCGAGAAGCTCGTAATGATCGGGCCTTCCGGCTCGGGTAAGTCGACGCTCATCCGTTGCGTCGATTATCTGGAGGAGCCCACGTCGGGCGAGGTCGTCATCGACGGTACGCCGCTCACCAAAAAGAACCACTTGGAGATGGCTCGCAAGTATAGCTCCATGGTGTTTCAGCAGTTCAACCTGTATCCCAACATGACAGTGCTGGGCAACTTGACGCTGGCGCCCATCAAGCTGCAAAAGAAGAGCAAGGAGGAAGCGACCGAGATCGCCATCGCCGCGCTCAAGCGCGTCGGCATGGCGCATAAGGCCGGCGAGTATCCGCAGAATCTCTCGGGTGGTCAGCAGCAGCGCATCGCCATCGCCCGTGCCCTGTGCACCAAGCAGCCCATCATCCTGTTTGACGAGCCGACCTCGGCGCTCGACCCCGAGATGGTCCAGGAGGTTCTGGACGTTATGATTGAGCTCGCGCAGGAGGACATCACCATGATCTGCGTGACGCATGAGATGGGCTTTGCGCGCCAGGTGGCCGACCGCGTCATCTTTATGGAGGACGGCCGCATCTTGGAGGAGGGCACGCCCGAGCACTTCTTCGATAACCCCGAGAACCCGCGCTGCCGCGAGTTCCTGTCCAAGATTCTGCACTAGGTGCGGTGATGGACATGACGGATATGACGAGGGCGGCCGTGTCGCGCCGTCACTTTTTGCAGCTGGCGGGCGCCGGCATGCTTGCGCTGACGGGGACCGCGCTTGCCGGTTGCGGCAACTCCACCAGCAGCGAGGGCTCCGACAAGGGGTCCAAGCTTGCGGCCATCAAGTCGCGTGGCCATCTGAATGCCGGCGTTAAGAAGGACGTTCCCGGCTATGGCTATTACGACACCGCCAAGGGCCGCTTTGAGGGCATGGAAGTTGATTTGTGCTACCAGATCGCTGCTGCCGTCTTTGGCGTGAGTTACAAGGAGGCCCGCGCCCAGGAGCTTGTCGAGTTTACCGATGTAACGCCCAAGACGCGCGGCCCGCTGATCGATAACGGCCAGCTTGACGTGGTCGCGGCGACCTACACCATCACCGACGAGCGCAAGAAGAGCTGGGATTTCTCGACGCCGTACCGCACCGACTACGTGGGACTCATGGTCAAGAAGCGTTCGGGCTTTACCTCGATTGAGGACCTGGACGGCAAGGTCATCGGCGTGAGCCAGGGTGCTACCACGCAGGGCCTGATCGAGCAGATGATCAAGGACAACGGCTTTAGCTGCAAGCCCGAGTTTAGGGCCTTTAGCGGCTACCCCATCATCAAGAGTTCGCTCGACGCCGGCAATATCGATGTCTTTGCCATGGACCGCTCCACGCTGGCCGGTTACATGAACGAGACCGTTGAGCTGCTGCAGCCCGAGGTCAAGTTTGGCGAGCAGGGCTACGGCGTGGCGACCAAGAAGGGCTGCGACCTTTCGGCCGTGGTCGATCAGGTGATTTGCGATCGCCTGGCCGACGGTTGGCTCGACCAAGAGGTCAAGACCTGGGGTCTTGTATAGGCGCATCGTCCAAGGAAGGAATCGAATGCTCGAAGGATTATTTGACGCCGACCGTTGGTCGACGACATTTCAAAACATGGGGCCCTTCTGGGAGGGCTTTGGTGTGACGCTACAGGTGGTCGTTGCCGGTCTGCTGCTGTCGCTGGTGCTGGGCACGCTGCTGGGCGTGTTCTCAACCACTCGTTCACGCGTGCTGCGCACCATAAGCCGCGTGTACGTGGAGTTTTACCAGAACACCCCGTTGCCCGTGCAGGTGCTCTTTATGTACATGGCCGGTCCGCAGTTTTTGCAGGCCATAACCGGTGCCGACCAGCCGGTGCGCATCGCGCCGTTCGTGCTGGGCTTCTTGGGTGTGGGCCTGTATCACGCGGCCTACATTTCGGAGGTCATCCGCACTGGTATCGAGGCGGTTCCGCGCGGTCAGATGGAAGCGGCCCAGAGCCAGGGCTTCACCCGTGCGCAGGCGTATTGGTACATCGTGCTGCCCCAGACATTCAAGATCATTCTGCCGCCGCTGTGTAACCAGGCGCTCAACCTGGTCAAGAACACGTCGGTGCTGGCACTTGTGGCCGGCGGCGACCTTATGTACCGTTCCGACAACTTTGTGAGTCTGTACGGTTACCTGCAGGGATACATCGTCTGCTGCCTTATGTACTTTATCATCTGCTTTCCGCTCGCCATGCTGGTGCAGTGGCTCGAGCGCCGCTCCAAGGAGCGTCCGCGCGGCGTGAGCCTGGCCGAGCTGGGGCTCGACAACGTAGAGGAGGCCTAGCGCATGGAAATCTTCAACGCGACCAACCTGCTCTACATTTGGGGCGGCTTTGTTAAGACGATCGAGATCTCGGCGCTGTCGATCTTTTTCTCGCTCATCTTTGGCACGGTGCTGGCGCTCGTTAAAAGCTACGCGCCCCGCCCGTTCCGTATTTTGGTGAGCGCCTATATCGAGTTGTTCCGCTGCACGCCAAACCTGCTGTGGATCCTGTTTATCTACTTTACGGTGCAGGGTTTGGACATTGTGATTTCGACCATCGCCTTTACGCTGTTTACCAGCGCTGTTATGGCCGAGATTGTGCGCGGCGGCCTCAACTCGATTCCGCGCGGCCAGTTTGAGGCAGCGCAGAGCCAAGGCTTTGGCTTCTTTGCCACCATGCGCTACATCATTCTGCCGCAGACGTTTAAGACGATCATTCCGGCGCTGTTTAGCCAGTGCACGACTGTCATCAAGGACAGCTCGTATCTTTCGGGCATTAACGTGGCCGAGCTCATGTACACGGCAAACGTCGTGATGGCCCACGCGATCGACCTGTCGCAGGTGCTTATGCTCTACGGCCTGGTGTTTGCGATGTACTTTGTGCTCAACTTTGGTATCTCGCTGCTGGTCCGAGCGTATCAGCGCCGCATCGTGGCAGCGTAGAATGTGACAAAGGGACTGTCCCTTTGTCACATAGAGAAAGGAATCGCGATGAGCGATCTGGAGAATAAGAAGAATCCTGTGGTCATTACCATCGCGCGCGACTTTGGCGCCGAGGGCCACGAGATTGGTCGCATGCTTGCCGACGAGTTGGGGATTCCGCTGTACGATAACGAGCTGCTGGTACGTGCGTCGCTGCGCGCGGGCGAGTCGCTCGATAAGATGGCCGCCTATGACGAACGTCTGGCCGTTGAGAACATGGCGTTTCTGCCCGACCGCTACGATGCGCGTTCGTACTCGGATAAGTTGTTCCAAAAGATGAGCCAGGTGATTTTGGATTTGGGCGAGACCGAGAGCTGCATTATCGAAGGCCGCCTGTCCGATTATCTGCTTCGCAACAACCCCAACCACATTGCCGTGTTGGTGACCGCTCCCTTTGAGGACCGCGTCGAGATCGTGCGCAAGAAGCGTGGCCTTAACAAAAAGAAGGGCGCCAAGCTGGTCAAACAGCAGCAGAAGGCGCGCGAGGCGTTCTATAAGCGCTACAGTGCCGGCAAATGGAAGATGACGAGCGGTAAGGATATCGTAGTCAACCGCGCCAAGCTGGGCCGCGAAGGCTGCAAGGACGTCATCGCCGCGGCCTACCGCTACAAGGTGGCCCAACTCGAAGGCTAACCGACCAAAACCACCACAAAGGGGACAGGCACCTTTGTGGTGGTGGGACGGCCGGCATAGAAAAAGTCCCCGCCGAGCGTGTGCTCGACAGGGACTTTGCCGTTTAATGGCTAGCGCTGAGGGTGATTACTCGCCCAGCAGGCTCTTGGTGATGGAAGCGGCGGCCTTCTTGCCAGCGCCCATCGCCAGAATGACCGTAGCGGCACCGGTGACGATGTCGCCGCCGGCCCAGATGCGGGGATCGGTGGTCTGGCCGGTCTCCTCGTCGGCGACGATGTAGCCCCACTTGTTGAGCTCCATCTTGCCGCCGATCTTCTTTGCGAAGGGGTTGGCGTTGGTGCCGATAGCCGAGATCGCGACGTCGCAGGGGATCTCCTCGATGGCGCCCTCGATGGGCACCGGGCGACGACGGCCGGACTCGTCGGGCTCGCCGAGCTCCATCTTCTGGACCTTGACGGCGCACACGGAGCCGTCTTCGCCAGCGACAAACTCGAGCGGGGAAACGAGCGGCAGAACCTCGACGCCCTCGGCCTTGGCGTGGTGCAGCTCGGCACGACGGCAGGGCATCTCGTCCTCGGTACGGCGGTAAGCGATGATGGCGTGCTCGGCGCCCAGACGCTTGGCGGTACGGACGGCGTCCATAGCCACGTTGCCGCCGCCAAAGACAACGACGTTCTTGCCGTGCTTGGTGGGGGTGTCGTACTCGGGGAACTTGTTGGCCTTCATCAGGTTCACGCGGGTGAGGTACTCGTTTGCGAAGAAGACGTTGGGCAGGTTCTCGCCGGGGACGTTGAGGAACTTGGGCAGGCCAGCGCCGGTCGCCACGTAGATGGCGTCGAAGCCCTGCTCGAACAGCTCCTCGGCCGTGGCCATGTTGCCCACGACGGAGTTGTACTCAAACTTGACGCCCATGTCCTCCAGGCCGTCAATCTCGCGCTTGACGACCGCCTTGGGCAGACGGAACTCGGGGATGCCGTAGACCAGCACGCCGCCGCCGGTGAAGAAGGCCTCGAAGACGGTAACGTCAAAGCCGTTACGGGCGAGCTCGCCGGCGCAGGTGATGCCGGACGGGCCGGAGCCGACGACGGCGACCTTCTTGCCGTTCTTGGGGGCCATCTTGGGCGTGGAGGCGAGCTCGGGGCGATCACCCAGGAAGCGCTCGAGCTGGCCGATGGCCACGGGCTCGGACTTCTTACCACGGATGCACTTGCCCTCGCACTGGTTCTCCTGCGGGCAGACGCGGCCGCAGATGGCGGGAAGCATGGAGTCCTCGCGGATGGTATCGAGAGCGCCGCCGAAGTCCTTCGCGCGGATCTGCTCGATAAAGCGGGGAATGTTGATGTTGACGGGGCAGCCCTCAACACAGAACGGCTTCTTGCAGTTGAGGCAGCGCTCGGCCTCGGCCAGCGCCATCTCCTCGGTGAAGCCCTTGTCGACGGGGCGGAAGTCGCAGGCGCGCTCGGCAGCCGGCTCCTCGTTATCGGGGGTGCGGGGCGACTTCATATCGGCAACGAAACGACCGTTAACTAGTGGCATGCGCAGCTCTTTTCCTCATAGGCCTTGAGGGACTCGCCCTCTTCGGAACGGTAAGCGGCCTGGCGGGCACGAAGGTCATCCCAGTCGACCAGGGTGGCATCGAAGTCGGGGCCGTCGACGCAAGCGAACTTGGTCACGCCGCCCACCTCGACGCGGCAGCAGCCGCACATACCGGTGCCGTCAACCATGATGGGGTTGAGCGACGCGGTGATGGGGGTATCGTACTTCTGGGCGGTGAGGGTCGAGAACTTCATCATCGGAACGGGGCCGACGCAGAAGACCTGGCTCACGGCCTTGTCCTGCAGCAGGCGCTCCAGCGGAGCGGTGACAACGCCCTGCTCTCCGTAGGAACCGTCGTCGGTGGTGATATGGATGTGGTCCTCGTCGAGGAGCTCGCGGAACTGGTCCTCCATGAGCAGGAGGTCCTTGGTGCGGGCGCCCATGATGGCGTGCACCTCGTGACCGGTCTCGACCAGGTGCTTGGCGACCGGGAAGGCAATTGCCAGGCCGACGCCGCCGCCAATGACGGCGCAGGGGCCCTCGGCCATCTCGGTGGGAACGCCCAGCGGGCCCACGACGTCGCGCAGCGACTCGCCGGCTTCGTAAGTGGACAGCATCTCGGTGGTCTTGCCGATCACCATGAAGATGAACTCGACCCAGCCCTCGTCACCGTTCCAGCCGGCCAGGGTAAACGGGACGCGCTCGCCCGTCTCGTTGGCGCGGACCATGAGGAACTGTCCAGCGTGCGCATGCTTGGCGATTGCGGGCGCCTCGATGCGGAACTTGAACACCTTCTCCGAGAACTGCGTCTTCTCCAGGATCTTATACATAGAACCCCTCTCTTGTTAGGGCCGCCGAACCGTGCCTCCACGGAAATGGACGGTAGCCCGAATAAAACCGTACGCGCACAGGCGTTGTGCAGACATACGGTGCAAATTATACCCTCATGGACATGTCACTTACGTGTGTCTTCGGCGGTTGGGAGCAGGGTTTATCCACTTCGACCTGCCAAAGGGGGAGAGGTTTATTTTGGCAGGTTTTATCAGGCAAAACGGCAAAGGGGGCCGGCCTCGCGCTTCGGTGAGGCCGGCCCCCTTTGGAGCGTTGCATATGTATAGCGGCACAGGGTTTATTGCGACGCAGCCGCCGCGGCGTTTCCGCAGATGAAACCTGCCAAAATAAACATCTCTAAATGGTAGGTTTTAGTGCTTGCCGTTGGCGGAAGCGGCGCCGTTTACGTGATCGCGGGCGTAGATTACGCCGTGGACGATGGCCAGACCGGCGGCATCTGCGGCGCGGGCGCAGGTGTCCTGGAAATCCTCGGCTTCGCGGGCGCGCAGCTGCTTGAGCACGTAGTCTGCCACGGCCATCTTGCCGGGAGGGTTGCCGATGCCGGTGCGGATACGGCTAAAGTCGCGGCTGCCCATCTTGTCGATGATGGAGCGCAGGCCGTTGTGACCGGCATGGCCTCCGCCCACCTTAACACGCACGTCGCCGGCGGGAATATCGAGCTCGTCGTGGATGACGAGCAGCTCCTCGGCCTTGATCTTGTACTCGCGGCAGAGCTTGGAGATGGGCCCGCCCGAGGTGTTCATGTACGACTGCGGCTTGACCAGTACAATCTGGCGCTTGCCGCCCTCTTCCTCGGGATCGTTGATGTTGATGAGCGCGACCTCGGCGCCTGCTTGGTTTTTCCAGTACGTGACGCCGGCCTGACGGGCCAGCTCGTCGATTGCTTTGAAACCAGCGTTGTGACGGGTCTCGGCATATTCCTCGCCAGGGTTGCCAAGTCCGGCAACCATGCGAATCTTAAGCGGCTGTGCAGCTGCCATGTTCATCCTTTCGTTGATTTGTCGCCTGCTATGGTGAGCGACCCTGTTGCCGCTGTCAAATGGAGGGCAATTGAGGTTATTTGAGGGCGTTTGGACGGCCGTCGAAATCGAGGTGGACAGTTAGTTCGGATACGTATAAGTTCTGAGAACTCGAATTGCTCGATTCAATGCCGATACGTTGTTTTGGAGCTTTAGTTAGTCCATATGACGCTGTTTTGAAGTCTACCCTGCCTTCAAATCGGGCGAATGGTATAGAGATAACCGCAAAACAGCCTAATTCAATGTGTCCATTTATACGTATTTGAACTAACTGTCCAGCCCTGCTCGACGGTGCACGGGTGATTCGCCGTTTAGACCGGCGCAAGGCCGATTCCGGCCCGCAGGGCGTTGAGCCAAGTGGCCTGACGCTTGCGATAGCCCTTGATACGGTATCGGAATCGGACTCCCGCGAGTCGATGCATCGTTTGGGCGAAGGCTTCGAGTGCAACAAGGTCTTTCATTTGGTCGCGATTGATAACCAGGACGTGGATGCCCATTGCCTTGAGGCCATTATTTCGATTGCCATCGTGGATGCGAGCGTTTTGAAGCTCATGCCCAATTCCGTTGTATTCGTTGTCGACTCCGGCGGCCGGGCAATATAGGTCGCAGATGGCGTAAGGGATGCCGGAGGACATGTTGACCGCAAGAGTGTCGAAGTCGATTCGATAGTTGAGTAGCAGGCCTCCCATGGGCAGGCTGCAACATCCGAATCCGCCAAAGCGCATGGGCGCTCCGAGAACGGCAAACATTAGGGATTCGGCTGGGGATGCAGATCCGGGTCGGGCGAGATTGACTGCCGTGCGAAACGAGGTGTATGAGCTACTTTTGGCGAAGCGTGCGACCGCCTCGAGCTCTTCGATAGTTGTGGCGGGCTCGCATTTGTAGTGTGCCTGTTCATAGCGGGTTTCGTTCTGTTGCTCGACCACCGACTGGTTGCCCAAGCAATCAAGATTGCCTGTCGCTGCGCAGCCATCGCCCTTGGGCCAGATGTCGTCATGGGCAATGGGGTATGTTGCCCCGGGAGGAAGGGAGTAGGTTCCGAGCAGTTCCATGAGAAGCATCAAGGTTTTGGCGACTGATTCATTTTTGGAACAAAGCATGGCTGTCACGGCAGGAGACGTTGCGTAGATGTCGGCCTCGACGTGCATAATTGCACCTTCAGGAAGCGGAGCGGTGAGAATATGCTGAAGAAGCCGCTTGTCGGGGCGTCTGTTGTCTTCGTCTGAAACGAGAAGATCGAGTAGTTCGGAATCATCTTCATTCCAGGCATCGAGTATCGAAAGTGCGCCAAAGTCTATCGCGTCATTATTGGGAATGCAGCTAGCCAAGGCCTGTGCTTGCTGTTCACTATCAACGGAGTCCCAGGGTAGGGCAGAGTACGCCCGTCGTGCGCGACGAATTGCGCGGAGGGCGGAGAAATGTGAAATCACGGTCGTCATAGCTATAACGTACTAAGTTGGCGGCAGAATGCGACCCCCATACCGTTCTTTTCGCTCAGCGGGGCGCTGCGCGCCATGAACGGCTGGGTGTTATGAAATCGGTTGAGGGGATTGCAGGAAATTGAGCTCTGCCGCGAAGGTTGACGATAGCTACTGGACGGTTAATTCAGATACGTATAAGGCGGCGGGCGTTCGAGGCGTGCCTAAGGCCCTTGAGGGCGATTTGAGGGTAAATATGCAGCGGTTGTACTCGAGAACGATGAGATTTGGACGGCATGGCATCCGCTGGGGAGCTCAGAAGGCTCCGAACGGTCCTTTGGAGCTTTAAAAAAATACGTATCTGAACTAATTGTCCAGGGAAGGTTGGCGAGGGATAGAAAAAGGGTCGGAAGCTCGCTTCCGACCCTTTAAAAGCATCAAAGATGATGCGCGGCAGGCTACAGCGCGAAGTCGCCGCCGACGAGCGTGGAGACGGGCTCCTCGTGGTAAACGGCGGAGATGGCCTGAGCGAACTCCTCGGCGACCGAGATGGTCTTGATCTTGCCGCCGACCTCGACGGGGATGGCATCGGTGACGACGCACTCGACGATGGGGGCATCGTTCAGGCGCTCGATAGCCGGGCCCGAGAAGATGCCGTGGGTGGCGCACACGTAGATGTCGCCGGCGCCCATGGCCTTGAGCTCCTTGACGTTGGCGCACAGGGTGCCAGCGGTGTCAATCATGTCGTCGTTGATGATGCAGGTCTTGCCCTTGATGTCACCGATGATGCCCATGACCTCGGCGGCGTTGTGGCGCGGACGACCCTTGTGGGCGATGGCCAGGTCGCAGCCGAGCATGTCGGACAGCTTCTTGGCGGCCTTGGCACGACCCACGTCGGGGGAGACGACAACCAGGTTGTCGGTGTCGAAGTGCATGTCGTTGTAGTACTGGCCAAACAGCGGCAGTGCGGACAGGTGGTTGACCGGGATATCAAAGAAGCCCTGGATCTGGCCCTGGTGCAGGTCGAGGGTGATGATGCGGTTGACGCCGGCGCGCTCGAGCAGGTTGGCGACGAGGCGGGCGGTGATGGGCTCGCGCGGGCCGGCCTTGCGGTCCTGGCGGGCATAGCCGTAGTGGGTGATGACGGCGGTGATGGAGCGGGCGGATGCGCGCTTGGCAGCGTCGGTGGCGATGAGCAGCTCCATGAGCATGTCGTTGACGTTGCCGCCGGCCACGGACTGAATCAGGAAGACGTCGGCGCCGCGGACGGTCTCGTCGTAGCGGGCGTAAATCTCACCATTGGCGAACTGCTTTAGCGTAAGGCCCGAAAGCTCGACCCCAAGGTACTCAGCGATCTTCTGAGCGAGGGGACGGTTGGAGGAACCGGAATACACGCGGATGGACTTGCGCATATTCTCCGACTTCTCGGGATCATTAATCGGCATTACCCTTCTCCTTTATACATCGAATGCCATATAGATGCCTTTTTGCATTGTAACCGCGCGGCGGGGTTAATCGGGTCTTGATAACGTCTTTACCGTCAACGGACACGAACCGACCACTCATCCGGTCGCGCAGGTCAGCATAGAAAAAGGAGCCGTCCCCATGGGAACAGCTCCTTTTGTGCTTGGTAAAACGTTATACCTCGTCGTCCTCGTGCAGACGGCGGCGATAATCGGCGGCCCAGCCCTCAATATTTACCTGACGGGCGCGGCCCAGACCGAGCGCGTCGGCCGGGACCGGCTCGGTGATGACGGAGCCGGCGGCCACGAGCGCGCCGTCGCCGATCTGGGCGGGCGCGACCATCATGGTGTCGGAACCGATGAAGGCATCCTTGCCGATGACGGTCTTGTGCTTGTGCACGCCGTCGTAGTTGCAGGTGATGGAGCCCGCGCCCACGTTGACGCCGGCGCCCATGGTGGTGTCGCCGATGTAGGACAGGTGCGGAACCTTGGAGCCCTCGCCGATCGTGGACTTCTTGATCTCCACGTGCGTGCCGGCCTTGGAGCCGTCGAGCATGTGGGTGCCCGGGCGCAGGTAGGCGCGCGGGCCGCAGTCGACGCCGTTCTCGATGACGGCTTCGATGGCGATGGTCTCGTCGATGGTGCAGCCGCTGCCGACGGTGGTGTCGGTGAGGCGGCTGTTGGGGCCGAGCTGGCACTCCTCGCCCACGGTGACGTGGCCGATCAGATGCGTCTGCGGCCACACGACGGTGTCGCGGCCGATGGTAGCGTCGGGGCCGATCCAGGCCTGCGTGGGGTCGATGAAGGTAACGCCCTCGGCCATCCAATGCTCGTTGATGCGGTCGCGCGCGATGGCGGTAAGCTGTGCGAGCTGGATGCGGCTGTTGACGCCCAGGCCGTCGCGGTAGTCGTCACAGTGGAAGATGGAGACTGCCTGGCCGTGGCCTTTGAGGATCTCGAGCATGTCGGGCAGATAGTACTCGGATTGTGCGTTGTCGTTGCCAATCTCGTCGATGTGGGCGGCGAGCTGCGCGCCGTCGAAGGCGTAGCAGCCGGCGTTGCACTCGAGCAGCGTGGCGGCCTGCTCGGGCGTGCAGTCCTTCTGCTCGATGATGCGCTCAATCTGGCCGTCGGCACCCAGCTTGATGCGGCCGTAGCCGAAGGGGTCGGGCGGGGTCATGGTCATGACGGTGCAGGCGAGCTCGCCGGTAGCGACGGTCTGCGCGAACTTGGCGACGGTGTCGGCGGTGATGAGCGGCAGGTCGCCGTTGAGCACGACGACCGGACCTTCGGCGATGCCGCAGGCCTCGAGCGCGACCTTTACGGCGTGGCCGGTGCCCAGGCGCTCGGTCTGCTCGACGCACTCGACCTTGGTGGCGCTGTTGGCGTAGACGCCGTCGATAAGGGCGCGCATCTCGTCGGCGTGGCTGCCGATGACGACCACGACGCGGCTGCAGCCGGCCTTGATGGTGGCGTCGACGATCCACTGGACCATGGGCTTACCCAGGATCTTGTGCGAAACCTTGCAGTGGTTCGACTTCATGCGGGTGCCCTCGCCGGCGGCGAGGATAATTGCGGTTGCGTCCATGTGATCTCCTGTTACGTTATAGAGACGTGTGTTTGGAAACGATACACGGCGCAATATGATACCGCAGGCATATGATGAGCGCGTAACGATTGGCGCATGGCGGCCGATGTCGGTACCGCCGACGTGGTATTTGCGCTGGTTGTGCATGGCGGCGGCGCTGCGGCGTTGGCGTTTTGCGCGAGGGATGGGAGGTGCCCGTGGATATCATACGAGAGGAATCGGGCAACGAGCCCGTTGCGGCATTTTCGATGTCGCATCCGGCGGTGCCGGCCCTCTACATGGTGCTGACGCTGGGATTCACCATGTTCTCGATGCAGCCGGTGCTGATTGCACTGTCGCTTGCGGGCGGGTTGGCGTACGGGTTTGCGACGCGCGGCGCCGCGCGTGCGTTGGGGGCGCTTCGCTGGCAGCTGCCGGTGATTTTGATCATCGCGGTGCTCAATCCACTGTTTAGCGCCTCGGGCTCGACGGAGCTGTTCCGTATTGGCATGCGCGCGGTGTATCTGGAGAGCATGGTATACGGCCTGTGCATGGGCGGGCTGTTTGTGGCGAGCGTACTGTGGTTTGAGGCTGCGGCATCGATGCTTAGCTACGACAAGGTGCTTGCGCTTCTGGGTAACACCGCGCCGGTGATCGCGCTCATGATCTCGATGTGCATGCGGCTTATCCCGCAGTTTTTGCGCCGCGGTCGTACGGTACTGGCGGTGCAGGATGCGATTGATGTGCCGGGGCATGCGTCGGCCGACCCCGTGCGTTCGCGCCTACGGGCATCGAGCGTGTTGATGGGCTGGGGCATGGAGGATTCGCTGGAGCGCGCGGACGCCATGCGCTCCCGTGGGTGGGGTGCCGCGACGCGCCGCACGACGTACGCGCGGTATCGGCTGGGGCGCGGCGATGTTGCCGCGCTGGTTGGGCTTGCGCTGTTTGGTGTGGCCACGGCGGCAGTGGCGTGGGCCGCGACGGCGCAGTATTCGTTTTACCCGCAACTATCGGTGCCGGCGCCGTGGCCGGGCTATGTCGTGTACGCTGCCTGGATGGTGCTGCCTTGCGCGTTGCACGCGATTGATGAGAAGAGGTTTGGTTGATGGCTCGGTTGGATAGGGGCCCGGTGTCGGGCGCTGCGTGCGGCCCGGATATGCCGGCGATTGAGGTGCGGAGCCTGAGCTTTGCCTACCCCGATGCTGATGCTGCGGTGCTCGAGGGGCTCGACTGGTCTGTTCCCCAAGGTGCATTTGCGCTGCTTGTTGGCGGTACCGGATCGGGTAAGTCGACGCTGCTGTCGCTGCTCAAGCCCGAGATCGCTCCGGCGGGCGAGCGCACTGGCGAACTGAGCGTGCTGGGCGAGAACGTTGCCGACATGGACGTACGGGCATCGGCGGAGCGCGTGGGCTATGTGTTTCAGGACCCCGAGAACCAGATCGTTTGCGAAAGCGTGTGGCACGAGATGGCGTTTGGTCTGGAAAACTTGGGCATGCCGCGCGACGAGATACGCCGCCGCGTGGCCGAGACCAGCTATTTCTTTGGGCTGGAGGACTGGCTCCACCGCGATACCGATACGCTTTCGGGTGGCCGCAAGCAGCTGCTGTCGCTTGCTGCCGTCCTGGCGCTGCGTCCGCGCGTGCTGCTACTCGACGAGCCCACGTCCCAGCTCGATCCCGTTGCCGAGAAGAATTTTCTGCATGCGCTGTTTCGCGTGAACCGCGAGCTGGGCTGCACGGTTGTCGTGGCAACGCACCAGCCGCGCCCGATGCTCGAGTATGTGACGTGCGCGTACCGAATTGAAGACGGTCGCGTGTGCGAGGTCGCTGACATTGCCTCCTTGGGGCATCGTGAAGGGCTGTTTTCTGGCGAGGTGCCAGGGTGGGGTGCCTCGCGGCGTGCAAAAAACGGAGTTTTCAGCAGCGTCAGCGGCCAGCTGGGCTCTTTGGACCTGCGCGCAGGCGCTCCTGGTGCAAAAAAGGGACTGAAATCGGACAAATCGGGTGAATTTGAGGCGCAAATACTGTCGCAGGACGACTTGGGGGTGCCATCGCGTGCCGGTGGACGCAGAATACTCCTAAAAATGCACGCCGGGTCGGCTACTACCCTGTCGGAAGGCTGGTTTCGCTACGACCGTGTGTCCGGTTGGGTGCTGCGCGGGCTCGACGTGACGTTTTCTGCCGGTGCGGTGCATGCGATTGTGGGCGGTAACGGCTGCGGCAAGTCGACGATGCTTTCGGTACTGGCCAAGACCGCCAAACTGCAGCGTGGGCGCATGGTGCGCAGGGCGGCTTCGGCGGCGCTGCTGCCGCAGAACCCCAAGGCCCTGCTGGTCGCCGAGACAGTGCACGACGAGCTGATGGAATGGGCTTCGACCTGCGGATATGACGAGGCTGTGGCGCGGGAGCGTGCAGCGCAGCTGGGATTGGACGGCCTGGATGCGCGCCATCCGTACGATCTTTCGGGCGGTCAGCGCCAGCTGCTTGCGTTGGCAAAGCTGCTGCTGATTGGCCCCGAGCTGCTATTGCTCGATGAGCCCACCAAGGGTTTGGACCTGGCCAGCCGCCGCATCATCGCTCACGCCCTGCGTGACCATGCGAATGCCGGCGGTACCGTCATCATGGCCACGCACGACCTGGACTTCACCGAGCAGGTTGCCGACGACATTGCCATGATGTTCGACGGTGAGATTGCCTGCATGGAGTCCCCGGCCGACTTCTTTGCCGACAACGTGTTCTATAGGGCGTGATGGGATGACGGACTGTCGTTTCTCGCGTTTGCTTGCAAAACTGGAGATCCCGCTGTTGTTGGCGGTGCCGGCGGTGATGGCTGCCGCGTTGCTGGCGGGTGTTGAGCAGACAGCGTTGGCCATGCTGGTTGTGGTGGCGTTGGTGCTTGCGCTGTTCTTTGCGGGCTATGAGGCATCGCGTCCAGGCCTGCGTCAGATTATGCCCACGCTGGTGCTGGCGGCGCTGGCGGCGGCGGGGCGCATCCTGTTTGGACCCATTCCCGACTTTAAACCCGTGAGTGCCATCGCCATTATCGCCGGGGCGACACTCGGTCGTCGTAACGGCTTTATGGTCGGTGCGTTGGCGGCGCTGACCAGCAATTTCTTTTTTGGGCAGGGCATGTGGACGCCGTGGCAGATGTATGCCTGGGGGCTCGTGGGATACGTTGGCGGTGCGCTGGCGCATGCCGGCGCTTTTGATCGCGCCGATGGCGCCGTGCGTATGCCGGCGCTGCTGACCTACGGCTTTGCTTCGGGTTTGCTGTACGGCGTTGTGATCAACGCCTACGACATTATCGGTTTTGTTCAACCGCTCACGTGGGCGGGTGCCATGGCGCGTCTTGCCACGGCAATGCCGTTCGATATCACACACGGTCTCGCGACCTGCGTGTTCTTGGCCGCCTTGTACAAGCCTTGGTGCCGTCGCATTAACCGTGTCGTCGTGAAATACGGGCTGTAAGGCATTTCGCGTTCCCTCACGAACTTGCGGTGGAATAGTTCTCGTTTTTGGCTATTTGCTGCCCAAACAGGAACTATTCCACCGCAACTTATAGAGGGAGAGGGGTCACATGATCTGCTTTCCTCTGTCCCCCAGGAATTACTTGGCGCTAGAGCTCTAGCGTGAGGGTGACAGGGCAGTGGTCGCTGCCGAAGATGTCGCCACGGATACCGGTGTCGCGTACGTTGTCGGCGATTGCGTCGCTTACCAGGAAGTAGTCGATGCGCCAGCCTGCGTTGTTCTTGCGGGCATTAAAGCGGTAGCTCCACCAGCTGTAGACGCCCTCGACGTCGGGGTTTGCCGCGCGCCAGGTATCGGTAAACCCGGAGTTGAGCAGCTCGGTAAACTTGCCGCGCTCCTCGTCCGAAAAGCCTGCGTTGCCGCGGTTGGACTTGGGGTTCTTAAGGTCGATTTCCTCGTGCGCCACGTTAAAGTCGCCACAGGTCACGACGGGCTTGCCGGTCTCGCGCTCGAGTCCCGTCAAAAAGCCGCGATAGGCATCATCCCAGGCCATGCGCACGTCGATGCGCGCGAGCTCATTTTGCGCGTTGGGCGTATAGACGTCGACAAACCAAAACTTGTCGAACTCGAGCGCGCAGACGCGGCCCTCGGTTGCGGCTTGGGCGACGAGCTCGGCCGCCTCGCCCTCGCCGGCGTAGGGCAGCAGCGCATCGGCACGCAGTACGCGCAGCGGTTCCTGGCGGCTAAAGACCGCAGTGCCCGAATAGCCTTTACGCTCGGCGTAGCTCCAGGTTTGGTGATAATCGGGCAGGTCAATATCGACCTGGCCTTCTTGCAGCTTGGTCTCTTGCAGCGCCAGGATATCGACGTCGAGTTCTTGCGCGATCTGGATAAAGCTCGGGTCCTTTTTGAGCACGGCGCGCAGGCCGTTGACGTTCCACGAGGCAAAGGTGTAAGTCTGAGGCATGGTGTCCTTTCGACGGGGTTGGCAGGCTTAAGATTAGCGCAACAGGGGCGGGGTGGGCTCCGCGCATGCTGACTTAAAGGCCGCATGCTGGGACGTCGCCCAACGCTGCCCGACTAACAAGGACGGAGGACTCATATGACGCAGGCAATATCGGACCCCAGGCAGGCCTCCGCCGCGCTGGCGGAGCTGTTCAATACCCACGAGCGCGTGGTGTTCTTTGGCGGCGCTGGTGTTTCCACGGCAAGCGGCATTCCCGATTTTCGCAGCGTGGACGGCCTGTATCACCAGCAGTTTGCCTATCCGCCCGAGACCATGCTGTCGCATAGCTTTTACGAGGCGCATCCGGCCGAGTTCTTCGACTTTTACCGCACCAAGATGATCGCGCTTAACGCTAAGCCCAACCGCTGCCACACCAAGCTGGCCGAGCTGGAGCGCGCCGGCAAGCTCGACGCCGTGGTGACGCAAAACATCGACGGCCTGCATCAGATGGCCGGCTCACAGCGCGTGTTCGAGCTGCACGGATCGGTCCATCGCAACATTTGCCAGTCGTGCGGCGCGGTCTATAGCGCCGAGTGGATTTGCTCGCGCGAGCACGAGGATGCCGCGGGCGTGCCTGCGTGCCCCGCGTGCGGCGGCCGCATCAAGCCCGATGTAGTGCTCTACGAAGAGCCGCTCGACGAGCATGTGTTGACCGGTGCCGTTGCCGCCATCGCCGCCGCCGATGCCCTCATTGTGGGCGGGACCTCGCTCGTGGTGTATCCGGCGGCAGGCCTTACGCGATACTTTACCGGCGATACGCTGGCCATATGCAACCTTGCTCCCACCGATCAGGATGCAAATGCCGACCTGCTGATTTCTTGCGACATCGCGGCCGCGTTTGCGTTCTAGCCCGCGCGCGCGGATACAATAGAAAGACTGAGTGCAAAGCGACCCCGCCGCCAGCTCCCCAGACTCGGCGGCGTGGGCATTTTAGGAGGATGTTCATGGCGAACGACAGCAAGACATGGCGGTGCGGAAAGTACGAGCTCAGCTTTGACCGTCCGCGCATCATGGGCGTCCTCAACGTGACGCCCGATTCGTTTAGCGATGGCGGGGAGCACTTCGATCCGGATGCCGCCATCGAGTACGGCCTGGCGATGCTCGACGCCGGCGCCGACATCATCGACGTGGGCGGCGAGTCCACGCGCCCCGGCTTTACCCCGGTCAACCCCGACGAGGAGGCTCGCCGCGTGCTGCCCGTGGTGCGCGCGCTGGCCAAGGAGGGCGCCATCGTCTCGATCGACACGCGTCATGTGGCGGTTGCCAAGGCGGCCGTGCGCTGCGGCGCCTCGATCGTCAACGACGTGACCGGCTTCACCGATCCCAAGATGGTCGAGTTTGTTAAGACGAGCACCTGCGGCATCATCGTGATGCATGCCGGCGAGGTCGACGCACCCGCCCGCACGCACGCGACGGTGCAGCTCGATACCTCGGCTGCGGCGTTTGTTGCCGAGAAGGCACGCGAAGCGGCTGCCGAGGCCGCGCGCGAGGCCGAGAAGCCGGCCCGTCGCCGTCGTGGCAAGTTGCTGGGCGAGCCTAAGCCGGAGGCCAAGCTTCCGGGCGGCGTGGTGCAGCCCTCGTTGCCGTTTGGCGAACCGGAGCCCACGTCCGAGCCTGTAACCGAGCTGGGGCAGGAGACGCCGGCCGCCGAGCAGGCAGCTGCCGCCGAGACCGTCGCGCCCGCGCCCGAGGCCGCGTCCGCAGCCACCGAGGCCGCATCGGAGTCCAATGACCGCCTGGCCGCCATGATGCGCCGCAGCGCCCGCCGCGAGGAGGCCTATGTGCCCACCTCGCAGCTCCGCCGCTTTACCCTGCCCGATTCTGCGCCCATCATGCGCCGCGTCATGGGCTTTCTGTCCGACCAGGCCCGCACGCTCATCCATGCCGGCGTGTCGCGCGACCGCATCTGCATCGATCCTGGCCCGGGCTTTGGTAAGTCGGCTAACGAGAACATCGTCATCCAGCGCGAGACTGCCAAGATGGCGTCACTGGGCTATCCGCTCATGTGTGCCGTGTCGCGCAAGCGCTTTGTGGGCGCCGTCTCGGGCGTGACCGAGGCCGCCGAGCGCGATGCCGCTACGTTTGGCGTGTGCCTGGGCGCCATCCAGGCCGGTGCCAACATCGTGCGCGTGCACGACGCCGCGGGTTTTGCGCAGTTCCTGAACGGCTACTGGGCGGTTGCCAAGCCACAGCCGCGCCGCGCGTTTGTGGCCGTGGGCTCCAACCTGGGGCATCGCTGCGACAACATCCGCGCCGCACGCGAGATGATCGCCGAGATTCCACTCACCTGCGTGTCCAACTCCTCCAAGATTTACGAGAGCGAGCCGGCCTACGAGACGCGCCAGGACGCGTTTGCCAACGCCGTCATCGAGATCAAGACCGAGCTGGCGCCGCTGGTGCTGCTCGATGAGCTCATGAAGATCGAGGCCGAGCTGGGGCGCGACCGCTCCAAGAAGGCCAAGGCCAACGGTCCGCGCACCATCGACCTGGACCTGCTGTGGATGGATGGCGAGACCCACGGCGGCAAAAAGCTGCGCCTGCCGCATCCTCTCATTGGCGAGCGCGACTTTGTGCTGGTGCCGCTCGAGGACCTGATGCACGACCCGGCGCGGTTCTTCCGCTACAACGGTGTCGAGGTCAAGGAGCCCGAGGACCGCGTGGGCCATATCGTGGGCGAATTGGGGCGTATGTAGATGATCGAGATGAATGCTGTTGTCGCCGGCACCGAGCTCGACGCGGCGCGCGACGCGGGCCGCGAGGGCGTGTCCGCGGGCTGGTGCGCGTGGAGCGCGGGCGATGCTTCGCTGACGTTTTCGCTGGTTGTGCGCCCCGATGTGAACATGCATGCCTTCCACGGCCTGCCGTTTGTGGCCGCGATGGGCATGATGGACGCGCTCGTGGGCACGGCATCGACGCCGGGGTTGGGCCTTGCCGGTAAGGTGGGTATCCAGTGGCCGAGCGACATTGTGTGCGGCGCGCCCGCATCTGAGACGTCGTTCGCGCGCGTTACCGTGAACGGCGGTGCCGGTGCCGCGGGCATGTTCGGTGCCGTGACGGTGGATATTGAGCTTTCGGCGTTGAGCGAGCTCGGTGTGGATGCGGCCGACGAAGCGCTGGTCGAGGAGTTGGCCGCCGCCGTGCTGACCCGTGTGGACACCTGGGCGGTTGTTGCCAACACGCCGCAGGGCGCTGCCGGTCCGCTGGCTCCCGTGCTGGGCGAGTATTTCGACATGGTGCCGCTGCTGGGCCGCCAAGTTGCGGCGGTGTCGCCCAACGGCTTGCCGCTTGCGGTCGGTGTGTTTGCGGGCCTGGACATCTGGGGTCGTGCGACCATCAAGACCGATGCCGGCGAGCAAGAGTTTCCGCCCGAGGCCGTACGGATTCGCGGACTGTAACGCGAGGCGCCCGCGTTCAAAGATAGCGATGATAACAAGACCCTCCTCGGCTGTGCCGGGGAGGGTCTTGCTTGTCTGGGGAATGGGTTGTCAGCACCCTATTCCTCAAAACTGAAAATCTTTCGATTTTGAGGAATAGAATTAAGCCAGCTCGGCCTTTAACGAGGTATATTCGTTGCAGAGCCTATTCCTCAAAACTGAAAAATTTTCGTTTTTGAGGAATAGCGATAGAAGACCGCAGGGAGGCACCAATGAAACTCATCAATAGAACGTCATATATGGACACGTTGACGAGCCTTATTGGCGTGCCGGATATCAAGGTCATAACGGGCATTCGCCGTAGCGGTAAGTCAAAATTGCTCGAGGCCCTCCGCGATTACGTGGAGGTAAATCTGTCCAATTCGAATGTCATCCATATCAATTACAACCTCGACGAGTTCGAGAGCCTGCTCGAATATCATGCCCTGCTCGCCTATGTAAAAGAGCATCGAGTGTCCGACAAGCAAAACTTCCTGCTTATCGACGAGGTTCAGATGTGCGACGGCTTTGAACGCGCGATCAACAGCCTCCATGCATCCGAGCAGTATGATATTTTCATTACCGGATCGAACGCCTTTTTGCTGTCAAGCGACCTGTCGACGCTCTTTACGGGGCGCACGTTCGAGATCGAGGTTTTCCCATTCTCGTTTGAAGAGTATCGCTCCTATGGCGACGAGGGCGAGGTTGACCGCGACTTCGATGAGTACGCGAGAACCGGCGGTATGTCTGGCTCTTACCCTTATCCACTGCAGGAGCAGCGCTATCAATATCTCTCCAACGTCTTTAAGACGCTCATTGTGAGAGATATCGTGCAGCGGCATAACGTGAGAAACGAATCGGCGCTGCTGCGCATTGCCGATTACATGATGGACAACGTCTCCAACATAACGTCGGCGCGCAACATTACGGATGTTTTGAACGCGGATGGGCTAAAGATAACGAACAAGACGGTCGGTGCGTACATGGGGTACCTGTGCGATGCGTTTGCCTTCTATAAAGTTCGTCGATATGACATTCGCGGCAAGAAATACCTTAGGAGCGGCGAGAAGTATTACCTGGCAGACCACGCGTTCAAATACGCACTGCTCGGTACACGCGATATGGACTGGGGTCGCGTGTACGAGAACATGGTGGCAATCGAGCTGCTGCGCCGCGGATATGAGGTATACGTCGGTGTGCTCTATAAAAAGGAAATAGACTTTGTGGCAATCAAGCGAAGCGAGAAGCTCTACATTCAGGTGAGCGACGACATCAGCTCGGATAAGACATTTGAACGCGAGATTTCACCACTGCTGAGCATTGGCGACGCGTACCCCAAGATGATTCTCGCCCGCACGCATCACGAGGCCACGGACCGCAATGGGGTGCAGATTGTGGACCTGGCGAGGTGGCTGTGCGGCGAGGCCTAGCAGAAAGTCCTATTCCTCAAAAACGAAAAAATTTCGATTTTGAGGAATAGGACCGATGCGTTGCCTAGTTCGCCGCTCGCGCTCGACTTAAACCCCGCCTTACCCCTGCTCCTGCATGCGGCGGTAGATTTCGCAGATACCCTTGATGGTGAGCTGTCCGTCGACCACGTCGAAGGCATCGGTCGAATCGGCGACGATGCCGGCGAGACCGCCCGTGGCGATAACGGTGGCGTCCTCGCGGCCCAGCTCGCGCTTCATGCGCGCGACCAAGCCCTCGGCCATGGCGGCGGCGCCCATCACGGCGCCGACCTTGATGCACTCTTCGGTGTCGCGACCGATGGCGTGTTCGGGCGCCTCGAGCGGCACGCTGGCGAGCTTGGCGGCACGGGCGGCAAGCGCGTCCATGGAGATGCGGATGCCCGGCGCGATCGCCCCACCAATGTAATAACCGTCCTCATCGATGACGTCGATATTGGTCGCGGTGCCAAAGTCCACCACGATTGCCGGCGCGCCGTAGAAAGTCTCGGCCGCAACGGCGTTGGCGACGCGGTCGGCACCTACGGCCTGGGGGCGCGCCGCGCGCAGCTTGGTCACGGCGGCCGTCTGCGGCCCGATGACGATGGCGTCCGCCGCGATGCGGTCGGCCACGGCGTGCCACTCGCGCGAGAGCTGCGGCACCACGCCGGCAAAGGCGATCGCGTCGACCGCGTCGAGTGAGAGGTCGTACATCTTAAAGAAGCCCATCAGGCGTACGTGGATCTCGTCGGCGGTATAGGAGCGGTCGGTGGGCATGCGCCACGACTGCACCAGCTCGTCTCCGTCAAACAGGCCCATGGCCGTCTGCGTGTTTCCCATATCGATAGCGAGCAGCATGTCTACTCCAGGTGTCGGCGTAAAAGGACGCGCACCATTGTATACGCGCTGCCGGCGGCGCTCGGCTGCGATTCGTTTACGGTGATATGGGCTGAGGGGTTTAAATATGAAGGAATTATGCTCTACGAGATTTTCCTTGCCGTTTACCGAACTCCCGCGTAATATTCTTTCTTGCGCACATGAGGCGCCCAGACATTGCGGGGTGGAGCAGTCTGGTAGCTCGCCGGGCTCATAACCCGGAGGTCGTAGGTTCAAATCCTGCCCCCGCGACCAAGAACTTGCAGCTCGTCGGCCTAGCCGGCGAGCTTTTTTGTTATTTCGGGACCGTGTTTTCGATCCAATTCTCGGCCTCTCAAACAAAATCTCGATCTGTAACATCTAGACCCGATTTGGGCGGCTAGGTGTTACAGATCGAGATATACCGGTGGGCTTGGTCGTGTTTGTCTAAATCTGTAACACGAGGGACGGTTTTTGCCGAGTAACCGTTACAGATTGAGATTTTCTAGCAGGCGGGTTTGGTTTGTCTCGATCTGTAACAGGTAGGGGTCAAAAGTGGGCCTAGCTGTTACAGATCTAGATTGTTGAGGATGGGCCGAGAGGAATGTCTCGATCTGTAACAGTAAGACCCAGTTTTGCCGCGTAACTGTTACAGATCGAGACAAACCGACGGGCCGCCCCGCCCATCCCCATCCACCTGCCGCTACCTGCTGTCCGCCGATTTCCGTTGCGCTGCTGTATTCCCATGCCATATCCTCTAGATAACTACGCGGCATCATCGCCGCCGCGCCTACAAGAGAGGAATGTCCATGACCACACCTGCATCCAAGCTGCTCCAGCCCATTACGGTTGGCCCCCTTGAGCTCAAGAACCGCATTATGTTTCCGCCGCTGACCACCGGCTACGAGGAGCGTGACGGTTCCATCGGCGAGCGCAGCCTGGCTTTTTACGAGCGCTTGGCCCGTGGCGGCGTGAGCTACATCGTCATCGGCGACGTCGCTCCCGTCATGACCGCAAGCCCCACGCCCAAGCTGGCAACCGACGCCCAGATCCCCACGTTTAAGGCGCTGGCCGACGCCGTCCACAAGCACGGCGCCAAGGTCGCGCTGCAGCTGTTCCACCCCGAGTACGATGTGCCCGGTGTCGGCCGCATGGTCATGGGATCCATGGCCGCCGCCAAGGCCGCGCAGGAGGCCAAGGCCGCCGGCGACGAGGAGACCTTTGCCGCCAAGATGGCCGAGTCCAACGAGATCCGCAACCAGGCCTACGCCAAGCTGCATCACGACATGCAGCACTTTGTGAACGAGGCGAGCGTAGAGCAGCTCACCCAGATCAAGGAGGCCATCGCTGCCTCGGCCGCTCGCGCACAGCAGGCCGGGATCGACGCTATCGAGGTCCACGGCGACCGCCTGGTGGGTTCGCTGTGCTCGGCCATCCTCAACCAGCGCACCGACGAGTACGGTGGTTCGTTCGAGAACCGCGTTCGCTACGCGCTGGAGGTCGTCGCCGCCATTAAGGAGGCCGCGCCGCAGCTGATGGTGGAGTACAAGCTCCCCGTGATCATGGAGAACCCCGACGGCACGCCGCGCGGCAAGGGTGGCCTGCAGCCCGACGAGGCCTGCGAGTTCGCCAAGCTGCTCGAGGGTGCGGGCATCGATATGATTCAGGTCGCACAGGCCAACCACACCGGCAACATGGGCGACACCATTCCGCCCATGGGTGCCATGCCCTACAACTGGACGCTGCCCGTGGCCGAGCGCGTCAAGGCCCTGGTCTCCGTGCCGGTGGCAACCGTGGGCCGCGTGGTTTCGGTCGAGGCCGGCGAGAAGATTCTGGAAGACGGCGCCGCCGACATCATCGCCTATGGCCGCTCGCTCATGTGCGACCCCGACATTGCGCTGAAAGCCGCCACGGGTGAGCCCATCCGCGAGTGCCTCAACTGCAACAAGGGCTGCGTCGATGCGATTCAAAACCGCAAGTACATCTCGTGCGTGCTCAATGCCGAGAACGGCGATGAGGCAACCATCGCCATTAAGCCGGGCGAGGGCGACAAGAAGATCGCCGTGGTGGGCGGCGGCATCGCCGGTCTGGAGGCCGCGCGCGTGGCGGCCAAGCGCGGCTACGACGTGACCGTCTACGAGGCGAGCGATCATCTGGGCGGCCAGATTGTGCTGGCGGCCGCGCCTCCGCGCAAGGACGAGATCATGCGCTCGGTCGAGTACTACGAGAAGATTCTGCCCGGCCTGGGCGTGAAGGTCGAGCTCAACCATGCCGCTACCGCTGAGGACCTCAACGCCGCCGACGCTGCGATTGTGGCCGTGGGCGCACACGACGTGGTCATCCCCGTTCCGGGTGCCTATTCGGAGAAGGTCGTCTCGAGCTGGGACGTGCTGGCCGGCAAGGTGGAGCTCAGCGGCCGCGTCGCCGTCATTGGCGGCGGCCTGGTGGGCACCGAGACTGCCGAGTACCTGCTGCAGCACGGCTGCGAGGTGGCGATCGTGGAGATGCTCGACAAGATTGCCGCGGGCGAGTCTGAGACCATTCTGCCGCTGATTATGAGCGACTTTGCAGAGCACAACGTGGAGCAGCATGTTAAGACCCGCCTGACCGCCATTACCGACGAGGGCGTGGAGGCTGTTCGCACCACCGAGGACGGCGCCGAGGAGCCGGTGAAGATCGCCTGCGATTACGTGGTGATGGCCGTGGGCTCCAAGGCCAACGCGTTTGACCTGGATGGCGTGACGGTGCCCGTGACCTGCGTGGGCGACTGCTCGGGTGAGCGCACCGCCGACATTGCGAGCGCCATTCGCACGGCGTATCACGCGGCCAACGAGCTGTAGTTGAACATCGCGGCCAGGCGGGGCGGTAGCACGGATCCGCCTCGCCCGGCTGTGTCCCGTCGGGTGTCAACCGGTGCGGGGCCTGCAAGCGCAGCAGGTCCCGCCCTTTTTGTTTTGCTCCGGTGGATGGCAATGCGCGGTAATCATGAGGAGTGAGGACGTCTACTGCCTTGCAGATCACTCAAAAATATTGGGGGAGGGGTTAATAACTATATCCTCTATACCAAAGGGCATAAAGAGATGCCAATTTTGTTGACAAGCGAATGACGATTAGCTGCGAGTCAGCTACCAGCGTAAATAATCGATAAAGAAATGTCGTAATTTGGTGCCAAATGCCCAGATAACGCCGCGTCTATTTTAATTAACTGCTTTGAGCAAACAGTAAAATGCTACTATCTAACTTGCACGTAAGAAAGCAGATTAACGGCTAAGGCTAAGAAGTGGCAGGTATGTCGGAAGCAACTAGGACTCGCACGCATGCGCCCGAGGTTAGGCAGCGCGCCGTCGAGATCCTCCAAGAGGGGGTCGGTCATCGCGCTCTCGCCGCGGAGCTTGGCATTCCCCAGGCCACGGCTCGTCAGTGGGCCCGCGCGTATGCCGTGGGCGGTGCCGACGCCGTTCTCAATGCCGGTTCGCATCATCACACCTATTCGTACGACGTAAAGCTCGCTGTGGTTAAGGACCGTCTGGAAAACGGCTTGACGGTTCGCGAGGCCATGATCAAGCACAAGATTCCCAGCGAGTCTTCGGTCAAGGCTTGGTGCCGTCAGTACCGCGAGAGCGGTGAGTCCGCACTGGTCGATAAGCCGCGCGGTCGCAAGCCGCGCGTTAAAAAGGCGGAATAGCAAACGGGATGGTGCGCCCACAGGGGCGCATTTTTCTTGCCGCCTCTCTGCTCCAAAGCGGACGTGCCCTTACTCCGTACGCCTAAAACTCCCCAGTTGACCGAAAACCCGCTGCCGCTACTCATCAATTGAGCTATAACGTTAAACAATTGCAGCGTTTTTGCATGGGGGAGTGATGGTATGACGCTACTGTATTTCCTTACCCTGTTTCCGCTGGTACCGGCGCTGGGCATGCTGTTCGCGCGCGGCGACCGCGCCCGCGATGCGGTGGGGCTCATAGGTTCCGGCATTATTATGGCGGTGACAGTTGTAGTCGCCGTCATGTTTTTTGGCACGGGTCCGCAGAGCTTTGAGGTTACCCCCGGCACTTCGCATGTGCTCTCGATCATCAGCTCCGCCATCGATGTCATCCTGTGCGCCGTCATCCTGTACAACGCGTACAAATATAGGAACGCGCTCACCACGGTGCTCGGCGTAGTCCAGCTGGTAGGCTCGCTCGCCTTTGCAGCCATGACGCTGCCCGCGGCCGAGGCCGTCACGGCGACGCCACTCTACCTAGACTACATGAGCGTGATCATGGTCCTCGCCGTCGGCATTGTCGGTAGCCTTATCTGCGTGTATGCCCTGGGCTACATGAAGGACTTCCAGGCCCATGACGAGCACGAGGCCGCGCTGCGCGGGCAGACCGCGCCCGACCGTCGCCCGCAGTTCCTGGCGCTTATGTTCCTGTTCCTCTCGGCCATGTTCGTCATCGTGACGAGCGACAACCTTGAGTGGCTGTTCTGCGGCTGGGAAATCACCACCGCGTGCTCGTTCCTCATGATTGGCTACACGCGCACGCCCGAGGCCATAAAAAACGCTTTCACCCAGATCATCCTCAACATGCTGGGCGGCATCGCGTTTTTGGCCGGACTCATGTACCTGCACGTTAACGGCATGCCGCTGACCATCTCGGGCATGATCGAGCTTTCCGGCGCCGGAACCGCGCAGTCCGCGCTGCTGGTGATGCCGGTCATCCTGCTGTCGCTCGCCGCACTCACCAAGGCCGCACAGATGCCGTTCCACACTTGGCTGCTCGGCGCCATGGTTGCCCCCACGCCCACGAGCGCCCTGCTGCACTCGTCAACCATGGTCAAAGCCGGCGTGTTCCTAATGGTCAAGCTGAGCCCGCTCTATGCCATCTATCCCGTGACCGGCTTTATGGTCACGAGTGTGGGTGCCATCACGTTTTTGCTCGCTGCCCTCATGGCCATCTCGCAGAGCAACGCCAAACGTGTGCTCGCGTACTCCACCATTTCCAACTTGGGCCTCATCAGTGCCTGCTTGGGTGTCGGCGCGCCCGAGGCCGTGTGGGCGGCTATCTTCCTGATCCTGTTCCACACGGTGGCCAAGTCGCTGCTGTTCCTGTGCGTGGGCACGGCCGAGCATCATATCGGCAGCCGCAATATCGAGGACATGGACGGTATGTTCAGCCGCATGCCGCACCTGACGCGCCTGATGATGCTGGGCATCATGGGCATGTTCGTGGCGCCGTTTGGCATGCTCGTGTCCAAGTGGGGCGCCCTGGTGGCGTTTGCCCAGACCGGCAACGTGCTCATGATCATGGTGCTTGCCTTTGGCTCGGCCGCGACGTTTTACTTCTGGGGCAAGTGGCTTGCCAAGCTTTCGGGCGTCGACCCCACGGCTCAAAACGTTGAGGTCAATGTCCATAAGACCGAATGGATGGCCCTCAACACCATCGCCGCGCTGCTGATTCTGTGCTGCGTGGCGTTCCCGGTTATCTCGAGCGGCCTGGTGTCGCCTTACTTGGCCATGGTGTTTGGCCGCGTGCCGTACGTTATCGGCAAGGATGCCATGTATCTGATGGTGGTTATCGTGGCGTTTATCGCCGTGGTGCTGCTGACTTCATTCCGCGTGAGCAACAAACCGCACGTCAACGTATATCTTTCGGGCGTGGGAACCGACAAATATCGCCATTTCCGCGGCTCGATGGGTCGCGAGGTGAAGGCCGAAAAGCGCAATTGGTACTCGGAGGACGCCCTTGGCGAGAAGCGTATCGGCCCCGCGGGCAGCGTCGTGTGCTGCAGCATTATCTTGTTTGCGCTGCTGTGCTGCGCGTGGATCGGGCCCGAGCGGCTTGCCATGAGTGCGCCCTCGGTGCTGCGCGGTAAGTATTTTGAAGGCTCGGGTGTCGTGGGCATCTTTATAGGTACCGTGGTGTTTGCCTTGCTGGCGCCGCTTGTGGGCGGCCTGATCGACGGCGTTGACCGCAAGCTGTCCGCTCGCATGCAGGGCCGTGTGGGTCCGCGCCTGCTCCAGCCCTTCTACGACGTTGCCAAGCTGCTGCGCAAGGCCCCCGCCAGCGTAAACACCATGGACGATACCTACATGGCGTGCGCGCTCATCTTTACCGTCGTGGGCGGCGGCATCTTTGTGTCGGGCTCCAACACGCTGCTGTGCGCTTTTATGGTGACGCTCGCCGCGATCTTTGTGGTGTTGGCGTCCGCCTCGACGCAAAGCCCGTTTGCCCAGGTCGGCGCCGATCGTGAGTTGCTGCAGGTTATGAGTTACGAGCCCGCCGTTTTGCTGATGAGTGTGGGCCTGTACCTTGCCACCGACAGCTTCGATTCCATTGCCGTGACGGGGCAGTCGGCCCCCATCATCGTGTACAGCGCGCCCATTTTCCTCGCGTTGCTCGCGGTGCTTACCATCAAGCTGCGCAAGTCGCCGTTCGATCTTTCGTACTCGCATCACGCGCATCAGGAGATTGTCCAGGGCGTCGCCACCGAGATGAGCGGCGGCACGCTGGCCAAGATGACCCTTATGCACTGGTGCGAGACCGTGCTGTTTTTGATGTGGGTGGGCATGTTCTTTGTTTGGGACAACCCGGTGAGCTGGGTGGTCGCCTTGGTCGTGATGGCCGCGACGTACTTTGTCGAGGTGCTGATCGACAACACCTTCGCACGCAGCACCTGGCGCAGCTGCTTTAAGCTCGGCTGGGGCGTGGCGCTGGTGTTTGGCCTGCTCAACCTTATGCCCATCCTCGTCGACGTGTTTATTTAGGAGGCGGCATCCATGGATCATAAAATGTCGCGCTCGCCGTGGGTTATTCATTACGACGGCTCGAGCTGCAACGGATGCGATATCGAGGTGCTGGCCTCGCTCACGCCGCTGTTCGATGCGGAGCGCTTTGGCGTGGTCAACACCGGCAACCCCAAGCATGCGGATATCTTTTTGGTGACGGGGTCGGTCAATGCCCAGAACCTGCCCGTCGTGCGCCAGATCTACAACCAGATGCTCGAGCCCAAGTGCGTGGTGGCCTGCGGCATCTGCGCGTGTTCGGGCGGCGTGTTCCGCGATGCGTATAACGTGATCGGCGGCGTGGACCGCGCGATTCCCGTGGATGTGTACGCGCCCGGGTGCGCCATTCGCCCCGAGACCGTGATCGACGCCATCGTTGAGGCGTGCGGCATCCTGGACCAGAAGGAGGCCGTGATGCGCGCCGGTGGCGATCCGCTCACCGTGGGCGGCGCCGCCACCTGGGACGGTGGCGTTGAGCTGGGCGAGGACGGGTTTGTGGCAGCTGCGGGGGCCGGCGACACGGCCGCTGGGACGCCCGTCGCGCCCGCCGCTGCAAAGGAGGCCGTGTAATGCAAAAGGCTATCTATACCATCGTCGGGATCGACGAGCTCCTGTCGCATGTCCAGGCGCTCAAGGGCGTCGGCGCGCGCTTTGTGCAAATGCACGCCGAGCGCTGTGTGGACGACGGCTCGTATCGCCTGGTCTATACGTTCATCAACGTCCGCGCTGCTCGGGAGCATATCGCGCAGGACGGCAACTATGCGATCGAGAACCTGGTGGTCGAGGGTATCGACCGGTACCAGGAGATTCCGTCCATCAGCTCGTACTATCCGGCGGTGTTCCCGTTTGAGAACGAGGCGCATGACCTGTTTGGTCTTGCCATCACTGACATGCAGATTGACTTTAAGGGCTTTTTCTACCAGGTCTCGACTGCCGAGCCCATGAGTGTGATCACGCCCGAGGTGAAGGCCGCGCGCGAGAAGGCCATGAAGGTCCGTGCCGCTGCCGAGGCTAAGGCGCGCAAGGCCGCAGCCGAAAAGGCCGCTGCCGCTGCTGCTGCGGGGGAGGGCGCCGCGGGTGCCGGCGATGCCGCGAGCGCCGCCGCTCAGCCCGCTGCGGCTGCCGGCTCCGATGCTCAGCATGACGATGCCGCTGCCAAGGCCGCGCTCAAAGCCGCCGAGCTGGAAGCAAGGCTCGCCGCCATGGATCCCGAGAAAGCGGCCAAGGTCCGCGCGGCGCTTGCCGCCAAGGCCGCCCGCGACAAGCAGAAAAAGGAGGCGTAAGGTCCATGGCACATCGCTCCGTTGTTCCGTTTGGCCCGCAGCACCCGGTGCTGCCCGAGCCGCTTCATCTGGACCTGGTGATCGAGGACGACCGCGTTCTCGAGGCAATTCCGCAGATCGGCTTTGTGCACCGCGGGCTCGAGAAACTCACCGAAAAGCGCGATATGCATCAGTTTGGCTACATCGCCGAGCGCATCTGCGGCATCTGCGCCGTGGGACACAGCTGCGGCTATGCCAGCGCCTGCGAGCGCATGCTCGACATCGAGGTGCCCGGCCGCGTGCAGTACATCCGCACCATTTTGCACGAGCTTTCGCGCATTCACTCGCACCTGTTGTGGCTGGGCCTGCTCGCCGATGCCTTTGGCTTCGAGGCGCTGTTCTATCGTTCGTGGACCCTGCGCGAGCAGATTCTCAAGATCTTCGAGAGCACGTGCGGCGGCCGAGTGATCCTTTCGATTAACGAGATTGGCGGCCTTAAGCACGATATTGAGGACTCTGAGCTGGCGGGTATTGTGCAGACGCTCGATGCCATGCGTCCCGACTACGAGGCCCTGGTGCATACGTTTTTGGACGACAACAGCTGCGGCGAGCGCCTGCATGGCGTGGGTGTGATCAGCAAGAAGGACGCGCTTGATCTGTCGATGGTCGGCCCGTTCGGTCGCGCCTCGGGCGTGGACTACGACGTGCGCATGTTTGGCGACGGTGCCTATGCGGATCTGGCCGCGTTTGAGCCTATCGTTGCTAGCGATGGCGACTGCTATGCCCGCTGCCAGGTGCGTTGTGCCGAGGTCACACAGGCCATGGACATCATCAAGGAGCTTGTCGGCAAGATTCCGCACGACGGAATCGGCGGGCGCACCAAGCTCACGCCGGCCGACGGCGCGCGCGGTGAGGTTGTGATTGAGCAGCCGCGCGGCGAGGCGTATTACTATGTGCGCGGTAACGGCACCAAGAACCTGGACCGTTTCCGCGTGCGCACGCCGACGTCGCAAAACCTGGCGGGTCTGACGCATGCGCTGCAGGGCGTGCTCCTGGCCAACGTGCCCATGATTATCCTGACCATCGACCCCTGCATTAGCTGCACGGAAAGGTAGGCGCGGCATGAGTTTGCTGACATTTGCCAAGACGGCCTTGGGCTCTATGGTCAAGCAGCCGGTCACAGTGTGCTATCCGCAGGAGAAGCTGGCGGCGCCCGAGCGCCTGCGCGGGCATATCGTTAACGACATGGACGTGTGCATCTGCTGCGGCATGTGCGCGCGCCGTTGCCCGGCGGGCGCGCTCGCGGTCGACCGCAAAGGCGGTACCTGGTCGATCGACCCGTATGCCTGCGTGGTGTGCGGCGAGTGCATCGAAAGCTGCCCCAAACACTGCCTGAGTATGGACACCGCCCGTACTCCAGTTGCGGCGGACAAGACTCCCACGGTAGAAACCAAACCGGAATAGTGCGAAGACGGGGCCGGTGGGACAAATGCCCCACCGGCCCCGCGCTTAAACGCGCGGTTAGGCTGCCGCTAACAAAACTATGCCGGTTTACGGGGCTGGATAGCGAACTCCCAACCATACAGAAAATCGCAAAAGCAAAACCGCAGGTAGATAGCCTGTCGTTTTTCAAAAAATGAAGGTATGGATGAGGGTCCCGACTTTAGCCCCGTAATCCGGCATAGTTTTGAAATGGCACCATATCAGTACCAGCCCCTGATCCCTCGGGGACGGAGGAAAACGAATCATTTCGGCCTTGCGAGGGCGTCTGCGCAACCCGTCCGCCACGAAATAGGCCTATCTACTACGTTTAAGCTACTGCCCTCAACCATAGCAAAAAACGCAAAAACAAAACCGCAAGTAGAACGCCTGCGGTTTTTCGTAAAACGTGGGTATGGTCAGGGGTATCGGGTCAAACGTAGTAGATGGGCCAGTTTCGTGGCGGGCATCGCTAGCTGATCCCCCGGGGACGGAGGAAAACGGATCATTTTGCTCCTGCAAGGCCCCACATGGTGCCGTTTGCCGCTGTGCGCGCCTGCGACTTTTGAGTCGCACCCGTTTTCCTGCGAAAACGCTGTGTCTCAACTTTGGTGAGACATTTGTCTCATGCCTAAAAACGAATCTGGAACGTGTGTCACCTGCCCTAATTGTGTCTCATTTCGTAACTTTAGGCTGATGCAAGGTCTGATCCTGCGAGAAGGGAGACACGATGGGTAAGTACACGAGGGGTCTCTTGGCGGTGATACTGGCCGTAGTGCTGGTATTGCCAGCCGCAGCATTCGCCATGCTGCCCGAGGCCAACGCCAGGTCCAGCACCGGAATGGACGGACCGACGGCGAGCAAAAAGATAGTCGACCCTGACACCACCGGCCGCTGGCAGTACTGGGCGTCGGGCGGCGAGCAGGACCAGACGACACGTTATGTAGGCCGAATCTGGACGGACAAGACGGTCGAGCCCACAGAGGACGAAAAGTCCGACTTTGTGACGACGCTCTCCACGATGTCTTCGACTTCTGACACAACGTCGCTGGTCACTAAACCGCTCGATATCGTGATGGTGCTTGATGCCTCCGGCTCGATGGATGATGACATGGGTGACAGCGATTCGACCAAACGCATCGACGCACTCAAGGCAGCTGCCAGTTCCTTTATCGACACCATCGCCGAGCAAAACAAGAGCATTAAAGATACGAATAAGCGGCATCAGGTTGCCATCGTTAAGTTTTCGGGTGCAAAGAAAAAAGAGATCGGCAACGATACGTATCGCGATCGTCAGGGATACACGCACAACTACTCGCAGACCATGAAGGGCCTGACGCCGTGCGTCGGTAGCGATGCGACGGAACTTAAGAATACGGTCGGCCACATCGAGCCCGCCGGCGCCACGCGGGCTGATTACGGCCTTGAGCTTGCTCGCGACATGTCGGGCCGCGAGGATGCCCAGAAGGTAGTTGTGTTCTTTACGGATGGCACGCCCACAGACTTCAGTAAATTCAACTCTACGGTTGCCAACAATGCCATAGCCGCCGCCAAGAAAATGAAGGAGAAAGGCGCTACGGTCTACACCATCGGTATCTTTGATGATGCGAATCCCACTGACGATCCTACGAACTACAGGACGAGCGACGAAAACAAGTTCATGCACGCCGTGTCGAGCAACTATCCAAACGCCACGTCCTAC
Organism: uncultured Collinsella sp.; assembly: GCA_900545615.1. Taxonomy (GTDB): domain Bacteria; phylum Actinomycetota; class Coriobacteriia; order Coriobacteriales; family Coriobacteriaceae; genus Collinsella. Next base: position 65,144 of record UQZM01000004.1, read on the forward strand.
ACAACCAATGAGCTTGGTAGGCGCATCGAGAATTCCGATTTCTACAAGGCTGCGTCGAATGCCGATGAGCTCAAGAAGGTGTTTGATGATATCTCGAGCTCTATCACCTCGGGCAAGGGTTCTCCCACTCAGATCGAGGATGGTTACGACGAGAGCAAGTCCGGCTACATCACCTTTAGTGATGAGCTGGGCGACTTTATGCAGGTCGATACGTTTGTCAGCGCTCAGATTAATGGCGTCCCCTTTGATGAAGTGACCAAGACAACCAAGGGCAATACGGACACGTACGAGTTTTCGGGCGTGGCCAAGGACCTGGTCATCACCGTCGAGCGCTCTGCCAATGCGCAGCAGGGCGATATCGTGACGGTCAAGATCCCCGCATCGCTGATTCCGCTGATCCGCTATCACGTGGACATGGAAAACGGGATCTTTGAGCGCACGTCGCTCAATGACATCAAGCCTATTCAGATTAAATACACCTCGAGCGTCAAGGACGCCGCGCGTAACAACCTGTTTACGCCCGATGACGGACTCAAGAAGTATATCGAGAAACATAAGGGTGCCGACAACCAGACGGTCTACTTCCTGGCCAACAAGTGGTCGGGCGGCGAGCTGGGCGATGTTGTCGCCGAGTTTGAGCCCGCCGATACCAACAGCTACTATTACTTCCAAAAAATCACGCCTATCTACACGGACAAGGAATGCACCCAGCGCGCGACGGTAAAGCCGCAGGGCAACGACGTCTATTACTACAAGGACGAGTTTGTGGCGATGGGCGCAAACGGCAAGCCGAAGGACGACTATGCCGTTGTGGAGTTTGAGGGGCACGAGATCGCCAGCTACGACGGCGCTCTGGTCAAAGATGACGGCTATTGGTCCTTTAATAAGGGAACCGCGCGCTTGGCCTATATCGACCAGCTGCATACCACCAAGGACGATGTGGAGGCGAACGGCAACAAGACCGAGACCGCGCGCGACGTGCTTAACCCCAGGTGGAATGACCTTTCCTCCGTTGCGACTTCCACGCACGTGCATTCGCACCTGGGCAACAACGGCAAGATTATCTTTAGCCTTGCAACCAAGCCGACAACGGTGGATACCAAGACTGACTTTGGTCTGACCAAGGTGCTCGAGGGCCGCAAGTGGGCGGATACGGATGCGTTTGAGTTTGAGCTCTCCGCGACGTCCGACAACAATGCCCCGATGCCCGACCCCGCGACCGTAACTGTGACCAATGCCGATCTCGACAAGGGCAAGGCAGCCATTAGCTTCGGCGAGATCGCCTACAACAAGCCGGGCGAGTACACCTATGAGGTCCGTGAGGTCAAGGGCGACGCCGGTGGCATTACCTACAGCAAGAACGTTGCCACGTTCAAGGTGACTGTGACGGTTAACGCCAAGGGCGAGCTTAAGGCCGACGTTGAAAAGATCTCGGGCGAGCGCGAGTTCAAGAACACCTATAGCGCCAAGACGGAAACCCCGCTGACTCTTGAGGCAACCAAGAAGCTCACGGGGCGCCCGATGGCCGATGACGAATTTAAGTTTGCGCTGAGCTATGCGGGGCACGACGAGGTTCTGCTGGATGCAACCAACAAGGGTGGCAAGGTTGAGTTCGGTCCGCTGGCGTACACGACCGAGTCGCTTGCCAAGCTGGTCAAGGAAGACAAGGCGTCGTTTGACGCTAGGTCAGACAAGCCCACGTGGACCATTCGCTACATTGCTGCCGAGCAGACCGACAAGCTGTCTACGGGCGTGAGCGCCACCGTGTCGGCAATTGACGCATATGTAACCGTTGTCGACAACGGCGATGGTACCCTGACGGCGACGGCTGTCTACGGCGATACCGGCAACGAGTTTGTGAACGCCTACACTGCCGAGTCTGCCGAGACATCGCTTGTGGGCAAGAAGAATCTGCTGGTTCCTGATGGCCTGACCCCGGCTGACATTGCCGGCAAGTTCACCTTTACCGTGGCCGGCGAAGAGGGCGCGCCTATGCCCGCGAGCGCGAGCGCGCACAACGACGCCGAAGGCAAGGTCGACTTTGGCAAGATCACCTTTACGCTCGACGACCTTAACAAGGCTCTGGGCGAGAAGCCCGAGAAGCGCGAGCACACCTTTACCTACACCGTGACCGAGTCCGGTGAGGTTGCTGGCGTGACCAACGACGCCGAGACTTCGCATACGGTTTCCTTCACCGTGACCGATGACAGCAAGGGCAATCTGAGGGTGTCCCGCAAGCCGGACGGCGATGTGGCATTTACGTTCACCAATACCTATAGCGTGACGCCTGTCGAGACGCGCGTCACCGACCAGATTACCGCGACCAAGGTTCTGACCGGCCGCGACATGGCTGAGGGCGAGTTCTCCTTCGAGCTCGTCGAGGGCGATAAGGTTGTTGCTAGGGGCACCAATGCTGCCGATGGCACAATCGTCATGGACAAAATCACTTACGATAAGCCCGACACTCACACCTACAAGCTGCGCGAGAAGCTCCCCAACGAAGCGGGGCTGAGCAATGGGATTACGTACGATAAGACGAACTACACCATCAAGACGAGCGTCATCGATAACGGCGACGGCACGCTTAAGGTGACCCATACGCTCGAGGGCACCAAGCCGGCGCGCTTTGAGAACAAGTACAACACTGCCCCGAACGAGTCCAGCGTTACCGACCAGATCACCGCGAAGAAGGTCCTGACCGGCCGCGACCTCAAGGCCGGAGAGTTCTCCTTTGAGCTCGTCGAGGGTAACGATGTCGTCGCCAGGGGTACCAATGCGGCCGACGGCAAGATCACGATGGACAAGATCACCTACACCGAGGCCGGCGAGCACACCTACACGCTGCGCGAGGTCAAGGTCGACGCCGACAACGGTATCACCTACAGCACCGCGGCCTACACCATCGTGACCGCCGTCACCGATGATGGCAATGGCAAGCTCACGGTTAAGCATGAGCTGCAGGACGTCGAGAAGGCTATCTTCGAGAATGCCTACAGCGTTACTCCGAATAACTCCAGCGTCACCGACAAGATCAAGGCGACCAAGGTCCTGACCGGGCGCGATCTCAAGGAAGGCGAGTTCTCCTTCGAGCTCGTCGAGGGCGACAAGGTCGTCGCCACCGGCAAGAACGCCGCCGGCGGCAAGATCACGATGAGCGAGATCACCTACAACGAGCCCGGCAAGCACACCTACACGCTGCGCGAGGTTCCGGGCGACGCCGGCAACGGCATCACCTACGACGGTAAGACCTACACCATCGAGACGACCGTCACCGACAACGGCAAGGGCGAGCTCGTGGTAAAGCATGAGCTGAATGGAGCCGACGAGGCGAAGTTCAACAACAGCTACAAGCCGAATCCTGACGAGCTCAGCGTCACCGACCAGATTACCGCGACCAAGGTTCTGACCGGCCGCGACATGGCTGAGGGCGAGTTCTCCTTCGAGCTCGTCGAGGGCGACAAGGTCGTCGCCACCGGCAAGAACGCCGCCGACGGCACGATTGCGATGAGCCCCGTGAAGTACGACAAGGCTGGAACGCACAACTACACGCTGCGCGAGGTCAACGGCGGAACCACCAGCAAGGGCGTCACCTACAGTGACGCCAAGTACACCATCGAGACCACCATCACGGACAACGGCGACGGCACCCTCAAGGCCGAGCACGTCCTGAAGGGCACCGAGCCCGCCGAGTTCAAGAACTCCTACCGCGTGACCCCGCTCGACGCAGAGCTCGACTTTGGTCTGAGCAAGGCTATCGACGGCCGCGACTGGACGGATGCCGACAAGTTCAGCTTTACCATTACCGCCCCCGAGGGCACCCCGCTGCCCGACCCCGCAACCGTAACTGTGAGCAAGAAGGACGCGAAGGATGGCATCGCCGCCATCAAGTTCGGCAAGATCCACTACACGGCTGCTGGGACCTACAAGTACGAGATCCGCGAGAACGCGGGCAGCACGGTCGGCATGACGTATGACGCGCATGTCGCGACCGCCGAAGTGACCGTGACTGATAACGGCAAGGGTGTCCTGACCGCCAACGTCACCAAGAAGGAAAGCGGCCGCTTCGCCAACACGTACCGCTCTGAGCTCGATTACGCCGCGGCCGGCGGCCTCAAGCTCAGCAAGGCTCTCTCCGGACGTCCCATGACCGAGGGTCAGTTTACCTTTACCGTGACGCCCGCCGACGAGGCCTCGGCTAACGCGCTTGGCCTGCACGAGGGCACCAACGTGTACAAGTCCCCTGCAGCGACAGAGGGAACCGTCGGCCTGATTGACATCCTGGCGGGTCATGAGGTCAAGTTTACGCAGGCTGATGCCGGCAAGACCTTTACGTACACCGTGGCCGAGAAGAACGACGGCCAGCCCGGCTACACCTACGACAGCGCCGAGCGCACGGTGACGATTGCTATCGCCGACGATGGCGCCGGCACACTCACCGCTACGACGACCGTTTCTGGCGGACCCAATGGCACGCCTGTGACGGTCCACAAGAGCGGCGAGAATAAGGTCGAGAGCGCGCTGGTCCCGTTCGCCAACAGCTATAGCGCCACGACCGACGCGCACAGTGGTGACGTTGCTCAGGTCGTTGCCACCAAGACCCTGACCGGCCGCCCGATGGTCGACGGCGAGTTCTACTTTGGCATCGCCTATGCGGGCGAGGCGGAAGCCATCGAGGGTACGTGCGTTACCAACGTTAACGGCCAAGTGAGTTTTGGTGCTCTGCATTACACGACCGAGATGCTCGCCGACCTGGTAAACGCCAAGCGCGCCATCCGTACCGACACGGATGCCAAGCTTGCATGGACCATCAACTACACGGCCTTCGAGTACACGTCTCCGCTCGCAGCAAAGGGCATTACCGCTGCAAAGCCGAGCTTTAGCTTTAAGGTCATCGTCGTCGACAACGGTGACGGGACTCTGACGGCGACGCCCGCCTACGACGGAATTCAGCCCTTGTTCGAGAACGTTTACGGCGCCGATGCCGTTGACGCCACGCTCGCCGGTACCAAGAAGCTCCAGGCTGCCAAGAGCCTGACCCCGGCCGACATCACGGGTAAGTTCACCTTCACCGTGACTGCCGACGAGGCTGGTGCCCCGATGCCCGAGCACACAACCGTGACCAACGACGCGGCCGGCAACGTGGACTTTGGCAAGATCCACTTTACGCTCGACGACCTCAACCGCGCCCTGGGCGTGACGACTGATGCTTCTGGCGATGCATCGAGCGACGCTGAAGTCAACGCCGACGAGGCCGAGGTTGACGCTGACGCCAGCGGTGACGAGACCAAGGACGAGTCCAAGCCCGAGGCCCCCGCTGCTCCGCGCTCGCACACCTTTACCTATACGGTGACCGAGTCCGGTAGCGCCCCTGGCGTGACCAACGACACCAACGCCACGCGCAAGGTTTCCTACACCGTGACCGATGACGGTGCTGGACATCTGATCGTCAAGCGCGACGGCGGCGACGGTGCGGCCTTTACGTTCACCAACACGTACGGCGTGGCACCTACCGATTCTGTCGTGACCGATCAGGTCAAGACCGTCAAGCGTCTGACCGGACGCGACCTTGCGGCTGGCGAGTTCACGTTTGATCTGCTCGAGGACGGCGTGGTTGTCGCTAGCGGCACCAACGACGCCAACGGCACCGTTACGCTGAGCCCGATCCGCTACGAGGCACCCGGCACGCACACGTACACGCTGCGCGAGGCTTGCCCCAACGCGCTCGGCCTGTACAAGGGCGTCACCTATGACAGCGCGACCTACACCGTCGTGACCACCGTCTCCGACAATGGTGACGGCACGCTGACCGCGACGCACAAGCTCGAGGGAACCACCGAGTCGGCTGGCTTTACCAACAAGTACCACGCCATGCCCACGCAGGTTTCCATCGGCGCCATCAAGGTGCTCGAGGGACGCGAGCTCAAGAAGGACGAGTTTAGCTTTAAGCTCGTTGGCGAGGACATCGAGTCTACGGTTACCAACGATGCCGACGGCAAGATCAACTTCGACAAGTTCGAGTACGACGAGCCCGGTACGTACGCCTACACCATCAGCGAGGTCAAGGGCGACGAGGCCGGTATGACCTACGACAAGTCCGTCTTTACCGCGACCGTCAATGTGGTCGACGACGGCGAGGGCAACCTCAAGGCGAGCGTCGCCTATGCCAAGGGCGACAAGAGCGTCGAGGGCATCGTGTTCAACAACACGTACAAGAAGCCCGAAACGCCCGTGCCGACGCCCGACCCCGGCACGCCCAAGACCGTGACGAACATCGTCAAGACGGTCAAGGGTTTCCTGCCCACCACGGGTGACCAGCAGGCAGCCGCGCTCCTCATGGCGTTTGTCGTCGCCATGTCCGGCGTCGGTGCCCTGATCTGGGGCATCCGTAAGCGCTAGGCAAACTGACAGCGCCCGGGGCCAAGGGCCCCGGGCCGCTGGCGGGGAGCCAAAAC
>UQZM01000005.1 GCA_900545615.1 uncultured Collinsella sp.
GGCCATACGGGCGGCGATCACGCCGGCCACGGCCTCGCCCGTGACATTCGCCCCGTCCGCCCGGGCATCGACGGCGCAGCCGTCCACCACGAGCGCCTGAGAAGCGTGGATCGCGCACTGCGAGCCCGATGCCGCCAGGGACCCGGTGCCGCGAAGCGTCAGGTCGCCCCACACTTCCATGCCGCACTGCGTGATGTCCGCATCGGGCGCATGCGACTCGACCACCGAGTTGCGCCCGGAAAGCGTCACGACCAGGTCGCCGTCGGCGCCGATGGCGTCGCCCGCGTAGCCGTCAAGCTCCAGATGGCCGGCATCGGTCCAGGTCCAGCCGGGGCCCGACACGCCCGGCCCGTAGTACGTCGCGCCCGCGATGATGAGGCTCTCCGCGCCCGCGGCATAGGAAGGCCCGCCCAGCAAGACGCATAGGCAGGCCATGGCAGCGATCGCGATGTGATGACGGCTGGTGTGGGACTCGGCGGCAAACATACCCGCTCCGATCTTCGCAGGAGCCAATTGAATGTGCACCAGAAAATGCCCTGGTAGCAGCAGCTATCAGTTTAGCGAGATCGATGCGGGAGCAAAGAGAAATCGCGTGAGGAATATTCGCAATTAGGTGTAAATCGTTTTGCCAGTCGGTGAAAGGAGGAATCGACTTACGAATGCTCGGTAGCGTCGACCTTGCCGATTCCAACTGGTTCGGGCTCGACACGAGCGACTACAGCTTCGTTTACATCGCCTCGTGGAGCACCGGCAAGAAAATCTCCGAGTTGCGTGCATCGCTCAACATTGTTCGCCTGGCGTCACACGGCATCATCGACGGCATCGAGGAACAAACACATGGGACACGAAAACCGGGGGAACGGGAACGTGAAGAGATGGGAAGGACGCTACGACGCGGTACCAGGCACCTGGTACCGCGTCCGCTGAGAGCCGAACCACCGAGAGGGCCGTCGATACAAGCCGATAGAATGCGCAAACTAAGAGACATCGTTCGATTTGTCAGTTCACCGTAGCTGCTTCGTCTATCTTCTTGGAAAGAGCGTACAGCCAATCAGGAACAAGATAAGGCGCTTTTCTGTACTCGAAAATCTTTTCCTGAACTTTCAGGATATTCTCTCTCGAAGATAGCCTGAACGATGACAAAGAACCCGCAAGTGCCCCAACCCTAGTGAAAGCATCACGGTATTCAAAGAATCTCTGAACCATCCACTCTATAATCGAGAATAGGAAAAAGAGGTTGAAGGGATTGATATCCAGGCAGAAAACCAAAACGGTCAGCGCAGCAGCGACAATAACCGCGCCGCAGATCTCGATGCATATACAGCGTTTGAACAAGCGTTTTGTCCATTCGGTATTTTGACGTTGGCATCTGGTGATTGCGTCACCCGGCCTTGCGCCCTCGATGTCTACTGAATACCAGTTATCAAGTCTTAACTTGCCGTCGTCGTCACCATGACGTTCGCGATAGCGCCCAGCCTGAAAAGCGATTCTCCTGTCGTCTCGGCACACGTTCTCGAATTTGATTCCGAAGACATCCGAATCGAAGCGCTGCTGCATGGCAGCAGCTTCGTCGATAAGGTACATGGACCGCTTTGGCAGGCAGTTGCCTGCAACCACGGTCGCAATCCAAACCAGGAAAAGAGCCTCCCAAGGCACGTTCAGAAAGATCTGTGCAACGGTAACCCCTAGCGGCAGCAGAAGGCAAACGCAGGCATTCACCAAGTCCACCAGTTTCGCATCCGTATACGTCTGGCGCTGAGCCGCCAACAGTCGTTTGCTCTCTTTACTGTTTTGAATCTCGCTGATCCTCGCGCCACTATTCAACACGATCACCTAACGCTCCAGAGTTCAGGTAGGGCAGCAACTCCTTGACAAGCAAATGGACCGCCGTGCCCGGATTCGAGTCTGCAGGAGCAAGGCCCCTATTGAGCTTCTCGAGCCTCTCCGCATTCGAGATAGCCATACGCATGCGGCCTTCGAGGATATCAAACATGTCCGTTCGGTTCTTTTCGTACCTGCCGAAACCCTCGGCGCATAGGTGACGCGTGAGGATGGGTTCGTAAGAACCTCTGTCCAACGCGGAATCGACGTAGGCGAAGTGGAGTATGTACCACAGCTCGAAGGCCTCGTTGGTCCACGCTGCGCGGTATACCGTGCCTTTGTCACTTGCGGATGCGCAGCGTTCCTCAACGGCGTTGAAGTCGCGGGAAGGGAAGCTGTCCTTGTCATAGACGACCCAGACCTGCGTGAACCCATCGGGATCAGCAATAGCGATCGCCCCTGCCCTCTCAAACAGCGATACGGTGTTATCGCCCATGCCGCACACCCGCAGCGTCACGTACTCGCCATGATAACCTGCGTTGATTCGCTTCCTGAAACTCTCGAAGTAATAGGGCTCAGTCTTGGTTCCCTCGGTAACGATGAGGTAGCGCTCGGGGCGGATCTTGATTGAGGGAGCTGCGGCGCGCGGCTTCCCCCAGCTCGCCCTCATCCTCTTCGCCGTGCTCTCCTTCTTCTTGACCTCGCTGTGCTTCGGGGGCTTATTGCTCATCGCAACCGCCCCATTCCAACATGCTCCTGAGGTAGGGATCGGCGCCATAACGACCCGCGAGGTATTGCCTGTCGTACGCATTCTGGGTGCGGATGCGCTTTCCGTCGATGTCAGCGATATCGGAAAGCGAGTACAGCGTTGATGGGCCTTCGGGGGTCTTAGCTGCGAACCAGATCTCGTCGCGTCGGAAGACGGAACTGTTGAGGATCGTCATGTCGTGCGACGTGAGCACCAGCTGCGCGCCGTTCTTGTTGATATCCCTGTTCGTGAACAGCATAATGAGATACCGGAGGAGCTTCGGATGAAGTTTCGCGTCAAGCTCGTCGGAAACAACAAGGCAGCCGCTCTCGAGCGCCCTGAGAAACGGAGGAACGAGGTTGAGCAGTTTCCTCGTGCCGTTCGACTCCTCGCCGAGCTCCAGCTCGGTGCCGTCGCTCGACTCATGCGTAAGGTAGATCTCCAGGCCCTCATCGTCTTTCTGGTAACGGATTCCCGTGATGTCAATGTCCATAGCGTTGAGCATACGCACTATCAGCTGTCTCTCTTCGTCGCCCCTCGGCTCCATAAAAAAGTCCTCGAAGGACGATTCAGAGTAGTCGAGGACCTGGCAATCGAGGAACCAGCCGAACGCCTCCTCCACCGCCTCTATATCGTAGTTGATCGCCAAGAACGACAGGTAGGGCATCATCGAGTCGACGTCAGTGTTCACCCCCTTGCGCCTCAGGGAGGAGCCGAGTTCGACGGCGCCGTCAGTGCGCTCGAACAGCGTGGCCTCCGCCCCCCTGCCCGCCTTTCGCCTATGCAGGTACTCCTCGACCACCTCTCCGCCGAGCACCGAGAGGATATAGCGGTATGTGTAATCGCCGACCTGGAAAATTACGCAGAACGTCGTCGCTTCGGACCGGCTCTCCGCCTCGAAAGCGTATGGCCGGCACTCAATATGGGGCGTCTTCGAGAGACGCGCCCTCAGGACGAGATACGGCATGGTGATCAGTCGCTCCAAGCACGTGAGGGCTTGGAGCACGCTGGATTTTCCCCCGCCGTTCGGACCGTAGATCGCCGCAATCGGAAGGAACTTCTTTTTACCCGAACCCGGGATGAGCGTCTCGGCATGCTCGTCAATGGGAGCAGCGGTCATCTGCAGAGTGGTCTCACCCCGGTAGCACTTGAAATTCTCGAATGTGAACTCGATAAGCATTTTAGTTCCTTAAATAATGTATCTGTACAATGTCTATGGTAGGAATCTTACCATTCCTTTGTTCCAATTTCAAATTGTGGTAGATTGAATGTAATAAGAAACATTTGAAGCAAAGATGCCATGCGCGGAACGGAGTAGAGATGAACGAGATCGAAATCAACAATATTCTGTCGAAAGGCGCAAACCTCCTCGACATCACACCCTCGATGTTCGAAGAGGCGACGTCCCATTACAAGGCTGTAGGAGAATTCTTAGGAAACCACGGCATCGATGCGGACATATCGCCATGCGGCTCCATCTTGACAGGAACCGTGGTGAGGCCCTATTCCGAAAACGAGGACGCGTACTTCGACATCGACGTCCTCGTGAATCGTCCGGGCTTTGACAGCGCAAACAACACACCCGGGGAAGTCAGAGACCCCGTCGATGAGACCCTCCTCAAAAGCGACAGGTACGGCAACATGGCGAAAGAATACGACGAGTGCATCACCGTTGAATACGTAGCCAACGGAATCGAGGGAGGGTTCCGACTCGATTTGAACACCTGCATAGACGACAAGACTTGCAAGACGCGCCAAGAGTACGAGGACAGTTCGGTCTCGATGGCGTGGAAGAATCCCGAACGGTGGCACGGAAGCAACCCACGCGGGCTGTGCCAGTGGTTCATCGACAAGAACGAACGCTTCGCCGCCGTGGAAAGAGCCCAAAGGAAGGCCCGAATCCTGAAGGAAAACCGAAGCCTCTACGCATCTATCGAAGATGTACCGGACTCCCTTGACCGCTCGGAGATGCAGAGAGCGGTCCAGGTTCTGAAGCGTTCTCGGGACGAGTTCTACCATCGCTGCGGTAAGTCTGAGAAGGCACCGGCATCCTGCGTAGTCACCGTCATCATCGGAAAGGTATCCGATCACCTGCCCAACAACACAAAGGCGATCGAATTCCTGGAAAGCTTCATCCAATGCGCGAGATCACTCGCAGCAGCACGGAGCCTACCTAATCCGGTTTACGATGAGGATCTGCTCCAAGAATGGGATGACGAGAGTTTCGCGCTCCTTACATTATGGGTAGAGGAAATCGATCGAAGCCTCGGCAACCTGCGCTGCGGAGCGCGGGCGAAGGGCGGCGCTGCAGCCGAAGCCATCTTCGGGAGCAAGATTGGAAAAAGAGCAATGCCCGTTACAGCGGCAGCCGTCGTTCCTAGCGTCGTCACTCCCTTGAAGCCATGGTCGATGTAGCGATGACCAGCCCCGAAAGGGCTATCGAGGAGCTGCTGAAAGTGCGCACTGGATTTAAGCGCGAAGCTGGACAGCAGGGAAAGGTCATCCTCACTGGACCATACTCTCTTGACGCGACCTACAATGGCGTTCGCTTGGCGGAGGATTTCGACCTTCAACTGGTTGTCCCAGGCGACTACCCTGCAAGCCTCCCAACGGTCAGGGAGACATCCGGCGTCATCGATCCCGGGTACGAGCATCTCTACCTTAACGGGACCTTCTGTCTAGGGGTTCGGGGTGAGTTACTCCTGGCCCAACTTGAAAACCCGTCCCTTGTAGCGCTTCTCGATGGGCCGATCCGAAGCTACCTGTACTCTTATCTCTTCCGAAAAAGATACGGAAACTACCCTTTCGGAGACAGAGCTCATGGAGTCCGGGGGATCCTTCGTTACTACGAGGAGCTTTTCGGGGAAGCGGATTTTCCAACGATCATGAAGCTGCTTGGGGCCGTCTGTTTCGAAAACTACCGCGGACACCTCCCCTGCCCGTGCGGATCGGGACTTATCGCTAGAAAATGCCATGGAGAAACCATCCTCAAGCTCAAGAAGAGCGGAGCGACGGAGGCCTTCTCTTCCGACTTTACAACAATCGCGTGTGAGCTGACCTATCTGCAGCAATCGGCTGTAAAAAGGGAGCAAGCACTTCGTCAAACCCTTATAAGCCTCCCTGGAAAGTACCGCGCGTCGAATATTGATTAAACAACCGGATTCCCTGTCCGCCGTCCCGGTGCGCGAGCTATACCATCTTGCATGCGACGAGATAGCGGGCTTTTGCCTGAAGGCATCCGCCTTACTCAAGGAAGCGGAGGCAGATGCCTTGGCCTACCTCAACTTCTCCCATGCGCATCGCAAGCGCCTGTGCACCAACAACGTGCAGGTGCGCGCCAGCCGAAGACTCGAGCGTCGATCCCGCGTGGCGCAGGTGTTCCCATCGAGGAGGTCCCCCATCCGCATGCTCGGGGCCGTGTTTGCCGAGATGGATGAGGGCTGGGCATCGAGGCACAGGTTCACCGAGGATTCGATCGTGAAGGCATATGGGAAGAACGCGGGCGTTCCGGCGGGTTCCTGCACGGGGGGGACGCCAAGGAGCATGCCAAACGCATTATCGAGCTCGTGGTGGAGGATAATCCGACAGGAAGGAAGGCGGCATGATGTTGGGACAGGATGACGATTGGATTCTAGGCGATAGCACCAACAATCGGGACGCTGCCCAACCGATGGTTGCCTTTCGGGAAGTGTCGAGAAAGATGGTGTAAATCGCGATCCGAAGCGAGTCGGCCCGGCGTTCTAGAATCCGGAATACGGTTGAAATCCCATGCCGCCTCGACCCTGCCCACAAGCTCGACGCCGGACTCGAGCATCTTTCCGGCCTCCGCCTCGAGCCGCGCCCAATCGACGGGACCGTCGATTCCCCGGGTGCGTCCGTCGTCGCAGGGCTCGTCCGTCCTCGCCTCCGTGAAGTACTTGGACTCCTGCCATATCTCGTCCTGTCCGCACATGACCGCGCTTGCGAGACGCACCGGCGAGCCCGTGGAGGGAAGCACCGGCACGACGCGCGACCTGTGCTTGTTCTCTCAGTTTGTCCCCTCCTGCGCGTAGTTGGTGCGCAGGCGCTTCCAGTGGGTCGGCAGAAAGTTGTTACCGTCAATGGGAAATCGGTCAATTGGGGCTAGATGGATAAATCAGGCAGGGCCATTGCAGCACTACGTGCCGAAAACTCGGCCAGCGACGAGAAGTTTGTGAAACGTTTTGTGAAGCGTGGCAGGACGAAGCTACCTCTCGGCAAAGGTACCCCAACCGCCGGCAGGAACGTCGACACAGCTTTCGAGGTAACTCTTCATGATGTCTTCCAATGTGGGCACGCGTCCTTCGGCCAATATGCCCAAGGCATCCAGCACATCGAATACGGCGGCTGCGTCATCGACCCCGAGGAGGTCTTCGTTGCACAGGTCCAACCTCGCACCAAGCACAGTATACCCGTGCTGCACAGCGACCCTCGCAAGGGTATCGTCATCGGCAACCAGCGGGTGCCTTTGGATCTCGACAACCAGCCCATACTCTTCGCCGGGCTTTCTGGAATCAAGATCGAACGCGAGCCCGATCTCTTGGACGACGAGCCACGTTTCGGCATATAGCTTCCCTTCCTCGTCCAAGAATAGCCTCGTCATGGCGGGCACGACATCCCCATACCCAAGAAACTTCCCGCAAAGAAGCGTTTTCGACAGGGAAGAAACCTTCGGATAGCGAGACAGCCACGCCCTGCCCTCTCGAGTTTTAAGCAAGGGGCAAACCTCTTCGGGATTTCCAAGCATTTCCGTAAGCATGTAGAACCTGGCACAGAAGGCGGCGGCGGTAATGTTAATCCGAATGCCGGGCGCGTAATGGCTCATCGGAGTCTCGAAGCCGGAGGCCCTTTCATACGCGCCTCTGCACTCGGCACGCATACCAAGCAAGGCGTAGCACAGGCTCATCTCGAGATAGGGATATCCGAGGGACGGTTGCTTGTTGAGCGTAGCGAGGCGCTCTTCGGCAATCGAGAGCTGCATTTTTGCCACCTCGGGTTTGTCGTACAGTGTCAGCCGGGCAAGCTGCCATCGACACTCGAGCGCCGCCATAACCTGCAAGCTTCCCTCAAGGAGGCCTATAGCCTCATCAGTGTACGACACGGCGCGCTCAACGTTCTCTCCCACCATTAAGGCTAGGGCAGCGCGTTCTCGCAGCACTTGGGAGCGCCGCAGAATCGCCTCGGGAGGAAGGCCATCCTCCATCACATCCAAATCATGCTCCGCGTCCCCATCCTTGAAATACCGCATTACGCTCTCAGCCAAAGTATTTAGGGAGCGGTCATCCACCGCCAAGCCCGAAAGCATCGCCCTCAGGTTCATATGGGCATAGTAACGTGCATCGGGGTCGCTCACGCACAAAAACCGATCGCATCCTTCGAAGAAATTGAGCACGGGGGCGGGGTCGAGCCCGTCGGCCCACGCGATTCTTCCCAAGCTCGCCATAGCGACGACGCGCTGTTGCTCGGAAAGGGAGGCATTGCTGAGGGTGCTTTCGACCTCGGCCAAATACAACTTGTTCCTGTCCTCGATGCTTGCCCCTATCTGCCTCATGAAAAGAAGCCGCAGATTGAAGAGCTGCCCAAAATCGTTGGGGCCAATCGGCGCAAGCGCCTTTTCGCATTCCTCAATCAACCCCCACCCTTCTTCAATGCCGCCATCAGGCAAGCCGATTTTCGTTTTATTCAATGTTGCATTCTCAAACAGAAGCAAGAGGAACGACTTATTCCGAACGCCCAGACGCTTGGCTTCACGATACGTCTTCTTGAACTCGTCGTCGGCGACTTTGAACTGACCGTTCACGATATAGCCAACCGCGCGGTTGTGCCAAAGCTGGACTTTGATGAAAGGGTCTGTCTTGTCGGATATCTCGGCCAAGGCGCTTTCGAGTTCCGCTTGCGACCCAGCACGATCGCAAGCGGAGTTCGCGATAATATGGAGGGCGAAATGCCTGAAAGCCGGTTCTAAGTTTTCGTCCTCAAGCATCCTTTTTGCAACGCCGGTGTTTCCCAAGTAGATGTTGCAGAAAATCCTGTCCTTGTCGAGGCAGGCGAGCTGCCTTCTGGACAGTCGATCACGGTCAACCGAGTTCATCAGCCTGAAGGCAGCTACGTAGTCGCAATCGGGAAGAGA
This sequence comes from uncultured Collinsella sp., assembly GCA_900545615.1. Taxonomy (GTDB): domain Bacteria; phylum Actinomycetota; class Coriobacteriia; order Coriobacteriales; family Coriobacteriaceae; genus Collinsella. The sequence continues at coordinate 8,718 of UQZM01000005.1, forward strand.
GGGATCAGCCTTGCCCACTATGTCATCTAGCCGCTGCGCACACCAAAAATAGTTGGCGGGAAGAGCGAGCAGACACACCGCGAGAAAAACCGATGCCACACCCGTCAACCATAAAAGGCTAAGCCTAACCGATGCAAACAATGCGACGAACGCCAGTGCCACAACAAAGATATCAGCCTTGTAAAACCGCGCCAAAGCCTGCTTACACAACCACAGCAACGCCGGCGCGACGACAATCGAAACCGCCAGGATAGAAAGGGCCGGGTCAGGCCCCGTGATGATATCAATCGCAGCAAGGATATCTTGGAACCCCATAATCCTCCGCTAGACTCGAGTCCAATACTCGTTTGCTATTGTAGCTTGCATTCTATAGTGATCTTCCTTCATGTAGTTTCAAATAGAACACATGTTTTGGAAATTGTTTTTGCAATGACTGGGATATCCGCAACCCGCCGCCAGCATAAAACGCGCATTGTGAGAATTACCTGATCAGCCAGTTTGCAAATACTACCAGCGGACTGCATATGCCAGCTCGATTGCGAGCTACGAGGGCTTCGCGGCGTGCGCATGTTCACCGGCGACAAGGCCGTCGGCATGGTCGGCTCGCTCGCCGAGATGTTCCCTGGGGCCAAGTGCCGGCGCTGTGCAGCGCACTTCATCCGCATACAGTGGTCTACTGCCCCTGCGCCCTGTACATAGCCTCGGTTGTCTCGTGGGCGCCGGCCGCCGTCAGGGTGGCGCCGTGCTCATGGCACGCCGTCCAGACGGGCTCGCCCCCGAAAAGCCGTACGAAGGCGAAAAGTAAGGCGAGAAAATGGCCTTCCTGTTGCACCTGATTGGAATGGGTATGGGGCTGTGCACGCTCGTCGCCTACGCCTGCATCAAGGTAGGGGCTGAAAGCGAAGCGGTTGACGACGCGAGCTGATTAGTGATCGTCAAACTGTTCGGAACCGAACGAAAATAGAGAGGCCCTTTGCAAAAAGGACCTCTCTGCTGATGGCATTCTAGAGAACAGCCCTGGATTGCCCTAAGGCAACAGTAGTGAAATCTTTTCCTTGACCTTACTTGCCATGGCGTAAGACTTAGCAGCTTTGGATGTTCCGCCAAGGGCCAGATAAACATCCATCACCATGTCCGCAACAGTTTGAATAATTTCATCTGAAAGCTTGTCAAGGTCGAGATTCTCTATGTCACCAAATGTCAGGCTATCTTTATTGGACAACATGGAAGCAACGCCCATTATCACGTAAAATCTTATGTCGCTTATTTGGGAACCCTCTAAGTCTCTCTTAATTTGTGGAAACTTCAGGCAAACCTGTTTTCCGAGACTAGCGGCTCTGTAGTAAGCCTCAAGGTTGCCATCCTGCCCAAATATTTTCTTATATTGAACTTCGTCAGACAAAAGTGTCGACGGTCTTGCCCTTGCCTGATCCGGCCTGCCGAGAAGTATCGACATCATGCATTGCGCAAGAAAGGAGAGGGTTACGATCTCTTCTCTCTTCCTCCCCTGGTTTTTGTAATAGTTCTTCCGCCTTTCGTAATACAGTCCATTTCTTTTCATGTAGAGTTCTATCTGGATATGGATTTGGTCAGTAGCGCGAAGCGATGTCTTTTTCACCTGAGTTTGGTTGTTCGTCGCCAGTATCACTCTGTTTCTGGTCTCATCGCTTCCCGGCACAAGGATTTTTACCATCACATTTCTGGAATCTTCGGCGTCTTCTGTGCGAGACTCCATAAATTTATATATTTCATACGACGTTTGAAGTCCATTAACGATGCGAGGCTCTTCCATTTTCACTTCTGCTCCTGCTATTTGGTAGGCTTCAGAAGCCAGTATCGTTACCCCGTTGTTGAGCCACCAGAAATCGTCTTCGCTAGGATGCTCCAACGTTTCCCTGATTCCTTTGTTGACTGAAACATTTCCCTCGTAATCTCTGACGTTCGCCTCAAAAAGATAGCTACGGAGCTGTCCTTGGTCGTCAGTGAGGAAGCGGTAGTAATCCGACAAAGACACCAGGCCAAAGACATCCGTTCTCTGAGGAACTGATGCATAGGACCCCGAAAAACGCATAACAAGCCCACTCTCTGCGGGAGGCGACCAGATGCGCATCAATTCGTCTGCTCCAACTAAAACACACGAAGAACTAAATCGGCTTCGCCGACGATTTCGTCAATGGCAGCGGGAAGCTGCTCTTTCTGAATCTTAACGCCGTCCGATGGTGAATCCGCATTCGCGATGTACACGAACTTCATTCGGATTTCGTTTCCGGCCATCGCCGCCGCTTGAATCGCATCTCTTATTCTTCCAAAAGTATCGATAACGCGATCAGAATATTTATCGTCGAAATCATTTAAGTTTTTATCGAATGTCAGAAGGTCATTGCAGGTGTCCTTCCACTTCAAGAACGCGTCTTCTTTGAATGATTTTGAAACCTTAGTCTGAAGAATAACAATTTCAACCCTTGATCCACGATTGATGTAGTTTTGAATCTGGACATCCTCACTCAAGAAATAATTGTTGGCGAAGATGTAAATAGCATCGCAGCCCCCGTCTCGCGACCCTCCAATGAGCCCTTCCGCTATCTCATCGTCGTCAAGGTCGTATGGAGCCATGTATCGAGAAGAAGCCAACAGTTCAAAGTAGTCCCCTTTAGAACTATATTCAGTCTGCTTAGAGAATTCGTCCGAAATGAATCCGTCTATCAGAATCTGGCTGTTGGTTGGCATTCTTCCTCCTAAAGATGAATAAGCTAATGAAATGATACGACTTTTATGATTTTAGTGTAAGCACCAAAACAACCGCGTCTTAACAGCCTGATAAGCTTTGGGCAAAATCGTCGCAACACTTTATTCAGCATGGGCTGCGGTGACGCAGGCAAACATAGAACGCAGGAACATGTGGGCAGATCGTGAGTAACCGTCTTTCTCCGTACCGCCCGCTACAGGCGGTACGGAGAAAGACGGTTACTCGATAGGTATCTATCGGAATGCGACGCTGCTATATCACTGCATAAACTGGTCGACTTTGGGAACGGTTACGCTTTCAATAGCGGCACTTATTCAGATGACGGCAACTATAAAGTTCAGACAATCATGAACGTGCGGGACGGCAACGTTGACTGTTCTGACGCCAATCGTATCGTGAACATTCCTGGCCGCATAAAATCGTATTGCAGACTCATGCTAGGAGATATCGTGCTTTCGCTCATGGGCAGTGTTGGTAGGGTCGGAATTGTTGCGGAACCTGACTGTTTACTTAATCATCGAGTTGCCGTGCTCGTTTCTGTCAGGAAAGACACGCTGACAGGATTTTTTTCTGGTTCTGGCAAACTGCCTTTAAGGAACATATGATTGGCATTGCACAGGGAACTGCCCAGTCTAACCTGAGCGCCTTGAAAAACTACAGTTGGAGATACCCCATAATTCCGGTGCCATTTCGGCACTTTGCGAGAACTTGATGCCTCTGTTCGATACCATTCTCGACAACAGGATTGAAATGCAAGCACTTTCCTCGCTTAGAGACGCTCTCCTGTCGATGCTAATGAGCGGGGAAAATCGCGATTGACGAGGTTGTACAATTTGAACATGGACAATAAGGGAACAACGACAAGTTACGAAGGCGTGCTGCCCTCCCATATGCCATTCGATATCTGGGAGGTATACGCCCGTCTCGTGCTTCAATTCCTTGATGAAGCAACGTATAGAAACCTGTCGCATAGGGACAAACCCGACCTTTGGGATGAACTCCATGACCTGGGAGTCGAGGTAACCCAAGCAATATCTCAAGAAACCCAGGAGGCGGACGCTTTGTATGCGAAGCTCCGCGAAACGGATGACGCAAAGCTTAAGGAACGGCTGACGGAACGAATCGAGCAGGTTGGTGCTGAGGTGTTTGATTGGGGCCTCTTCGGTCCCAGCGGCAAAGATTCTTTAGGCCTGATTATAGAAGCTTACAAGGAAAAACTTGGTAAGCTAAACGGCGGCGGGTATAGGCCATTTGCGCACAATCACCTATTCATAAGGTCGGATGTGCTGGCCGATACGGTAATGCTCGAAGAGGCGCTTGCTGCCTTTCTTTCATTGAGTGTATATTCGGTCTCTTTCGAGCGCGTCATTGTCACGGTGCCAGGGCATAACTACGATTTCGATCTTGTATCTCAAATGTATAAAGCCATATCGTTCGGAAGTGATGATCAATTTAGGATCGCTGAACAAGCGAGGGCGCTTGTCTTAGGCGCGGAGATGAGTTAAGCCACCAAATAATCATTTACCGGGACGTAGGCCTACGCTTCAGAATTGTTTCCATCGAACCAGGAGGAAAGGAGCCCCCGATGGAAGCGCTGATCAATATGGTCCCAGCTCAGATGCAGCCGGTTCTAGACTATCTGCAGCTAAAGCAATTAAAAGCAGTGCTCGAAATCACTCTGCAAAGCCATGCCGAAAGCAGCGTGCCCAGCCGCTGTGACACTACGTCAAATTACTGGCTGGGATTCAACAGCTATCTAACGTTAAATCTCTGGTTTGGATCGGTGGCCAAATCGCTCTAAACCAGAGATTTAACAACTTCCAACCAGATTTTTTCATACTCCATAAAACTCCGCTAACCGAAAACGGTCGAAGTTACATTCAAACCATTTGGAGCAATTTGGATGTGTTCCGCTCTGTGTGCTGAAAACAATCTCGTATTCGGCAACGAGGAACGTTTCTGCCAGTTTTGGAACGCGATGTCCAGATGGATCTGCAAGCGGAATATAAAACAAGCGGCGCTACTATTAGTAGCGCCGCTTGCATCATCAAAGAAGAATCGCTATCGATCGTCTCCGGGGTTTTTCGTTCAAAATTAGAGCATGTCGATTACGGCTCATCGAAGTCCATCCACTCTACAGGCTGCATTAGACCGTAATAATCGACGGGCGTTTTGAATCGAATCCTGCCCAAATGACCGTCGCTCTTCCGCACCCAACTGCGTCCGTAGCGATCGGTGAAAGCCACCTCGCAGCCGAGGGCCTTATGCATCGAACAATCGAGATGCCCGACGCACCTCACGGTTTTGCCCGGAGCAACGGACGAGAGTAGAACTCTGCTGTTGCATCCCTCGACGTCCCTCCCGTCTTGAGGCCCGGCGCCTTGGACAAGTACGGCAGTGAGGATAACTTGGTAAACGATGTCGTTGCTATTGTTCATCACTTCTAGGCCGACCTGTGTCCCGAAATCAATCCTAATCCTGCCAATCGTGGTCGTCTCCCTCTCAGGCATCCTGACCACACGGGCACAGATGGCTGATGCCTGGCTCCGCGCGGCCGTCCGGCGGCCCCGTATCAGCGAGACAATCCACTGGACGAGAGTGAGCGCCAGAGCTAGGAGAGCAACAACCGTGCCGAAATCGATTTGACCGTTGAAACTAATTACAACGCCATCCGGAATCATTTGATCATCCCGTCCACCATCGCCGCCGCCTCAAGGAGAGGCTTCCAGTCGTCGGGCCCCACCTGGCGAACGGCTCGCTGCTTCCGTCGCACATCTCGCATTCTGACCGCAGGCATCTCGTGAAGCCCGGGGTAAATGAGCACGCGATAGAGCTCGTAAAACCCTATTTCAGACATATCATCGTCGGAGCGCACGATGACAGCTGGAAGGCGGGGAAGCCCAAGCCCAGAGCAAAGATCCTGAATTCGACCGAGAACCACGCGCAAATCTGGGACCCCCGCTTCGACCGCAAAGCCCTCGGCGAGCTCGTCGTGGACAAAGGGAAGTCTCTCGACTTTCGCCAAGCGAAGAGTCTCGCGGGCCACGTTCCCAAAGGTCAGTTTGAAGGGCGCACCGACAAAAGAGGTATCATCCTCCGCTGTACGAATCCCCTCGATGTTGTCACGCGCGAGCGTCATTCGCATCAACCCCTCCCGGCCAATCTCTCAAGATGGAGAAGCAATCTTCTCAAACCGCACAATTCAGAGCTTGCGATGGTTCTCAGCAAACCAGTTATCCAAGGTTTCCACACGATGCCTTAAGCGCTTCTCATACAGATTTGCGGGTACCCCGAGCAGATCAAGAAGAATAGCCCTGTACATCAATGAGAGCTTTTTGAGATAGAAAGCACTTTCGAGGCCATTGAGATATTCATCCTTGGGCTGATTGGCCTTAATATGCATAATCCTGACTCGACTGCACTTCAGCTTAGATAAGAACGCATCATAGGCTTTCTTTCCCATCTGCATTTCATAAGCAAAAGCTACCTTACCAAATTCCCCAATGACTGCATCGAGGCACTCTTTTAATGTAGGCTTATTCTTTGCGGCCAAATCAGGGAACAGTCCCCTTTCTTTGTTGCACATCTCAATCAAAGGCTCAGCGAGCTCGATGAGAAAAGCGCATCGAATGTCAATCGGCATCCCAGACCTCGACATAGCATACAGGTACATCTGATTTGTAATGTCGAGCTGCTCCACCAAGTAAAGCCATTTCCCAACCAAGTCGTCAGTCAAAACATCGCAATAGTCAACGAGTTTGTCGTTGGGAATATTCGACGAACGTAAGTCGGAATCGAAATAGCTTAATCGCCGAGCTAGAACCTGTCTGACCTCCGCCTCGCCGTCATCGCCATCCGGCGAGCCGTCGAACTCTGCCCTGACCAATGGAACAAAAGCCGCATCGAACAGCATCAGAAGTCTTTCAATTATAAACAACGGCGTTTGAATGTTCGTCCACGGCATCGGTTCGGCAGCAACAGTGGTTATCTCCCTGGTTCGACATTGCTTGACGACAACATCGTATGCAATGTCCCCGCATCTCATGTTGACGCAGATCTCATGCGGTCCGCCCAGAGCGAGACCGTCTTGCTCATAATACGCGGAAAGCGTTTTAAATCTGGGAATATGCTCTCCCATTGCCCCTCCTGCAAGCAATACCTTTGCACCGTTTATATCGAGCAGGAAACCCAAGAAGCAGTGGTGCGCTGAATATTAGTGCAAACCATCCTAACGAATGGTGGCCGAAGGCCATCCTGTCGGGCAGCAAATTCGGTCCGGATTGCCCGAATCGCCGCCTAAAACGCCTGCATCTTACCACCGCTACGCCGCCTTCGCGGGCAACACGACGAATTCCAGGAGCACCGACCTTTCGGCGCGAACGGCCTCCACGGGGTTGATCGGCGGCTCGGCCGCCGCCTCGCCATCCGTCTCGTCCAGGAGTCCCATAGTGGCGATGGCACACCTGCAGGACCAGTCCCCCTCCAATCTGCAAGCCAAGTTTTTGAAAAAGACCCTATTTTGCACTTTGACACGCCGAGGTCGCCGCAGGAGAGTTGGGATAGATAAAAGGCCTGGCCTCGACTCATTCGAACCGAGGTCAGGCCAATTTTTGCCTATTTACAAAGTCCTGCTCATATTAAAGCAACTGGAGTTGAAAAAGGATAGCTTCATCCGATAGCGTACAGGTATGACCATGCCGGCTTCGACACCGTGCGTGGGAAGTCTTTACTGAAGCGCTTTTTTGACCGCCGGATAATCCCAGTAGTATTTACCGTCCCTATAATACATCATGGCGACATGGTTTCCGTGGTACCTAACAGCCTCAGGACACTTCGACCTGTCGACCCGCGTGTTGTTATACAGCACCACGATATCGATATCGGCCTCCATGGCCTTATCGCACTCGTACTTGATGTAGCTGCGATAATCAACGCTATGCATGCGGGTACAGCTAGAAGTCCACGCGTTATAGCTTCCGCAATACCGACAGCTTCCCTTAGTCACGGTGTCCGTCGAATCCCCCACGATAAGCACGAAACGTTTGGAATGATCCATTCTCTCTTTCAGCGAGCTCTTTATGCTGCAGGGCAGGCTGGAATCGCGCGACTGCTGTAAATTGTGGGCATCCGTAAATGAAAGCCCCCAATAGTCGCTGTCGTTCCATTTGTGCAGCTGGTCCACAGCATCACGGTCGCCATCCCAGTCAGCAGCGATGTAGGTCCTCGTCCTATAAACCATCTTTCTCTCCAATCCTATTTTCCCAAGCCTCAATATATCCGTTGACTTCGTATAGCCTCATTCGTGCAGCGGTCTTCTCCGTCAAGACGACCACGACGCCTTCTTTGAAATGTCGCTTCGAAGCCCTCAGGGTACAAAGCATGCAGTGAAGAAGGTCGTCCTCCGAGGGCTTCCCGCCGTCGAACCTGGTTATCCCCGACCCCAGCAGCGGAAGAACGACAGGTCTGCCGGCATACATCCTATCTAGCTCATCCCACATGTTGAGCAGGCATTCCTCATATTCGCCACGGCGAAGGCGTGCTCGGTTTAGTTTGTCCATATGCGTGAAGGCGAGCAGTGCGTACTCGTTGTAGTCCTTGATGGTGCCGAGAGGATAGCGAATCCTACCATCCCCAGCTTTGCAAGGCTCCAACAAGCTCGGCCCCAATTTTTCGACTGTACGCTTGAGGGTATTCCAATCAGCGTACCTCTTGATAAAAATGCCGTTGAGAGAATTCCTTGAAATAACCTTGTCATCGACCTGGATGTCGAAATACTCATCGAACGGGATGACCTTCACTCCGTCCGTAGCAAAAAGGTCGCCAACCACGATGTCGATGTCCATACCGTTAATCGCCAAATGGACCCCGCTCCTGCTGCGACGATATGTGACGACCGCCGCAAGAATGGCTATCAGAATAAAAAGAACAACGAAAACGAAGAGTCTAAACAGACACCCCGAACCCTTCGGCAGCAGATCAATGAGAGACACGCCCACAACCGCCATAATCGTCGAAATTGCACCGATGATTGCCATCGACCATTTGGCGGACTTTTTCACAAGCGACCAAGTAGCTATATAAGCAATTTGTTTTAGCAAACCACATCTTCCATGAAAGCACTTAAATATAGAACGTATGATAGCCGTTTCTCGCGCAGCTAGTTGAGGCTTTTAGCTCTCGCAGCCAATTCATTATCATACATTTGCATTCGCATCTCTGGTCACGAACTCATACGCCCCACACACGCTGCTCTACCGCCCAGGACACCCCCACGGTCCTCGCCAATGCAAACCAAGGTCAAGAGCCATCGCCGCCTCGTTTATCAATATAGCAGCTTACAATCGTAACGAACGCTTGTGCGATTATACTAGCAATGAAATGAGCACCTCCTCCAGCAACACCAAGGAAAAGAGAGCACACATGAAACGATTAGACGAAGAGCCCACATGCGAGATCGCCAGGGAATCACTAAAACACGACCAACTCGGTCGCCGCGAAATTGTCGCCCAATTTATCCATCTACTTTACAGCGTGAAGGGGCATATTCTATTTTCATAGACGCCCCTTGGGGAACAGGCAAAACCTTCTTCGTCAAACAAATCATCGAAACCTTGCGCTTCGGAAACCCGCACATCGACGCAAATGCCCCATCGGACACATCGATCTTCGACAGCAATCTCATGACCAAGATGAGTGAAGATCCTTTTCTGCCAATATACTTCAATGCCTGGGAAAACGACCATTTCAACGACCCGATTGCCCCACTATTGGCAGCCATAGCAACCATGGCCGACAAGAAAAAGGTCAATCAGGAGAGAAGCGTTTCCGATATCGCAGCAGGGGCAATAGACTGCGCTTTGTCTTTAACGGGGCTGAATGCAGGAAAGCTCCTCGAGGCAATTAGCGGTAACGATTTCCTTAACGCGTTCAGAAAGAGGCAGGAGCTGAGGGCGAAAACCGAGGAACTCGTGTCAGCGCTTCTGCCGGAAGTCACCAAAAGGGCCGTGCTCTTCATAGACGAGCTCGACAGGTGTCGGCCGGAATTCGCTATGCAGCTACTCGAGCAAACAAAGTCTCTTTTCCTTCAGGATAACATCGTGGTCGTTTATTCAACGGACAGAACGCAACTTGCCTACTCACTCCAAGGAGTCTATGGCCAGAATTACGACTGCCGGCGATACCTTCAACGCTTCTACGACTACCGATTCGATTTGCCCCGAATCAATCCAAATACGTACCTCGAAGCGAAACAGGCCAACATCCATAGCGGATACTTTTTCACGGAAATATGCCAACGGTTTATTGAGCAAAACAACGGAAGCCTTCGCGATTTCAACCGGTTCATCGACAAGCTCAACCAAGGTGTCATCTACATACTGACCGCCTTCGACAGGGAAGGAGACTGGTCAATCTCGTTCTCAAAGAATGCACTTTTGCCGACCTTCCTAACAATGGCGGAATATGAGCCCGAACAATGGGAGCTGGTCAAAACCGGAAAACGCTTCGACCATGTATTTGAGTTCGCAAAAGAGAACGATAAATTCATGGAGTATCTAGACCGCATCATACTGGGAGAGTGCAAATACTTCGAGAAAGGCGGTGAGCCAACTGATGACATTCGAAATAGATACATCGAAGACTTATGCGCGGAAATCTTCCTCAACAGCGATGATGACCCGAGGCTCAAACGAAGCAGAGAGATGCTTAGTATATGTGGCTCGCTCGACAAGAAGACGCTACGAACTTTGATATTTCCCAAGAACGTTATCGGGAAATAGGCGATTAGAAGTGCTTCGCACGAATTATCTGAATTCCGACGCGTATCTCCGGGGCCTCTTTGATTTGCATATGAGGTCAGCCACCATGTGCTCGATGATGCGCTTGGCGTGCTCCTTAGCGTTCCTCGTGCAGGAAGCCGAGGGAGCGGCCGCGTTCTTCCCGTATGCCTTCGCGATCGAATCCTCGGGATCGACCATCCGATAGGAAGGAAGGCAGCATGATATTGGAGTAGAATGACGATTAGATTCTAGGCGATTACACCAACAATCGGGACACCACCGCAAGGCGCCCGCGGTCATGAAAAATGGCGTCGCAACGAACGAATGGCATGCACAGCGCCTCCATGGCCTGCCCTAAACAAGAGAGGCCCCAGCCACCGCGTGGTGGCTGGGGCCTCTTATCGCCCTAAGGAAGTTCGCTAGTCGCGCTTGAAAAGGTCGCGGGTATACACCTTGTCCGCCACGTCCGCGAGCTCGTCGCTCCAGCGGTTGGCGACGATCACGTTGCAGCCGGCCTTGAAGGCCTCCAAGTCGTGCGTGACCTCGGAGCCGAAGAACTCCGGCGCGTCCAGCGTGGGCTCGTAGACCACCACGGGCACGCCCTTGGCCTTCACGCACTTCATGACGCCCTGGATGGAGCTCGCGCGGAAGTTGTAGGAGTTGGACTTCATCGTCGGGCGGCACACGCCCACGACCGGCTTCGGCTTGCCCTCGTAGACGCGGTCCTACACCATCTGCAGCACCTCGTCCGCGACGAAGTTCTTGCAGGTGCGGTTCTACTGGACTTTATCCCGAACCGGCTCTCCTGTTAGAGAAGATACCCTAGTCATCTTCGTAGTTGCTACTTCTAGAAAGGAATTTGGAGTTGCACCAGCATGTATCTTGTATTTCTTCCCGGACACGTCGAGGGCATAAAAAGACAGGGGCGCATCAAGGTCGAAAATGCCTAGTTCTTTACGCTCTTTTTGAATCGCCTGAAGCCTTAGAAAACTAATGGTGAAGCACCCAACTTCGCCTGGCTCAAGTTTCATTACATCGCTTAAAGGATGCAGTGTCCAATACTTTGGTTTCCTTAGATTGGGGATGCCTCTGCCCGGCATCCCGCATTCACGAATACGCATTTTTGATTCGAGCCAAGCTTTAGCCCCATGAGCGCTTTTATTAAACCTTGCCCCTTCGAGAACATGCGTGATATAAACTGGCTGGTTGCCGTCACATATAAATTCAATGTTGAAACAATTTGAATGATGCTCGAGCAAATCAAAATGATCGTCTTCGAAAAATATTCCTCGTGCATAAACACTCATCTTATGTTCACTGCGGCCCATTGCTAATGCGACGAACGCTGCGAAGAACGTTGCCGCTGCGCATAGTAACGATCCTACTGCAGATACAATCTGCCAGTCCATTAGGTCTCCTTTCGCTGCTGCATACGATTTTCCAAATCTTGAATCACCAATTTAAAGATGTGGTCAATGAAGTCAGCGATCAGCTGTGTTTCTCTAATGCCTACAAGCTATTGTAGTTACGTTGCAATTCAGTAGCGTAGTCGCCAAATAGCGCATAGGCGTTTTGGATTCTTAGCCGGTGCCGATCAATAATAGCAAGCTCATTGGACAAATCGATCGGAGGAGTATAGGCTTGGACAGAAACGGCATCGCCAACTGAATAGCCCTGGTTGACGCCAGAAACCAACGTGGGAGCAAGGTCATGAGCCGAATGGCCATGGAGCTCTCTAAAATGCTTGGCATCTGGATGCTCAAATAAGTCCTCATTAATAATGGCGATGAGTTGGTTTCCAAGAGCAGTATAGGAACAACTATTTTGCAGCTTTTTAAACCAGTTGTGCCGGGGCACTCCATCTTTGACGGTATTAATCAGCACTAAAGAATAATCGCCCTTAGAGATAGTCGCTAGCTTAACGCACGCGCGGACGAGCTGGTCCTTAAAGACATTTGGGATATCTGACAAGAATCTAAAGACGGGATAGATGTAATCCATAATGAGGGTGTTTCTGACGACTTCAGAGTCAATGTCTGTGACGATAGTGCTCCAGACAGAAAGAGATTTTTCGTAGCGAATCATCTCGCGAACTGAATCAAATAAAGCAACGTTATAGGCATTAAAGGTATCGGTAAATGGGTCGCCAAAGAAGCTTTTCATGTCACGATGAGCCGGAATGTGAGAGTTCTCAAGCTTGGTAGAATAATAAAGCGCCGGATGTCTTGAGAGAGCTGAAGCGATCTGGGCAGATAGAGAGTCGGACTCAACAGGTATATTCACGCTTGGGTCTGCAGTCATAATTAGACCTCCGACAATGGTTAGCAATTAAATTGTTCGGCATGCAGAACAGTCATGATGCGTGCCTATATTGGACAAGATTCGCCCTTATGGAGTCAACGTAATTCAATATATGAAATGGATATATGTAATCTGAACTCAAAAGACACAGTTTCCAGCAATGCCTTTCACCACAGAAAAGAGATTCTTGACAAAAGATATAGGGAAAGAGAATTACCCAGCAAGAGTAAAGAGTTTCTTTACTAGAAATGCGACTTTTCTAGTATTTAAAATTGCCTTGAAAAGAACGTCTAGATCATCGTCACTCTCGACAGCAAGCGTATAAATCGAATCCGAATCGTTTACAGAAAAACGTTGCTTTATGGAAGAATCGAGCTCATTAAAAACACCTTCATCTAAAGCGATGTTTAGAGGATAGAGAGCGCCAAGCTCAAACTCAAGTAAACGAAACCTGTAAGATTCCGACCGGATTTCAAAAGCATAGGAACCATCTGAATATAGGTCATTCGCATCTTTAAGTCTGGGCTTAATCACAGAGCCAACTTCAGAGTAATTCACAACAGTTTGAAGCGCCATGGCCATATTGGCCAACCTGTCATTATCGCGATCAAGGTTAATCCTTCTATCCAGAATAGCCGTGACTTTTCCGTTACTGGCTTGAGCCAATTGATTCGATTGAGAGTTGAAATACTCAATCACATTATCGGTAGACTTGTCAGATTTGTTCTCGAAAAGCTTATCCCAGTAGTTTTCTTTAGTGTGCATGCGAGCCGTCCTTAATTTTAATGGATAACTTTACCGATAAAGGAAGATGGTCGCTAATCTGCTTATCGGGAGCAACCTTAGAAATGAGACCGGTATCAGAAATGGTCCTGAGATGGCTAACACACTTAATAGCATCAGCTAGGCCGGGTGTAACCAAGACCTGATCAAGACAATGCCAATAAGTCTCTAGATCTAAATTAGTACAGTAAAATGAACCGTATTGCGGGCCATCTTCGGAATAGTTGCAAAGCATTGGACTATACAAATACTCGTACCTGCGGCGTTGCCAAGTGCGATACTTTTTGCGCGATATAACCTCTTTAAAATATACGGCATTAAAAAGGTTGGGCGTTCGCAATATTTCATCGTATGGCTCAACATTGAAATCACCAATGATAATTGCTTCCGCACCTGATAGATTAGCCCTTTCTTGCCTAACATCTTTGAGCAAATCTTGAGCCGTAACACGACGGGCAACGTCATGTGGGTGAGAATGTTTATCTTGAAGATGGATTCCAGCAAGAACATACTGTTTGCCAAAATGGGAAAGCGAATACACAACATATCGAGTTTGCTCTTGAATATTAATCAGTTCGATTGAGCTTTTAATTACCGCGAGAATCTTTGCGTCATCGAACATCGTGGGCAAGATGCGATAGTCATCAGGAAGAATAGCAGAAAGGGCAACCGTATCCAGCTGTCCCCATTCTGCAAATAAAGCTATATCCGCGTTGGTATATTCGATACATTCGCGAATCAGCTCAGGATTATTATTAAGACCTAAATTCCAAAAAAGCAGGTTGAAATCTATATCTTCCAACGGAGACCCCTGCATTCATTAGACATTATTAAAGCAAGGAAATGTGTGAATGAGTGCTATCCGTTCTTCCTCCACACCATCTTATCCACGACGCCCGTGTAGCTCTGGATGATCTTGACCACCTTGGTGGACACGGTCTCGTCGGCATAGTCGGGCACAGGGGCCTCGGGCAGTGATCCCTCGGTGTCGAGTTCGACGGCGGTGTGGACTGCCTGCAACAGCCCCTTCTCGGAGATGCCGGCAAGCGTGAAGCACGCCTTGTCCAGTGCCTCAGGGCGCTCGGTGGAGGTGCGGATGCACACTGCCGGGAACGGGTGGCCGATAGAGGCGAAGAAGCTGGACTCCTCGGGCAGCGTACCGGAGTCGGTCACCACGGCGAAGGCGTTCATCTGCAGGCAGTTGTAGTCGTGGAAGCCCATGGGCTCGTGCATGCGCACGCGCGGGTCCAGCTTGAAGCCGGTGGCCTCCAGGCGCTTGCGGGAGCGCGGGTGGCAGGAGTACAGAATCGGCATGTCGTATTTCTCGGCCAGGGCGTTGATCGCGGTGAACAGGCTCGTGAAGTTCGCCTCAGTGTCGATGTTCTCCTCGCGGTGCGCCGACAGCAGCATGTAGCGCTTGGGCTCCAGGCCGAGCTCGGAGAGTACGTCGGAGGCCTCGATCTTCTCCAGGTTGGCGCGCAGGACCTCCGCCATGGGCGAGCCGGTGACGTAGGTGCGCTCGGGGGCGCAGCCGGTGTCCTTGAGGTAGCGGCGCGCGTGCTCGGAGTAGGCCAGGTTGACGTCGGAGATGACGTCAACGATGCGGCGGTTGGTCTCCTCGGGCAGGCACTCGTCCTTGCAGCGGTTACCCGCCTCCATGTGGAAGATGGGGATGTGTAAGCGCTTGGCCGCGATGGCGGACAGGCAGCTGTTGGTGTCACCTAGAATCAGCAATGCGTCTGTCTCCACCTGAACCATGAGCCTGTAGCTTGCAGCGATGATGTTGCCGACGGTCTCGCCCAGGTCGGCGCCCACGGCGTCCAGGTAGACGTCCGGGTCGTCCAGCGACAGGTCGCGAAAGAAGATGCCGTTGAGCGTGTAGTCGTAGTTCTGCCCGGTGTGCGCCAGCAGGCAGTCGAAGTGGCGGCGGCACTTCTTGATGACCTCGGACAGGCGGATGACCTCGGGGCGCGTGCCCACGATGATCAGCAGTTTCAGGCGACCATCGTTTTTGAATCGAACCATCTTATCTTCTACCATATTAGTCATTTAAAATCCTTCTTAATCGCTTGCCTGAGTGAGAGGTCCGGCGGAAAGTTAAACAGTCGATTTGCAGCCAGCTTAACAAGTGCACCGATGTAATCCTTGATGGGGTACAGCAACTTCCGCTCGATTAGCCGCTCATATGTCTTATCGAGTTCAACAGCCTCAGGATGTCTGAGCGGAAATGGGAGTTCGTAACCTTCCATTGAACAAAACCGGTTCGTCATGTCTAGCGAGAGGTCGTTGCCGCCGTGCTCCGAGCAGTCGTCAACACCAATGTTCTCTATAAGGTTCACTGACGGGGCGACGCCATAAAACCCGCCAGCCCTGAGAGTCCATGCCATATGATAATCCCAAGAATAGTAGCGGCCGGTGCGGCTCTTGTGCGCTTTTTCGTACTCCACGTTGAATAGCTGCTGAAGGTAGAGTCGCCGCACCGAATATGTGTTGCGAGCGTGCCTCTTGTCCTTTGGAGTCGTCTTGTTAAGCTCGAAGTCGTAGGAAGAGAGGAACTTGTCTCCCCACGATGCCCATCCGCAAGGCATAAGCTGTCTCGTAAAAACGTATGAAGCATTCTGCGGCGCTTTGTATTGCGATAGATAATTAGTTCCGCAGATCCAAAGGATCTTATCATTGTCACGATATCGCGCTAGCATTTCTGCACAGAAGGGAAAGAAAGAGGCTGAAGGTAAATTGTCGTCCTCCAAGAAAATGGCAACTGGCTCCCGCTCGAAGACTCGCTTCGCGCCAAGTGCGATGTTTCCGTATACGCCCCTATTCTCATTAGCGTAGTCTTTTACAAGCTCACAGTCCCAAGTAATTAGGGAATCGACACGGTGTCTCACCTTGTCGACGGCGAGGCGTTCCATCTCATCTCTTCCTTGGTCAGCGATGAGGTAGAGCTTGCTAGGGCGAATCTCAGCGAGTCTTTCAAAAATCCTTTCAAGAGTATCGAGCCTTTTGAAAATGAATATTGCGACGGGAATATTGAAAAAATGATTATCGCTCAATGTACATAGATTCCTTTCTGAATAGTTCAAGAGTACGTGCGCATTGATTCTTTGAATTCTTGTGGTTGAGGACGTAGGTTTTCGCACGAGAGGAAAGTTGGTACAACTTTTCAGAATCCATAGCGAGAGCTCGATTTAAAGCAACCTTTAGGCCGCCGTCTGTTGCATCAATGAAAAGACCTTTGTAGTCATTAGGCATTCCATCGAGCCAGTAGGCGACGGTCGGCACTCCCGATGCAAGGTACTCCATCATCTTCGAGGGAAAACTAAATTTCGTGTAATCCCCTTCGTTCTTGCGTGGGTTCACGAGAAGGGTGGCACCGTTGCGTAGGCCTTTAATCTCTTGAGGTGGCAATACGCCAAGGTATCGCACCATAGGATTTTCAGACTGCAGAGCCGCAATTTCATTTGCTGCCTCGCCGTCGCCGCAAACAACAAGGCCGATTCCCGTATCGTCAAGCTCCTTAAATGCAGAAATTAACTCGCCTAGACCGTATCGGTATTGGAGCGTCCCCGTGTACAGGATATACCGTTCAGGAAGATCTTGAGCAGTAGTGCCAGGGCCAGAAGCGACATATTCGTCAGCAATGCCCTCGACGACAGCGCACTTGGTCAAATCAACTCCAAGGTAGGGAGCCATTGCTGCAGTCAAGGGGACGTAGCAGTCCATGCCCTTCATGCCGTTTGAAACGATATGGTTCTTCAGCTTGTGCAGAAATCCCGCGCCTCGTCTACCCAACTCCATGTATTGAGGTAAATCTGGAACGATAAGGGCGACAACACTATTGGGAAATTTCTTTTTCGCATGATGTAGAGCGGTCACAATGGGATAGGTGGCGGCATAGCCTACGAAATAAAACTGTGCACAACTGTCACAGTCAATTCTATCAATCTCAGAACACAGTCTTGCGGCGCGTGAAAACTCCTTTAATACAGGAAGATTAATGAAGCCGGCACCGACGTCTTCATTAGAGGTTTTGGAGTGCCGGAAATTATATCGGCGAATGTAGAGGCCGGAGTACCTCTTCGGAAAGGAGCCAATGTACTCAGAGTTAAAAATATGGACATTTTCAGCGCCCAGACAAGAGTCATATCCTTTGACGAACTTCCATTGGAGATTGTTTGCGGCACTCTGAAGCCCTGATTTCGTTAACTTTCTAATTTCATCCTCACGTTCGTGTGGGAACAATCCGCCAAGAAAGAAAAGTACTTCTTTATTTTTACTTTGACCCAAGGGAATCCTCCTCGCCACCCGAAGTAAGCCATCGATTTGAAATGTGTTGCGAAATCAGAACGGGGACGAGAACGAGACCGTTCGCAAATACAACGGAAGCCCAGCCCTGAGCAATAGCAGAAAAACCAGCAGAAATCGGATACTTTGCTATAGCGCCAAGGCAATAGAAAATCACTTGGGGTCTCAAACGATTAGTGGCGTTTCCCAGGCATGTTTCAGAATTGGTGAAAACAGTGGCAACGACAAGGAAGACAAGGGAAGCGGACTCCGCGAACGTAAGCGTGGGCGCCTGACCTCTCAACCATATATTTAGGATGGGATTAATGAACAGGCCTATTATGATTGTCCCGACAGATGCGATGACCGAGAGTCTCAGATACTTCCTGTGCACCGAAAGAAGCCTACTTCTGTTGCCCAAAGAATAGGACCCTGCCATGTCGGACCAAATGGGCTGAGCCATGACTCCAAAGAATACGAGGATTAGATTGAATACCCTATATGCCACGGAGTAAGGTACAACGTTTCCGGAACCGCAGAGTGAACCGATAAATAGCTCGTTGGTTGACGACACGAAAAGCAAGGCAATCTGAATGGTAAAGAACTGGATGCCAAGCGAGCCAAGCGAACGAAAGTAGCTCGTCCGCACGTATTTGAATCTTGGAACATGCTCCTTAAGCTCAGTTGTGAAAAGCACGAAGGCGGCGACAATAAGTGGAGCCGAGAGGGCGATCATCTCGACCACGCACATGTACATGAACCTTTCACCATTCTTTGCCAGAATGGGTGGGAATGCTATGGCAATGAGGATGAGGCAGTTTGAGACGAGGAGGAGAAGCGCTGGAGCAGCGTTTCGCTGAACAGCGTAGAGGAGAGAATTCACGAGTTTGAGAACAAGCTGCAGCAAGGTCCCTACGATGACGACAGCCATGCATGCGGCAAGAGTTGTTCCGCAAATCTCATCCGTACTGACTGAGAAGACTGAATTCCAGTTGACGAGGACAGATGCCGCCGCGCCTAAAGGAATCAATGCGAGTACAACTGTACCGAGAACGAAAATCGACGAGGATATTACAACTCGAGCCCTCTCCTTATTGTCTTCGTTAAGCGCATAAGTCAAATCATTGCGTAGCCCATTGCCAATCCCAAAATCAAAGAATGAGATCCAGTTCAGCACAGAGAGCACTGTGAACCAAGCACCAAGAACGGTGTCGTTCGAAAAGAATGACATCATAAGAGGCGTTGAAAGCAGGGACACAATGAGCGCTAGGACCTTAATCCCCGCGTTTGCCGCAACGCTTAGTTTGAGGCTGCTATGCATGTGTACCCCCACAGCATAAATTTAAAGCCCTTTCTGAAGTCTTGCCGGTGAAGGAGAGAAAGGAAAAGAGCAGAATGTAGGTCATCACAGAAGCGGTATGCGGTTCCTTGTTGATTATTATGACGAACAGAAGAACGAGCATAATACCTGAGGACAGGGGAAGGCGCCCAGTTCCTGTGAGCGCATATATCGTAAGTCCCCACATGGCAAATCCAGAAATGCCGAAAGCAGCGAGTTGAAAGAAACTAGTCGTCGTTAAAGAATCGATGGTAGCAGAGCTTGCGGCAACGGTTGAATAGGCTTCGAGAGCGTCTCCGTAGCCGAGTCCAAAAATCGGATTCGCGGAAAATAGGTCCCAACAAACGCTCGGAGACTGAAGCCTCGTTAGTTTTGTAACAGCGTCGGCATCCCCGAGCTTCCAAAACAAGGCTGGGTTAATCTGCTCTAACGCGTTTAGAATTGCTGAATAATTTGTAAAGATCCATAAAACGACAATGACGAGACCAACAGAAATCGCCACACGTCCGCGCCCGCCACTCTTCAGCAATCCAATAGATAGTGTAATCGGAAGAAGCAGATAACCAGCAGTAGAGCCGGTTGTAAACAGCGTAATAACGAGTAAGGCCAACCTACTCATCGATGCTTTTTCCTCGACCATGAATTCAACCGCAATAGCAAGAAGCAGATAGGAAGCAAAAATACCGCTTTCCCAGAAAAACCCCATACTCTTACTGCCATCAATATATGTTTCAGCATACTGAGAAACAATGAAGATGGTTTTGTAATGAATTCCGTTAACATTTTCAAGTACAGGGAACGGCAGATTCAAACGCAAAAAATTGGTTGCGAGATAGAGTATGAGAGACATAGCAGCACTAATGCACATAAGCTGTACAAAAATGCGGCACATCAAAATGGAGCCTAATTTTCTTACACAAAGGTAAGCCAAGGTAATACAGCTTAATAGCGTTAGGGAATTGATAACATTTGAATTGTCAAGATTACCCAAAGCGGAAATCACAACCGGTAGTACAAACACAAGAAGCCCACCAGTTAACGCGGTATTATTCTTTTCTACATCTGTGAGCATGAGCAAAAGCAGGCAAGCTAGAAGTGCAAAGGGCAAGCACAACGACGAGTAGCCCTTCAATGTCGATACAGCGCTACAGCTGTTGAGACAAACTGCGAATCCAACGATAAGCCCAATAAGCAACCAGTCGAGCCTAATAGATAAGAACCGTCTGACGAAGTTCATAATTAGACTGCTTCAAAATATGTATCGGGATTCTCTGGGTCGAAAGGCTCATTGGCCCACATGACCGTCACGAGGTCCTCGGTGTCGGACAGGTTGGTGATGGAGTGCGTGTAGCCGGGGATCATCTCGACGGCGCGCATATCTGAGCCGCTCACGATGTACTCGTCGACGGGGAACGGGTTGCCCTCCGCGTCCTCCCCTATCTTCCTCAACTTGATGCTCGCGGTGCCGGAGACCACCAGGAACCTCTCCCACTTGCTCATGTGCCAGTGGTTGCCCTTGGTGATGCCGGGCTTGCTTACGTTAATGGAGACCTGGCCGCGCTCCGGCGTGCGCAGGAACTCGGTGAACGATCCGCGGTCGTCGGTGTTGGGCCTGAGACCGTAGGCGAAGTGCCCCGGCTCGTAGTAGGAAAGGAACGTGCTCCAGAGCTTCTTGGAGAAGGAGCCCTCCGCCAGGTCAGGTACCGACAGCGTCTCTCGGCTGTCGCGGAAGCCGCCCAGCAGGTAGACGATCTCGCCGAGCGACTTGACGTCGGTCTGGGGCACGTAGCAGAAGTCCTCGCCCTCCACGCGGTCCAGTCCGTCGTATCCGCAGCGGTGCTCCTCCCCCAGCAGGGCGCCCAGCATCTCGTCGACAAGGTCGTCGATGTAGAGGAGCTCCAGCTCCACCGAGGGGTCGTTCACGGTGTAGGGGCGGCCGTTCGCGATGGCGTCGCAGAAGGTCGCCACGGCGGAGTTGTAGCGCGGGCGGCACCACTTGCCGTACAGGTTCGGGAAGCGGTAGATGAGCACCGGTGTGCCGGTCCTCTCGGAGTACTCGCGGAACAGGCCCTCACCCGCCAGCTTGGACTCGCCGTAGACCGAGCCCTCGAAGCGGCCAGAGAGGCTCGCCTGCGCGGAGCTGGAGAGCATTACGGGACACTTGTTGCCGTGACGCTCGAGGGTGTCAAGCAACATGGAGGCAAACCCGAAGTTGCCCTCCATGAACTCGGACTGGTCCTTGGGGCGGTTGACGCCGGCAAGGTTGAAGACGAAGTTGGCACGGGAGCAGTAGCCGTCAAGCTCCTCGGGGGTCGAGTCGACGTCGTACTCCATGACCTCGAGCGGTAGCAGGGCCTGGTATTTGGCGCGGCGGTCCTTGCCGTCGCGGATGTTCTTGAGGGCGCAGCAGAGGTTTCTGCCCACGAAGCCTCTCGCGCCGGTGATGAGGACCCTCACCCTACTGCACCGCCTCGTGCTCGCGGCCCTCCAGGGCCAGCTGCACGTACTCGGCGGTCTTTATCTTGGCGATGGTGCCGGCCACGTCGAGCCGGTCGGTGTTATGGGAGGTGTAGGACTCGTCGGCCTGGGTCTCGACCTCGCCGTCGATGACGAACTTGTCGTAGTTCAGGTCGCGCGAGTCGCAGGCGACGCGGTAGTAGCCGCCCATGTCCTCAGCCCTCAGGCGCTCCTCGCGGGTCATGAGGGTCTCGAAGAGCTTCTCGCCGTGGCGGGTGCCGATGACCTGGGTGCCAACGCGGCCGAAGACCTCCTGCACCGCCTCGGCGAGGTCGCCGATGGTCGATGCCGGCGCCTTCTGGATGAACAGGTCGCCGGGGTTGGCGTGCTCGAAGGCGAACTGGACCAGGTCTACGGCCTCGTCCAGGTTCATGAGGAAGCGGGTCATGTTGGGGTCGGTGACCGTGAGCGGCTCGCCCTTGCGGATGCGGTCGATGAACAGCGGGATGACCGAGCCGCGAGAGCACATGACGTTGCCGTAGCGCGTGCAGCAGATGGTGGTGCGGCCGGCGCCGTTGCGGGCGTTGGCGTAGATGATGGACTCCATCATGGCCTTGGACTTGCCCATGGCGTTGATGGGGTAGGCCGCCTTGTCGGTGGACAGGCACACGACGCGGTCCACGCCCTCGTCGATGGCGGCGTGAAGCACGTTGTCCGTGCCGATGACGTTGGTGCGCACGGCCTCCATGGGGAAGAACTCGCAGGAGGGCACCTGCTTGAGGGCGGCGGCGTGGAAGATGTAGTCCACGCCGTGCATGGCGTCGCGCACCGACTGGGCGTTCCTCACGTCGCCGATGAAGAAGCGCACCTTGGACGCGAGCTCGGGGGACCTCTCCTGCAAGCGGTGGCGCATGTCGTCCTGCTTCTTCTCGTCGCGGGAGAAGATGCGGATCTCGGCCAGGTCGTAGTCCATGAAGTGCTTGAGGACGGTGTTGCCGAACGAGCCGGTGCCGCCCGTGATCATCAGGGTCTTGTCTTTAAAGGAGCTCATCTGATGCCTTTCATATTTACCAAATCATCAATACTTTCTAGAAGTCGTTTGAAGAATTTCCGGCGCGAAAAACGTTCTGCGTAAAGTCGACGAGCACCTTCCGCCATAGCGGTGCGTTCCTCAGGGTTGAGCCTCGAAAACCGTCGCATTGCTTCGGCAAGAGCTTTGGGATCCTCAGCCGGGCATGTGACGCCGCAACCTGATTCCTCCACAATTTCGCCAACCGTGCCGTCAACCGCGCATAGGACAGGTTTACCTGCCGCTAGATAGGACTGGAACTTGCGGGGAATCGTGTAAACGGGGACCAGAGATCCGCCGTCTGCTGGCCTGGATAGCGTGAGCAGCATGACATCGGAGTTTGCGTAAACATTCGGCATGGCCTCGATCGGCTTACGGTCTATGAACTCAACGTTGTCAGCCCCCAGTTCAGCGGCGAGCTCCTTGCAGAACGCAAGATGAGAGCCAGAGCCGACAATGCGAACTCGCACAGGCGAATCGGCAGCGAGCGCGGCGGCTCGAACGATGGTCTCAACACCCTGGTTGCCGCCTATGTTGCCGGCGAAGGTAAACACTGTCTCGTCGTCTACGTAGGAGGGTGCGTTGGAGACGTGCTCAAATGCCTCTTCAGCGAACTGAGGGAGCCAAGTAGTTTTAAGCTCCGGCAGGCCAAGCTGCTCTTCGAAGTAGGTTGAAAATCCTGGGGAGGTCACGGCCACCATGTCGGCGCGACCATAAATGCTGCGGGACACTCGGCGCATGATATTGAAAGGAAGACCGTTACGGTTCAAGCCACCTGTCAGCATATCCTCGGGCCATAAATCAAACGACCACAAGAGGCACGGAATTCCCTGGTTCTCCGCGATGCGGAGTGCGGGCAGCGCCATAAGAATGGGCGAGAACTGCATACAAATCACGCAGTCGTAGCGTCTATCCATTGCGGCACGTGTCAACCATGCCGCAATGGGAAACGAGACATAATTGGCTATACGTCTAAGTTTGTTGAGGCCCTTTAAGTCGGCACCTCGGGCGATTATGGGAACACGCACCACACGCACGCCATCAACCATCTCGTTATTATGCTTGCCCCGACGGAATTCCTCTGGCACCATGCCATCCGGATAATTTGGCAAAGCCGTTAGGACTGTGACGTCGTGACCAAGCCGCACCAACCCCTCACATACTTCAGAGACATTAAACGGTTCGGGCTTATAGTGTTGACTTACCACCAGAATTTTTAAGGCGTTGGCCTTCTCTTTATCTACTGTTGATTTCATTAACGGCCCGTCTTGGATTTCCCAAACATGGCACCGAATGTGCCAGTGAAACATTTCCAATCGATACAAAAACAACGATTGCGCACGTAGTGAAGTTCAATCTGTTGACGCAAGCCGCTCTCGAAGGTCGCGGCGTTGCGGTCAGTGGCCTGCCATAGACCGGTAATGCCCGGGGTGACGCTCAGCAGCTCCTCCCTCTCCTCGTCGGAGAAATGCTGCTCCAACTCATCGCGCGTGATGGGACGCGGACCGATGACAGAGAGGTCACCCTTGAGCACATTGAGAAACTGCGGCACCTCGTCGATAGAACACTTACGGATAAACTGGCCCACTTTAGTGATGCGCGGGTCGTCATCGACTTTGCGCTCGACCTCCCACTGGTGCAGCTGTTCAGGGCTTAGGTACTTCTGGACATCATTGGCATCGGTGACCATGCTGCGGAGCTTAAGCACGCGAATCACCCGGCCTCCCCTGCCCACGCGCTCCTGCGTGTAGACCGGGCAGCCAGGAGACTCCGCGCATATCGCGGCACAGACTCCTGCCATGGGAATCGCCAGCAGCACGGTGCAACCGGCGCTGAAAGCTATATCGAACGTTCTCTTGCATATGCGGTAGAAGAGGGTCCCGGTAGGTTTCCTAGGCATGGGCTAGCACCCCGCCAACGGAAAAGTCTCGGGAAATGCCTCTAGCAGGCACCCCCCCCGTTATCATTTCAACAACCGTGAGCGCCACGATCTTCAGGTCAGTGGCTATGCCGCGCTTGGCGATATATTCAAGATCACGACGAACCATGCCGTCGAAGTCGGTATCGTTGCGGTCAGTCACCTGCCACCAGCCGGTGATGCCCGGCTTCACAGCCAAGCGCTGCAGGTCGTACTCGGTATACTCCGCGACCTCATTGGGCAGCGGCGGGCGCGGGCCGACGACGGACATCTGACCCATGAACACGTTCAGGAACTGCGGGAACTCGTCGATGGAGTGCTTGCGGATGAACTTTCCGATCTTGGTGACACGCGGGTCGTTCTTCATCTTGAACATGGCGCCGGCGATCTCGTTCTGCTCCTTAAGTTCGGCGAGGCGCTCGTCGGCGTCCCTGTACATGGAACGGAACTTCCACATGCGGAAGGTAGTCAGGCTGCCGTCGGGGCGGGTCTGGCCCACGCGGATCTGGCTGTAGAAGGGGCTGCCCTCGCTCTCCAGACGGATGAACGCCGCGAGCACCATGCTGGGGACCGCGATGACGACGAGCACGGCACCGCTGAAAACGATGTCGAACGCGCGCTTGACGGCCCTGTAGGCTAGGCGCGAGCGGTCCCAGTCCATGATGGATTGCATGGCCTTGTAACGGCCGGCGCCCTCGCGCCGGTCCATGGCCTGAGCAATCAGCGCCGCCCCCACAGGCGTATCCGTTGCATATTGAGTTTTATCCGACACGTTCTCTTCCAACACTTCGTCCCCGGTCGGGAATCCTCCCTGTTTGATATTGCGGTCGCCAGCAGCTAGGCAATCGCCTTTTTGAGGTTGCGCATCACACGCTGCTCGTTGGAAAGCACTGCGAGGCCCACGCGAGTGGTTACGCGTCGGCCGCACAGATCGAGCTCCAAATAAGCCGTGCTCTTGCGTCTGTTAATGGTTTTGATAAGGCCTTCGTGGCCCAACAGCGGACCAGACATCACTACGACCTGGTCGCCGTCTTTTAAGGCCTCGCTCATGGGAACTACGCGGTCTCCCCTATTGGTAAAACTGCCAATGAGCTGGGTCTCTTCTTTTGCCAGCGGCACAAACTGACCGTCCTGGGAAAGCACCCTGGCAAAGTCGTCCATGCGCAGCAGATACTGTTGCACGGTGCGGGGATCTGCTGAATCGCAGATGAGATAACCGGGGAACAGCGGCTTGGTCGTGTTGACCCACTCGCCGTGAACCTTGATCTCGGTTTGATATTGGGGATAAAAGATCTCCTGCATGGCGTCAGACGGCACCACGCGCTCGATGCGCTCGCGCATTACGTCTTCGCGACCGTTTATGACCTGGATCACATACCACACGAGCACCACCCCCTTGCTGTCTTACATGTGGCTCATGGGGTTTGGGTATGGCTTCGCCAGGGCGCTTGTGCGCGAAGGCGCTCCATATTCAAACCCTGAGCCCAGTCAGACAAGCACGTGGCTCTGCCCCACCGTGAACGGTATGTACAAATACAGCTGCTAGAGACGCGGACGTGTATCGCAAAATGACCACGTCCCCAGCTGGCTGCGTGCGGGCCAGTCAAGCGGGTACAAAACTGGACCGCACGCAAACAGCTGCAGAACTGCTACGTATTGTCATGCGAAACTATTAAATGCATCCTCAAATTAACTCAATGCAAATAATTAACGTTGCATGACATCTTTATTGGAGCTCGTGGTGTTTCTAGCACCGCCGTTACGGCCGGATGCTGATCGACCCTGTGCTTTGTGACTTGCTAGAGCCGTGAGCACAGTTGAACTCATGTAACCTTAGGTATCATAGCACAAGCTGGTAACGAAACCTATTTGGTTAGTGGTGAACAACATTTCGTTCATTTTGCGTGATCAAGGGGGGTTGTTTTGGGGTGTTGTTCACGTTGGCGCAGGTTATTGGGGTGCGGTGCGTGTTGCGTGGCGATAATGGGGTCGAGTTGGCCCTTCTTGTCGTCCTGTTTAATTATGTTTGTCTAACAAACTATGTACAGATATGGGAAATTAATTGCGCAACTTTTTGTGGCGGTACTTTGGGGTGCATGGTGGCTGTATATAAAAAGAGCCCGCGGTTTCCCGAAGGCTCTGCATTCACGATGGTGGAGACGAGGGGGATCGAACCCCTGACCTCTTGACTGCCAGTCAAGCGCTCTCCCAGCTGAGCTACGCCCCCGTGACGAGGTAGTACTATAGGGGAAGATTCTTGGTTGTGCAAGAAGTTTTTTGGGTTGAATCTCTTACTTACGGGTTTTCCTGGGGCAGAAATAATCACTCTTCGAGCGATTATTTTTATCCGCCGTCCCGATAAAACCCTGATGCAACAAGAATCCTATTGCCACGCCTTGATGGACTTGAATGGTTGCCGTGCCCCGGACGATGTTGCTGATGCCGGTGTCGACTAGTAATCCCAAGGGGCTGTGGTCTAGTTCCCATTCTAGGCCTTGTTCGGTTACTTCGGTGTTGGGGGCTAGGGCGACGATGGAGAAGGTGCTGTTCTCGTGGCTTTGTATAGTCCAGGATTCGCCTTCGTGCAAGATGCGGGCGGTTACGTTGTCCTCTTCTATCCAGACGGGGGCGTCCTTGTAGCCCGCAAGCAGCCCCAGCACGGACAGGGCCATGTCGGGGCGGCCTCCGGTGGCGCAGGTTGATACTAGTTCGGCACCGGGCCAGCGGCGGCGGATTGCGTCTAGAGCTAGGGCCAGATCGGTGTAGTCCTTGTAGGGGTTGTGGCGCTCTACTTCGAAGTCCTTGGCGGCATCGACTAGAGCTCGGCCCTCATCGCTTACCGTGTCGGCGTCACCGACATAGACGTCGCAGCTCAAGCCGGCACCTAGAAGGACATCCAGGCCGCGGTCCACAGCGACGACGTGGTCGCACTCCCCTACCAGTCGGCTCAGTAGCTCTGCGCTCGTCACTACAGGGGAGCCGCATACTACTAATACTTTCTCGGACAACGACCTCGCCTAGCCCTCAAAAGAAAGCACGCGAGCAAGGTCCAGCTCCTCGTAGCTGTCGATAAAGATGTCGCAGTTGGCGCGCACATCGTCACGCTTCATGCGACCATGCGGGTCATAGATGCCCACGCGCTTAAAGCCAGCGGCGCCGGAGCTCTTAAGGCCAAAGATCGCATCCTCAAACACCCATGCGCGCTCAAACTTGCGCCCGTGGCGCTCCTCCAAGCGACGCAGCGCAAGTTCATACACATCCGGGAACTGTTTGGAACGTCCAGCCTCGCCCGTCGTGGTAACAAACTCCATGTAAGCGTCAAGCCCGGCACCAGCAAGTGCAGACTTTACCAGCTCGGCTGGCGTGGACGTGGCCACACACATGGCAATACCAGCCGCCTTCGCCTGCTCCAAAAATGCCAGCAGGCCCTCGCGCGGCGGTACCTTGGAGTAGCCATCGATCAGAATCTCGCCCAGCTCGCGATACAGATCCTCGCCACCTATGCCAATGCCCCACGTGTCGTGGTATGCCTGACATTCGTCCTCGAGCGACAGGTGCTCAAATTGGGCAAAATCATCCACGGTCACGTCAATCCCGTGGCGATGCAATAACTCGGGCTGGGCATAGGCCCAAACGGGGGTGCTATTAACCAGCGTGCCATCGCAATCGAAAAGAAAAGCAACCCTGGGAGCGGCGGTACGGGACATAAACGAACCTTTCGATGTCAAATGGTAAACATCCTGCTAAAAACGTTTTACCAAACGTCAGACTAACAATCTTGAAACCCTAATTGGTAAAACTGTCAAGAGTTTTACCATCGCAATTCTGCCAGTGGTCTAAACATGGCGCTCGCCGATTAAACACCGCCGCAAATCCACTTTTCTCCATAAAAGTAACGAACAGGTGTTATCGTATTTCGTGCCGAAAGTTCCACCGAGCACGCGAGGTGGAACGAATCATAGAACTATCGCCGTCCCTTCGATTCGTGCAGCCTTGGACCTTTCGCATCTAGTCACCAAGGCAACACGCTGCCGCGTCATGATGGGATCAAACGTGAGCGATACAAAGCTAAAGCCAGCAACTAAAAAGCCCGCAACCCGCAAGCCGGCTCCGCACGCACCGGAGCTCTCTAAGGACGATGTCTATCTGTTTGGCATTGGCATGTGGGAGCGCAGCTGGGAAAAGATGGGCGCGCACCCCGATACGCAGAACCGTACGCGCGGCTGGCGTTTTTGCGTTTGGGCGCCCGACGTAAAGAGCGTCCATGTCATTGGTGAATTTAACGACTGGGATGAAGAAGCCAACCCGCTGGTGCCCGTGCATACGAGCGCTATCTGGGAAGGCTTTATTCCTGGCGCCGAGCAGGGCCAGCTCTATAAGTACCTGATCGAGACCAACGAGGGCGAAAAGCTCTACAAGGCCGATCCATACGCCTTCAAGGCCGAGTGCCCTCCGGGTACCGCCAGCGTGCTGTGGACCCTCGACGGCTATAAGTGGAACGACGCCGCGTGGCTCAAGCGCCGCGCCGGCCACAACCACATGTCGCAGCCGCTCAACATCTACGAGGTGCATATTGGCTCGTGGAAGCGCCACGGCGACGCGCCGCAGGGCGAGCCGGACGAGTACGGCAACTACCCCGGCCCCATGGACCCCTTCCCCGCGCAGCGCGGCGAGTTCTACACCTACGACGACCTGTCGGTGGAGCTCGTAGACTACGTGCGCGACATGGGCTACACGCATATCGAGGTCATGCCGCTCATGGAGCATCCCTTCGATGGCTCCTGGGGCTACCAGACGACCGGCTACTACGCCGCCACCTCGCGCTACGGCAACCCGCAGCAGCTCATGCACTTTATCGATGCGTGCCACGAGGCTGGCATCGGCGTGATCATGGACTGGGTACCCGGCGGTTTTTGCGCCGACTCCCACGGCCTTGCCACTTTTAACGGTCACATGCTGTTTGAGCACGAGATTCACCCCAACTGGGGCACGCATAAGTTCGACTTCGCCCGTGGCGAGGTCCGCTCCTTCCTGGTCTCTAACGTGCTGTACTGGCTCGAGAACTTCCACGTTGACGGCATTCGCATGGACGGCGTGTCCAGTATGCTGTACCTCAACTTTGGCATCGACGATCCGGGTCAAAAGAAGTTCAACAAGTACGGCACCGAGGAAGACCTGGACGCCAGCGCGTTTATCCGTCAGGTCAACTGCGCTGTGGAGGCGCACTACCCCGACGTGATGATGATGGCCGAGGAGTCCACCGCGTGGCCGCTCGTGACCTATCCGCCGCAGGACGGCGGCCTGGGCTTCCACTACAAGTGGGACATGGGCTGGATGAACGACACCCTGCACTACATGCAGACCGATTTTCCGTGGCGCCCCGGCAACCACGGGCTGCTCACGTTCTCCATCATGTACGCCTTTACCGAGAACTTTATTTGCCCGCTGAGCCACGACGAGGTCGTGCACGGCAAGTGCTCGCTCATCGGCCGCATGCCGGGCGACTGGTGGCGCCAGTTTGCCGGCCTGCGCACGCTGGCCTTCTACCAGATGACGCACCCCGGTGCCAAGCTCAACTTTATGGGCAACGAGATCGGCCAGTTTATTGAATGGCGCTACTACGAGTCCATCCAGTGGTTCCTGACCGAGCAGTACGAGACCCATGCGCACCATCAGGCGTTTATCAAGGCGCTCAACCACCTATACACCGCCGAGCCCGCCCTATACGAGCGCGGCTACACCGACGACGGCTTTACGTGGATCGACGCGGACAACTCCAAGCAATCCATCGTGAGCTTTGTGCGCCAGGGCGAGGACGTCAACGACGACCTGGTGATCTTGATCAACTTTGACCCGGCGAGCTACGAGAGCTTCCGCGTGGGCGTGCCGCGCGAGGGTGACTGGGAGGTCATCTTCGATTCCGACCGTCCCGAGTTTGGCGGCAGCGGCTATGCCGGCAAGGAGCCCTACACCTGCTCGAGCGAGCCCTATCCCTGGAACGGGCAGATGGACTCCATCGAGATCAAGGTTCCTGGCCTGGCTGGCGTGGTGCTTAAGCGCCGCGGTCCCAGCAGCTATAAGCCGCCCGTGGTTGAGGAGCCTAAGGCTGCGCCCAAGAAGCGCACGTCCTCGGTGAAGCCCAAGACCGCAGCCGCTAAGAAGGCTCCAGCCAAGGCTAAGGCTGCCAAGCCCACTGCCAAGGCTTCGGCAAAGTCCACCACGGCCAAGAAGGCAGCCACCAAAAAGGCTGCTCCCAAGGCCAAGTCAGCTTCTGTTAAGTCGACCGCTAAGGACGCGTAACAAAGCCGTTACCACTGTAATTACCCGCCCCACGGGGGCGTAGGATGTAAGTCATAACCGTTCCGGGAGATATCCCCCGGGGGAAAGGAACGTATGAATAAGATCTTCGACAACAAGCAGGAGTTTACCGAGCTCTATCGCGATGCCGTCATGAGCATCAGCGGCAAGAGCGTCGAGGCCGCCAGCGACCTCGACCGCTTTAACGCCCTGGCCAAGCTCGTGGCCGAGAAGGCCCGCACCGTTGCCACCGCCAGCGACGCCCGCGTCACCGCCGAGGGCAAGAAGCGCGTGTACTACTTCTCGATCGAGTTTTTGATCGGCCGCCTTCTCGACAACTACCTGCTCAACTTTGGCGTGCGCGACATGGTCGCCGAGGCGCTCGACGATATGGGCTTCGACCTGTCCGTCATCGAGAACCAGGAGCCCGATCCGGCACTGGGCAACGGTGGCCTGGGCCGTCTGGCCGCATGCTTCCTGGATTCCATGGCAGCCGAGGGCATTG
Source organism: uncultured Collinsella sp. (assembly GCA_900545615.1). Taxonomy (GTDB): domain Bacteria; phylum Actinomycetota; class Coriobacteriia; order Coriobacteriales; family Coriobacteriaceae; genus Collinsella. Next base: position 40,195 of record UQZM01000005.1, read on the forward strand.
CCGGCTACGGCAACGGCATGCGCTACCGCTACGGCCTGTTTAAGCAGGAGATCGTCAACGGCAGCCAGGTCGAGGCCACCGACGAGTGGCTCACCCACGGCTATCCCTGGGAGGTCCGCCGTCAGGACAAGGCCGTGACCATCAAGTTTGGTGGCCACGTCGAGGGTTTTGAGGAGAACGGCCGCACGTTCTACCGCACGGTGGACACGCAGGACATCCTGGCCGTCCCCTACGACATCCCCGTCGTGGGCTATGCCGGCGAGACCGTCAACAAGCTGCGCGTCTGGGCCGCCGAGCCGGTCGAGGAGCACTTCGATCTGGAGGCCTTCAACCGCGGCGACTACGCCCTGGCAGACGCCGAGCGCGCCGAGGCCGAGGCCATCAGCGCCATCCTCTACCCCAATGACGCCGGCGAGCACGGCCGTCTGCTGCGCCTGAAGCAGGAGTACCTGTTTGTCTCGGCCGGCATCTACAGCCTGCTCGACACCTTTGAGAAGGAGCACGGCGCGAACTGGGAGCTGCTGCCGCAGTTTGTGGCCATCCATACCAACGATACCCACCCCGCCATGTGCGGCCCCGAACTCATGCGTATCCTCATCGACGAGAAGAAGCTCGAGTGGGACGACGCCTGGAACATCGTGACGCAGGTCGTGAGCTACACCAACCACACCATTCTGCCCGAGGCTCTGGAGAAGTGGCCCATCGGCACGTTCTCCAAGCTCCTCCCCCGCGTGTACCAGATCATCGACGAGATCAGCCGTCGTTGGCACGAGTCGTTCGACACCACGCAGGAGGGCTGGCAGGAGCGTCTGCGCCAGACCGCCATCCTGTGGGACGGCGAAATCCGCATGGCCAACCTGTCCGTGATCTGCAGCCACAGCGTCAACGGCGTGGCCAAGATCCACTCCGACATCATCAAGAACATCGTGCTCAAGGACTTCTATGCCCTCACGCCCGAGAAGTTCAACAACAAGACCAACGGCATCTCGCACCGTCGCTTCTTTGCCGAGGCCAACCCCACCTACGCCAAGCTCGTGACCGAGGCTATTGGCGACGGCTGGCTGAAGGACGCCTTTGAACTGGAGAAGCTCAAGGAGTTTAAGGACGACACCGAGTTCCTGAAGGCCGTGGGTGCCTCCAAGCGCGCCAACAAGGAGCGTCTGGCCGCCTACGTTAAGGCCGAGACCGGTCTGGTCATCGACCCCAACACCGTCTTCGATGTTCAGGTTAAGCGCTTCCATGCCTACAAGCGCCAGCTCATGAACATCATGAAGGTGATGGACATCTACAACCGTCGCATCGCCGATCCCAACTTCCACGTGACGCCGACGACCTTCATCTTTAGCGGCAAGGCTGCCTCGAGCTACACCTTTGCCAAGGAGACTATCCGTCTGATCAACTCCGTGGCCGATGTCATCAACAACGACCCGCGCGTCAACGAGGTCATGAAGGTCTGCTTTATCCCCAACTTCCGCGTGAGCAACGCCCAGCTCATCTACCCCGCCGCCGAGATCTCGGAGCAGATCTCCACGGCCGGCAAAGAGGCCTCGGGCACGTCCAACATGAAGCTCATGATGAACGGCGCCATTACGCTGGGCACCCTCGACGGCGCCAACATCGAGATCGCCGACCTGGCCGGCCGCGAGAACGAGGCCATCTTTGGCCTGACCGCTCCCGAGGTCGAGCAGCTCTGGGCATCCAACAGCTACTTTGCGTGGGATACCCTCAACGGCGACCGCGAGCGCCTGGGCCGCGTGATGGACGAGCTCAAGGACAACACGTTTGCGGGTCTTTCGGGCAACTTCGAGAGCATCTACAACGAGCTCATGAACAACAACGACCCCGACCTGGTCATGGCCGATTTCCGCAGCTACGTCGACGCTTGGGAGAAGCTCACGAACAGCTACGGCGACCAGGAGACCTGGAACCGCAAGGCCCTGCTCAACACCGCGTCCAGTGGCTGGTTCTCGAGCGACCGCACCATTCGCGAGTACCGCGACGAGATCTGGCACGCGTAAAGGCGTGCGAGTTCCCTTTGCCAGCACGGCATTACTCGACGGGCGCGACCGAGCGCCGCGCCCGTCGCTAATGGGTTTAGGAACATCGATGACAGAAGGAGAAATCGATGAGTAAGAAAGAATGCATCGCGATGCTCCTCGCAGGAGGACAGGGCAGCCGATTGGGGGCACTCACCCAAAAGATCGCTAAGCCGGCGGTTAGCTTTGGTGGCAAGTTCCGCATTATCGACTTTTCGCTGTCCAACTGCTCCAACTCGGGCATCGACACGGTGGGCGTTCTGACGCAGTATCGCCCCTACCTGCTGCATGCCTATGTGGGATCCGGCGAGGCCTGGGATCTGGACAGCCGTGACGGCGGCGTGTCGATCCTGCCGCCGTACGAGACGCAGACCGGCGGCGCCTGGTATGCGGGCACGGCCGACGCCATTACGCAAAACCTCGACTACATCAAGGCCAACGACCCCAAGTACGTCCTGATTCTTTCGGGCGACCATCTGTATCGCATGGATTACCGCAAGATGCTCAAGACGCACATCGAGAACAACGCCGACCTCACGGTGAGCGTTATGCCCGTGCCGTGGGAGGAGGCCAGCCGCTTTGGCATCCTGACCACCGACCCCGAGGACGGCCGCATCACCAAGTTCACCGAGAAACCCGATAAGCCCGATTCGAACCTCGCGTCCATGGGCATCTACATCTTCTCGGCCGACGTGCTGATCAACGCGCTTGAGGAAGACGCTCTGGACCAGCGTTCGAGCCACGACTTTGGCAAGGACATCATCCCCAAGCTGCTCGGCGAGGGCAAGCGCCTGTATAGCTATGAGTTCCACGGCTTTTGGAAGGACGTCGGCACCATCGCCAGCTTCCACGAGACTTCGATGGACCTGTTGGGCAACAACCCCGAGTTCGATCTGTTCGACAAGCACTTCCCCATCATGTCCAACATCACCACGCGTCCGCCGCACTACATTGGCCCGGACGGCCGTCTGGACGACTGCCTGGTCTCCAACGGCTGCAAGATCTACGGCACCGCTCGCCACTCGATCCTTTCGACCGATGTCATCATCGAGGAGCGCGCCGTGGTCGAGGACTCCGTGCTGCTGCCGGGTGCGCACGTTAAGAGCGGCGCGCACATCTGCCGCGCTATTTTGGGCGAGAACTCCACGGTCGAAGAGGGCGTGAAGCTCGGCTCTGTCGATACCACCAAGGATACGGCCGTCGTTGGAAATGACGTCGTTATCGGGAAGGGGGAATGATCCGATGATCAATCGCAAGGCCATCGGTTATATCACCGCTAACTACTCTTCGACCTACGGCAGCGTGCTGCTCAAGGACCGCCCCATCGCGTCCGTTCCGTTTTTGGGCCGCTACCGCCTGATCGACTTCCCGCTGTCCAACATGATGAATGCCGGCATCAAGACCGTCGGTGTCGTCATGCCGGGCAACTATCGCTCGCTGATCGACCATGTGGGCTCGGGCAAGGACTGGGGCCTGGACCGCAAGAAGGGCGGCCTGTTCATGGTGCCCGGCAACGCGTATGGCACCACCAAGGGCGGCATGCGCTTCCTGCTGCGCGACATCATTTCCAACAAGACGCTGTTCCAGCGCTCGGACAAGCCCTATGTTGTGATGATGGGCACCAACATCATCTTTAACATGGACCTCAACACCATCATCGAGGCGCACGAGAACTCCGGTGCCCAGATGACCGTGGTGTACTGCAAGGCCACGCGCAACGTAGATGACGAGACCAAGCTGCAGATCAACGAGAACGGCCGTCTGACGGGCGTGAGCGCCGGCGTCGTGTACGGCGACAACGCCTCTATGGACTGCTGCATCGTCAACCGCGAGACGCTGCTCGAGATTATCGACCACTACCAGGCCGCCGACTATCTGGACCTGCTCGAGGCACTCCAGGGCGACTTTGGCAACATCGACGTGTGCAGCTACGAGTACAAGGGCGAGGTCGTGGGCGTGTTTAGCGAGAAGTCGCTGTATCGTCGCAGCATGGACCTGCTCGACCAGACCGTGGCCGACCATCTCTTTGATCCCGAGCGCCCGATTCTGACCAAGGCTCACGACGTGCCGCCTTCGCGCTATGCGACTGGCAGCCACGCGTGTAACTCGATCATCTCGGCCGGCTGCATCATCAAGGGCACCGTGCGCAACTCGATCCTGTCGCGCGGCGTTGTGGTCGAGGAAGGAGCCTCGGTGACCAACTCGATCATCAACCAGAGCTGCATCATCAAGAGTGGCGCCCGTGTTGAGAATGCCATCCTGGACAAGAACAACGTGGTTCCCACCAACACCGAGCTTCGCGGCACGCCCGAGAATATCCTGGTGCTGGGAAAGGCTCCGTTAACCTCCGATACCACGATCGTGCGTTAACGTTGGCACCGCAACATCGCTCGTAACATGTAGAATAGCCGCCCGGTTCGCGCCTGGCGGCTATTCTCGAATAACAACATGGGAGACAATATGGCTGATTCCAGCAAAAAGATGCAGATCGTGTTTGCCTCGGCCGAGTGCGCACCGTTTGTGAAGACCGGTGGCTTGGGCGACGTGGCGGGCTCGCTGCCTGCGGCGCTTGTGCGCGCCGGCGCCGAAGTCATCGTGATGGTGCCCAAGTATGCCACCATCAAGGACGAGTACAAGGCGCAGATGGAGCACCTCTCCGACTTTTACGTTAGCCTGGGCTGGCGCAATGAGTACTGTGGTCTCGAGAAGCTCGAGCACGACGGCGTCACCTATATGTTCATCGACAACGAGCGCTACTTTGCGCGCGACTATCCGTACGGCTTCTTTGACGACGGTGAGCGTTTTGCGTTCTTCTCCAAGGCCATCACCGAGAGCCTGCAGCACCTGCCGGCCGGCTTTGAGTGCGACATCCTGCACTGCAACGACTGGCAGACGGCGCTGGCTCCCGTGTTTTTGCGCGAGTTCTACCAGGGCCTGCCGCTGTATGACCGCGTTAAGACCGTCTTCTCGATTCACAACGTGGCGTTCCAGGGCCAGTTTAGCGATACCGTGATGGAGGACATCCTGGGTGTGGCGCACATTCCGGCGGCCGCTTCGCAGCTGCGTTGCGACGCCTGCAGCATCAACTACATGCTGGGCGCCCTACGTTATGCCGACGCCATCACTACGGTGAGCCCCACCTATGCCAACGAGATCCAGACGCCCGAATTTGGCGAGGGCCTGGACGGTGTGCTGCGCGAGCGCTCCTATGCGCTGCAGGGCATTTTGAACGGCATTGACGTGGCGGGCTTTGACCCGGCGACCGACAAACGCATTGCCGCCAACTACACCGTCGAGGACCGCTCCGGCAAGGCCGTGTGCAAGGCCAAACTGCAGGAAGAGCTGGGCCTCGAGGTTCGCGACGACCGCCCGCTTATGGTGATGGTCACGCGCCTGACGCGCCAGAAGGGCTTGGATCTGGTCATGTACGCGCTCGACCGCATCCTGGCCGGCGGCGTGCAGGTGGCGGTGCTGGGCACCGGCGACCGCGACTACGAGGACGGCCTGCGCTACTTCCAGGACAAGTACCCCGGCACCATGGCCGCACGCATCGAGTTTGACCCGGCGCTCTCACAGCGTATGTATGCTGCCGCCGACATGTTCCTGATGCCTTCGAAGTTTGAGCCCTGCGGCCTGTCGCAGATCATCGCCATGCGCTACGGCACGCTGCCCATCGTGCGCGAGACCGGTGGCCTGAAGGACACCGTGATCCCGTACAACGAGTTTACCGGCGAGGGCACGGGCTTCTCGTTTAGCAACTTTAACGGCGACGAGATGGGCGACGCGGTCTTCCGCGCAGCACGCCTGTTCTGGGATAACCGTGAGGCATGGAACCAGCTGGTCACGCAGGCCATGAGCCAGGACTTTAGCTGGACGCGCTCGGCCGACAAGTATCTGGATCTGTACTTCTTTATGCACCCGGAGATTGAGAGGCCGGCGGCTGTTGTCGACGAGCCGGTGGCTGCTGAGGAGCCCAAGGCCGTGGAGAAACCGGTTGAGGCTGAGTCCGCAAAGGCCGAGCCTGAGTTAAAGGCTGAGGCTGCTCCCGAGCCCGAGCCTGAGGTGAAGCCTGCGGCAAAGAAGACCACGACTCGTAAGACGACGGCTAAGAAGGCTACGACGACCAAGGCTGCTGCCACCAAGACCGCCGCAGCAAAGACGACCACTGCCAAGGCACCGACCACGCGCAAGCGCACGACCGCCGCTGCCAAGAAGGCCGCGGAAGCCGAGGCTGCTCCCGAGGTAAAGGCCGAGGTCGCCGCCGAGGCCAAACCCGCCGTCAAGGCTCCGGCAAAGACCGCTGCCAAGAAGACGACCAAGACCACGACCGCCAAGAAGGCCACGGCAAAGAAGTCGACGATCACGAAGGCCGCCACGACCAAGCCAGCCGCAAAGCCGGCCGCCAAAGTCGAGGAGACGCCCGCCGAGACCAAGGCCGAGGCAACCGTCGAAGCCAAGCCGGCCGCCAAGACCACCACGCGCAAGCGCACTACAACGACGGTCAAGAAGACCACGGCAAAGGCCACAACTCCCAAGGCAGAGACTAAGCCCGCTGCTGCCAAAGAGGAGCCCAAGGCCGAGGTAAAGGCTAAGCCCGAGCCCGCCAAGGAGACCCCGGTCTCCCCCGCCGCTCCGGCAGAGAAAAAGGCTCCGTCCAAGAAGACGTCCGTCCGCAAGGCCACGGCCACCCGCAAGCGCCGCTAGCCCACAGACGATCCAAAACCTAATCAAACCCTATGTAAGGGGCGCTCCAACCGGGCGCCCCTTCTCTGTAGGTAGTTGGTAAAACGATTTTCTAGGACAACCGTTCGCCGATGGCAAACGGATGTTGTTTATACAGCCTGTGTACAACAGATATACTTATATCCTGTGCGTAAAGCCCATGGCCCGCAGGCCGTGATTCTATTGAACTGGACCGTATTATGAGATTGATTCACAACAGCCGTCTGCCGCAGTTTCGTACTCCGTTTGGCGCTGTGACCACTGGAACTTCCGTTTCGCTCTCGGTGATTTTGGAGGATGCCGACCCCAACCAGGCGACGCTCACCCTGCGCACCTGGATCGATGAGATCGGTGAGTCTCGGTATCCCATGACGCACGAGGGCGACGGCATATTTACCGTAGAGCTTGAGTGCACTGAGCCCTGTCTTATCTGGTACAGCTTTATCTGCAACATCGAGGGCCAGCCCGAGGTTCGCCTGGGTGCACCGCAGGGTCGCACCGGTGGCGAGGGCGTAACCTACGATTACGCCGAGGTCCCGTCGTTCCAGATTACCGTCTACAAGCACCGCGAGAACCGTCCCACCTGGTACGAGCGGGGCATGGTCTACCAGATCTTCCCCGATCGCTATGCTCGCGACGAAAACTGGCGCGAGCGAACGCTTGCCGAAGTTGAAAAACCGCGCAACGGAATCCAGCGCCGCATGGTCGAGGACTGGAACGAACCGCCCGAGTACGAGCGTGCCGAAGACGGCTCCATCAAGACCTGGGATTTTTACGGCGGTTCGCTCAAGGGCATCCAAAATGACCTGCCCCGCATTGCGGAGCTAGGCTTTACGGCAATCTACCTCAACCCCATCTTTGAGGCCGCGAGCAACCACCGCTATGACACGGCCGATTACACCAAGATCGACCCGATTCTGGGCACCGAGCAGGACTTTACGGAGCTGTGCGAGGCGGCCAAGAAGCTCGGCATTTCCATCATCCTGGATGGCGTCTTCAACCATACGGGCGACGACTCGATCTACTTTAACCGCTACGGCAATTATCCCGGCGTCGGTGCTTGGCAGAGCGAGGACTCGCCGTGGCGCGATGCGTTTTACTTCCATGAGGACGGTTCGTATGACTGCTGGTGGGGCGTGGGCAACATGCCCGCCATCAACGAGAATTCCGAGCTCGTCCGTGAAAAGCTTCTGGGCAAGGACGGCGTCATTCGCAAATGGCTGCGCGCCGGCGCTCATGGCTGGCGACTGGACGTGGCCGACGAGCTTTCCGACGACTTCCTGGCCGAGATCAAAAAGGCCGTGCTCGCCGAGAAGCCCGACGCGCTGTTGCTTGGCGAGGTCTGGGAAGACGCCTCCAACAAGATCAGCTATGGCCATCTACGCCGCTATCTGCAAGGCTCTGAGCTCGACTCCGCCATGGATTACCCCTTCCGTGACATGGTCATTGGCTTTTTGATGGGCTACAAGAACGCCTACCAGGCAGCCGAGGATATCGAAACCCTGCGCGAGAATTATCCGCGCGAGGCCCTGTCCTGCGCGCTCAATCTGCTGTCGAGCCACGACCGCCCACGCATCATCTCGGTGCTCGGCGGCGGCCCCGACGAGTCACAGCTGCCCGAGTGCGAGCGCAGCAAGTGGCGCCTGGACGAGAACTCGATGGGCCTGGCCAAGAGCCGTTTTTGGCTTGCAACGCTCATGCAGATGACGTTCCCCGGCGTGCCTTCGATTTACTATGGCGACGAGTACGGCCTTGAGGGCCTGACCGATCCGGGCAATCGCCGCACGCTGCCTTTAAAGGAAGACCTGCACGACTTCGATACACTCGCCATCCTTAAAAACGCCTCGGCCGTGCGCCGCGCCCTGCCGTTTATGGTTGACGGCGAGATCAAGGCCTTCGCGCTCAACGACGACGTCTTGGCCTACACCCGCACGGGCAAAGACGGCGAGGCCGCGACGGTTATCATCAACCGCAGCCTTCGCAATTCGCACTGCGTGACGATCCCGGCGCTCGGCGAATGTGCGAGCGACGTGATCAGCGGCCACGAGTGCGAAATCCACAACGGTACCGTCACGCTCGATTTGTATCCACTGGGGTCGTCGATTATCTATCACCACGCCGAGCAGCGTCTGCAAGAGCCGCTTGATCACGGCGCTGGCGTCGTGTGCCACATCACCTCGGTACCGACCGACGATGGCAAGCCTGGTACGATCGGCGCACCCACGCGTCGCTTTATCGACCATCTGGCCGCCATGGGCATGCGCTACTGGCAGGTCCTGCCCGTCAACCCGACGGATTTCTTCCGCTCCCCCTATGCCGGGCCTTCGGCTTTTGCGGGCAACATCGACCTACTGCCCGAGAGTCACGAGGAGCTAGCCGCCGACTTCGCTGTCTGGAAGACCCGCGGCGGCGAGGATGCCGACCCACTGTACACCGCGTTTAAACATCGCAATGCCGATTGGCTCGAGAAGTACTGCGTCTACATGGCAGTTAAGAAGTACTTTGAGGGCGAGTCGCGACACGATTGGCCGGCAGATGTCGCGCGCTACAACGAGCATCTGATCGACGACAAGCGCTTCCACGACGAGGCCGAGCTTCAGGCGTACATGCAGTACCGCTTTGACCTGGCTTGGTGCGAGCTCATGAACTACGCGCACAAGAAGGGCATCGAGGTTATCGGCGATATTCCCATGTACGTGTCCGACGATTCGGCCGATGCGTGGAGCGAGCCCGAGAACTTCTGGCTGTCCGACACCGGTAAGGCGATTGAGATTTCGGGCGCGCCGCCCGACAACTTTGCGCCCGAGGGCCAGGTGTGGGGCAACCCGACGTTCCGCTGGGACCACATGAAGCAGAACGGCTATGGCTGGTGGATGGATCGCCTGCGTCGTGCATTTTCGCTCTACGACCGCGTGCGCCTGGATCACTTCTTGGGCTTCCACAGCTACTTTAGTATCCCCGCGGGCAAGGCTTGCGCCGACGGCCGCTGGCTGGCTGGCCCGGGCAAGGACCTGTTCCAAACCGCCTACGACGAGCTCGGTCCGCTCAACTTTATCGCCGAGGATCTGGGCTATTTGACGCCCGGTGTTCGCGCCATGGCTTCGACCTGCGGCTTCCCCGGCATGGACGTGCTGGAATTTAGCGACTACGACGTTCGTTGCGGCGTGCATCCCACGCCTGGCAAAATCCTGTACACCTCGACGCACGATACGTCGACGCTGGCTGGTTGGTGCACGCGCTCCTTTGCGGGCGGCGATGAGCCAAGCGGAGTTGAGGTGGCGGCCAAGCTGATGGGCGACGCGCTGGCAAGCGACGCTCCTCTGGTGATGATGCCACTGCAGGATCTCCTGGGACTTGGCGACGACGCACGCATGAACGTACCGGGCGTGGCTACGGGCAACTGGACCTGGCAGGCTGACGAGGCCGACGTTGCGGCCGCCGAGGGCAAAACTGCGCAGCTCCTGCGCAACACCCATAGATTCTGGGGCGAGGCGTGATAAAACGCCCGATATAGGGTACAGTTACAGACGTTTGAATTTTTGCGGGCAGAGCGATCTGCCCGCTTTGTGCTGAAAAGGAAGTATTATGGCACGCTACGATTACAAGTGCTCGAGCTGCGGCAACGTGTTTGAGGTTGAGCACCCCATGTCCGAGAGTCCCGAGGTCGTGTGCCCCAGCTGCGGTGCCCCAGCCGCCAAGACGTTTTCGGCCAGCGGTATTAAGTTCGAAGGCAGCGGTTTCTACAACACCGACCAGCGCAGCGGCGGCTCCAGCACCAGCGCCACCAGCGGCTGCTGTGCCAACTGCCCGCATAGCCACTAGTGACAAGCGGCCCCGCGATCAAGCCCGATCGCGGGGCTATTTCTTTGCGCTATGAGTAGCTCTATGAGTTGCGGACCAGCCTGGCGCAGAAGTGGCCGTCGTAGGAGTCGGCGTTTACGGGGACGCTTTGGAAGAAGCCTCGGTCGTTTTGGCGTACGGATACGAGCTTCTTAGCCTGATCGAACTCGGGGAGTTGCAGAATCTGCGCCTCGGAGAGCGGTGCGACGCTAAAGTCGGCGCCCTCGGGAGAGGCCAGGAAGGCATCCACGACCTGTGTGTTCTCTTCATCAAAAACCGAGCAGGTGGCATAGATGAGCTCTCCGCCGGCGGCCACGCGCGCGGCGGCTTCCTTGAGCATCGTCAGCTGCAGTTTGGGCAGCTCAACCGCCACATCCTTTTCGGTCAGGCGCCACGGAATCTCGGGATGACGACGCATGGTTCCGGTGCCAGAGCACGGTGCATCGATAAAGACCGTGTCGAACTTAACCGGCTTGCCAAGCATGGCATCAAACGACGTCAGTACTTCATCAAGCTCGCAGGCATCACCCGAAACCGTACGAACACCCTGAATACCGGCCTTATGCAGGCGAGCGAGATTCAGGTCGCACTTACGGTCATGAAGATCAAGTGCCGTATGCTGACGCTCATAGCCGGCGCGCTTGGCCTGGCACATCATCACATAGGTCTTGGTACCGCGACCGGCACCAATCTCAAGGCAGCTACCAGGGCGCGTGGCAGCTGTGGCGATAAGCTGCGCGTTAAGGTCCGAGGCCACCGCGGCAGCACGCTCAAATACGCCCGACGCAACCGTAACCTGGGCATCAACCGGGGCATGGCAGCCTGGGAAGACAGGCGCGACGAGCTGCGAGATATACGGATCGGGCTTGGTAGCAAAGGCGTTCTCATGCAGAGCCAGAGGCGCGGGGGCCAGATTGCCGGCAAAGTTAAGCGAACCCTCTGGCGTGTCAAACGACGCCATAATACGAGCGCACAGCCAACGCGGCAGACCCATCAGGCGCGACAGACGAACCAAGCGTCGCTCAGACTCATCTACATCGGACGCAGTGGCAAAGTCCTCAACATTGTCCGCAACCTTATGCAGCACGGCATTGGCCAAACCGGCGGCAGACTTAGCTCCGCTGCGCACCAGCTCAACGCCCTGACTCACCGCAACGCGGCCAGGCGTATGCAGATAGAGCATCTCGAAGGCCGAGATACGAAGTGCCATGCGAACACGCGGCGCAACCTTTTTAGGCTTATCGAGAAACTGATCGAGCAGCTCGTCCAAAATACCCTGCGTAGCGGCCACACCCAGCGCCAAGCGGGCGGCAAAAGCGGAATCGCGCTGGTCAATAGCCTTGGCCGATGCGCGAGAGGACAGCACGTCACGCGCATACATGCCGCGGCGATCGGCCTCCATTAGCACATCGAGCGCAAGTTTGCGCGCGGGAGACAGCTTGCTCATGACAAAACACCCCAGATAAGATCGGCGCCTTGCAGCCCAGCAGCCCAAGCAGAAGCGGCCATGGCACGCTTGCCATCGGGCTTAACCTCGAGCAGTTCAACCGCACCATCGGAAAGACCAAGGTAAACACGCTTGGCCTTAATGAGAACCTGACCCTCGCCAAGCGACACATCAGCCGGCGCAGCATCGAGCACGCGCACGGTCTTGCCGGCAATCACGCAACGAGCAGGCGCAGTATCGGACGAAGCGAGCACATGACGCACGCAATCGAGCGCAGCCATCTGCGGATCCAGACGCATCTCCAGCTTGGAAATCTTGGCAGCATGAGTGACGAGCGACTCATCCTGCTCAGTCCACGCGGCGGTACCATCGGCAAGAGAAGGAAGCGTATCGGCAAGCAGTTTGCCGCCAAGCTCACCAAGCTCAATGGTCAGCGCCTCAGCATGCTTACCGGAAACCGACGTGGAAGCCTGGGCACAATAAGCGCCGGTATCAACGCCATGTCCAATACGCATAATAGAAACGCCAGCAACCTCATCACCAGCGAGAATCGCACGCTGAATAGGAGCAGCCCCACGCCAACGAGGCAGCAAGGACGCATGGACATTCACAATACCAAGCGGTGCCATATGCAGCACGTCATCAGGCAAAATGCAGCCATAAGCAGCCACACAGAAGATATCGGCTTGCGCAGCTTGGAGAGCCTCAACAACCTCAGGGGTCATACGATTAGCCTCAATAACCGGCAACCCAAGCTCAAGCGCCTTAGCCTTAACAGGAGAAGGCTCAAGCTTCTTACCGCGCCCACGAACAGCATCAGGACGAGTAACAACAAGCGCAATCTCGTTGCCAGCCGCAACAAGCGAAGTTAAAGAAGGCACAGCAAAATCGGGCGTACCCATAAACACAATACGCATAAAAGTTAGTCTCCTCTCAATAACGAGCCGAGACGGCTACAAAACAAAAGCGTTCCGGGTCGCAAACGCACCCAGTCGCAAGAACAATTCAACAAGAACAAATATACCCAAAACCAAAGAAAGAGCCGCAATAAAAGCAGCTCTTTCAGCAAAGCACCTATCAGCAAAGACGCCCTTCCCTGGCCCGACGGCACCCGGGCGAGACAAGCAGCGTCAACGTAGTCCCCGGGGTGCCCGCCTATATCGTCCCGCGCGCAGTTTCGCAGCGCAGCGAGAATGTTTGAGCACGGGATGATATAGGCGGGCACCCCGGGGACGGACAAACCTACTCCGTCTCGCCCGGTCGAGCGCCGCGGGCCAGGGCGTCCTGGTATTCCTTGACGGCCTTGAGCCTCTGCATGGGCTTCAGTCGCTCGAACATGGTGTTGCCGTGCAGGTGATCGATCTCGTGCTGCAGGCACACGCAGAACAGATCGCCCGTGGCCTCATAGCGAATCAGGTTGGCGTCCAAGTCGTACGCCTCGACGACGACATGGTCGGGACGCTCGATCTCGCAGCTAATGCCGGGGATGGACAAACAGCCCTCACTAAACGGCACCAGATGGTCGCTCTGCTCAACAATGACGGGGTTAATGAGCACATACGGGTCGTAGTCGTTCTTGTCGCTGTAGTCGCAATCGATGGTGACGAGCTGGATGAGCTCACCGATCTGCGGGGCAGCCAGGCCGCAACCGCCGTTCTCGAACATCATCTTCTTCATCTTCTCGGCAAGTGCCTCGATCGCCGGGGTGATCTCCTCGATGACGGCGCACTCCTGGCGCAGACGAGGGTCGGGCGACAGAACGATTCCGTTGGCTTCCATGGCCATCCTTTCGGGTTGTTACATCAAATCATAGGCGTCGACGTCAACGCTCACGCTCACGCCGCGCACAGAGCCCACCTCTTTGAGGCAGGCGTCGATTTCATCAGAGACATGGTACCCCACGGGCGACTTCACAAGCAGATGGAAGCGGTAACGGTCCTTGGCTCTCTCGATTACACACGAAGCCGGGCCCAGCACCTGCGGCACCGCGCTGCCCGCCCGCAAAAAGTCGGGCGCGGCGGCATGCCAGCGGCGCTTAAGAAGCTTTGCAATGCGCCCGATGTAGTCCTGCGCGTCGTCTCGGTTCGCCGACCACACCAAGATGTTGACCAAGCGAACAAACGGCGGGTACAGCGCCTCGCGGCGCTGGTCCAGGTCGTAGTCGGTAAAGATCGAACGGTCGTGCTCAGCGACGGCGCGAATTACCGGGTCATCGGGCAGGTAGGTCTGGATGATCACCTCGCCGGGACGATCGCCGCGACCGGCACGGCCCGCCACCTGTTCCAGCAGGTCGTAGGCGCGCTCCCCTGCGCGGAAGTCCGGCAGCTTGAGGGCGAAGTCGGCATTGACCACGCCCACGAGCGTGACCTCGGGAAAGTCGAGACCCTTTGCGATCATTTGGGTGCCCAGCAAAACGGCGCAATCGGCCGCATCGAATTGCTCGAGCAGCTTTTTGTGCGCATCCTTGCCGCGCGTGGAATCGGCATCCATACGAATAATGGCGACGTCCTCGGGAAGCAACTGGTGCAGTGCGTCCTCGATCTGCTGCGTGCCCAGACCCATTTTTGCCAGGTAGCGACTGCCGCATTTGGGGCAACGGCTCGTAGGCGCGGGATACGGCTGCACGCGCCAAGACGAACCGCATGTATGACACTGCAGCGTGTGCGTGCGCTCGTGATACGTAAGCGCGGTGGAGCAGTGGTTGCAGGTGGGGACGCAGCCGCACTCGCGGCACATCAGGAATGGCGCAAAGCCACGGCGGTTATGCAACAGCACGGCCTTCTCGCGTCGCTCGACCACACGCTCCAAGCCCTCCATCAAGGGCTTTGAGAACATGGAGCGGCTGCCGTGCGAGAACTCACGGCGCAGGTCGGCGATCCGAACCGTAGGCAGAACAGCATGTCCCGGGCGCTCGGGCATCTCGACGCGCGTCCATGTGGCACCGTTATACGTGCCACGGCGGCAGCGGTCGAGGGCCTCGGCAGAAGGCGTGGCGGAGCCCAACACGAGCGGGCAGCGGTAGCGTCGCGCCATCTCGGCCGCCACCTCGCGCGCATGGTAGCGCGGACTAGAGCCCTGCTTATAGCTGGTCTCGTGCTCCTCGTCGATGATGATAAGGCCCAAGTCGCTGAACGGGCAAAAGAGCGCCGAGCGGGCACCCACGACCACACGCGCGGCACCGCTGGCAACCATATCCCACTGGTCCAGGCGCTCGCCGGCCGAAAGGCGCGAATGGAACACGGCGACCGTCTCGCCAAAGCGCGAGCGGAAGCGGCCGACAGTCTGGGCCGTCAGCGAAATCTCGGGCACGAGTACGCAGGCCGAACGGCCAGCTGCCAGCACACGCTCGATGGCGGAAAGGTAAACCTCGGTTTTGCCGGAGCCGGTTACGCCGTCCACAAGGACAACGTCACCATGAGCGTCGAGGCGCGCGCGCTCAATCTGCGTGAGCGCCTGCTGCTGGCCGTTGGTAAGTGCGACCGGCGCCTTGCCGCTTGCCGAGGACAGCGTGGTCTGCTCGCTGCATCCACGCCAGGCGCGGCGCTCCTCCACAACCACGACGCCGCGTTTTTCGAGCGACTTGATGGTCACCGACATGCTGTTATAGAGAAGGTTGAGGTCGCGCGTCGTGACCGGGCCGCACTGGAGCGCCTCAATGAGCTGACGCTGACGAACTGCAGTCTTGGGCGGCGTATAGTCGAAACCCTCGGGCGTGAGCATGACCCAGCGGTTTTGGATTGGCTTGACGGCGGGACGTTCAACCGTCCACACGCCGTCGTCACCCTTGACCACGCGCGGGCTTCCGCCCGGTGGCAAGAACAGGCGCAGGCACTCGGAAAGCGTTGCGACATATTCGCGGCTCATCCAACGCGCGATGCGGGCGGCCTCGGCACTAAAGAGCGGTTTGCTGAGGATAGCCTCGATGGCTTTAATGCGGGCTGGGTCGAGGGCGTTGATGCCTTGCAGGTCACCCAGCTCAGGCGCAATGTCGACGATATAGCCCGCGGCGGCACGGTTACCAAAGTGGACCAGGACCGTGGATCCGATTTGCGCCTCGTTGGCAAGGGACCGGGGAATGCCATAAGCAAACGGCTCGGACAGCGCACGGGTGGGAATGTCGAGGACTACGCTCGCATAGGCGGCGACGGGTTCAGGCGCGAACTCAGGCTTGGCCGGAGTCTCCTCCGGTTCCGGCGAACCAAACAGCGACAGTTGCTCGGCCATGGCCCCTATACCTCCCATCCCATGCGTCTTCAGAAACAAGAGCCCCACTCGGGTGAACGGGGCTCGGATACATGCGTTTACGCGGCTGCTACAGCGCCATCGTGCGGGCGCGGTCGATACGCGCCAGGCAGTCGTCGCGGCCGACGAGCGCCATGGTCTCGCCCAGCGGGGGGCTCACCATGTTGCCGCAGACGGCGACGCGCACGGCCTGGAACACCACGCGCTTCTTAAGGTCCATCTGCTCGGGCAGCGGCTCAAGCGCGGCGTCGATGTTGGCAGCCGTCCACTCGGTAACACCCTCGAGCGCGGCCTTGGCGGCGTCCAGAATGGCACCCATGCCCTCCTTGGCCAGGCCCTTATTGACGGACTTCTCGTCATACTCGAGCGTCTCGGCCGTAGCGAAGATGGGGGCGGCGACGGTCACGGCGTCGGCCGGCATCTTGGTGCGCGGCTTGACGATGGCGGCAAGCGCGTCAATCCAGTCCTCGCCGTACTCGACGTTGCCCTCGATGAGACCCGCCTCGTGCAGCTCGGGGACCATGATCTCGTCGGCAAACTGAGCGTCGGACATACCGTTGATGTACTCGGCATTGACCCAGTCAAGCTTCTTGGGATCGAAGGTCGCCGGGTTCTTGGAGATGCGGTCGAGCGAGAACTTGCTGGCCAGGACATCGCGCGGGATGATCGTGGTCTCGCCGTCGAGCGACCAGCCGAGCAGCGCCAGATAGTTGACGAAGGCGTCGGACAGGTAACCGGCGTCGCGGTATTCCTCCACCGAGGTGGCACCGTGGCGCTTGGAAAGCTTTTTGCCGTCGGCGCCCAGGATCATGGAGATGTGAGCGAACGTGGGCACGGGAGCGCCGAGGGCCTCGTAGACCATGACCTGACGCGGGGTGTTGGACAGGTGGTCGTCGCCGCGGATGACATGGGTGATCTTCATCATGGCGTCGTCGACGACGGTCGCGAAGTTATACGTGGGCGTGCCATCGGAGCGGAAGATGACAAAGTCGTCGAGCTCCTTGGCGTCGAAGGTCACCTCGCCGTGGACGGCGTCGTGGATGACGACGTCGCCGCGGTCCTCGGGCACCTTAATACGCAGGACGTAGGACTCGCCGGCCTCGATGCGACGGCGGGCCTCCTCGGGATCAAGATCGCGGCAACGGCGCTGATAGCCCTGGAAGGGGTCCTTGCGCTCCTGCGCGGCCTTGCGGTCGGCGTCGAGCTGCTCCTTGGTGCAGAAGCAGGGATAGGCCTTGCCCTCGTCCCAAAGCTTCTGGGCGGCCTGCTTGTACAGGTCCAAGCGCTCAGTCTGGGCGTAGGGGCCAAAGTCGCCGCCTACCTCGGGGCCCTCATCCCAGTCCAGGCCAAGCCAACGCATGGCGCGCAGGATGATCTGCGTGTTCTCATCGGTGGAGCGGGTGGGGTCGGTGTCGTCGATGCGCAGGATGAACGTGCCGCCGTTTGCGCGGGCGAAAGCCCAGTTATAGATAGCGGTGCGAGCGCCACCGATGTGCAGCTTGCCCGTCGGTGAGGGTGCAAAGCGGACGCGAACGTCTGATGCCATGGATATCTCCTCGATTGCAGGATGGATGTCTAACCGCACCAGTATAAAGCATCAAAGCAACCTCCGCACAAAGGGCACCGACTCACTCATTGGGGACAGGCTAAAATGACTACCCAATGAGCACCCGACTGGTCATTTAAGTCTGTCCCCAATGAGTAGGTGCGGAAAGGGTGTGAATGTTTAATTTACGCGCTATGATGTGCCCTTGCATAGAGAGCCTGGCGGAATGGTAACGGTCGCCGGGACACGTTTTTGAAAGGACAATCATGTCAGAAGAACTTCGTTCCATCCCACCCCAACACGGGTCCTTCGTATTTACGTCGGAGTCGGTGACCGAAGGTCATCCCGATAAGATCGCTGACCAGATCAGCGACGCCGTCCTCGACGCAATCCTCGCCAAAGAAATAGAGCTCCAGGAGCAGGGTTACATCGCCCCCAACGGCGTGCCTGCCAACGTGGAGAACGTCCGCTGCGCCTGCGAGACCCTCGTGACCACCGGCACCGTCATCGTCGCCGGCGAGATTCGCACCCAGGCCTACGTCGACGTGCAGGAAATCGCTCGCGGCGTTATCCGCCGCATTGGCTACAACCGTGCCAAGTTCGGTTTTGACTGCGATACCTGCGGCGTTATGAGCCTCATCCACGAGCAGTCGCCCGATATCGCCCAGGGCGTTGACGAGTCCTTCGAGACCCAGACCGGCGCTACCACCGACCCGATCGACCTGATCGGCGCCGGCGACCAGGGCATGATGTTCGGTTATGCCTCCAACGAGACCAAGACCCTCATGCCCATGCCGCACTACCTGGCAAGCCGCCTGGCCGAGCGCCTGGCTGCCGTGCGCCATGACGGAACCCTGCCCTACCTGCGCCCCGACGGCAAGACCCAGGTCACGGTGCGCTACGAGGAAGGCAAGCCCGTGGAGGTCACGACCATCGTCATCTCCACGCAGCACGCCGCCGAGATTGAGGACATGGGCAAGATCAAGGCCGACCTCATCGAACACGTCATCACCCCGGTCATGGCCGCCGAGAACATGCCGTGGGACAACGCGGACATCTACGTGAACCCCACCGGTCGCTTTGTCGTGGGCGGCCCCATGGGCGACACGGGCCTCACCGGCCGCAAGATCATCGTCGACACCTACGGCGGCTACGGCCGTCACGGCGGCGGCGCCTTTAGCGGCAAGGACTGCACCAAGGTTGACCGCTCCGCCGCGTATGCCGCGCGCTGGGTCGCCAAGAACGTGGTCGCCGCCGGCCTGGCCGACCGCTGCGAAGTCGAGCTTGCCTACGCCATCGGCGTTTCCAAGCCCCTCTCAATCATGGTCGACACCTTCGGTACCGCGCATGTTGCCGAGGACAAGATCGTCGAGGCCGTCGAGAAGACCTTCGACCTGCGCCCGGGCGCAATCATCCGCGACCTAGACCTGCGTCGCCCCATCTACGAAAAGACGGCAGCCTACGGTCACTTCGGCCGCGAAGACGCCGACTTCACCTGGGAGAATACCGACCGAGTCGAAGAACTCAAAGCAGCCTGCGGTCTGTAAGCTAACGAGAAAAGCCGCAGCCAAATAGCAACGCACCAAAAGAAGTACCGCCCCCAAGCGGTACTTCTTTTTTATTAATCCGGTGGTGAAGATATTTCGATATGAGCCCACGCTGCGTCACCAGCTAATGAATTTTGCAGCACGCGCCCTTCTACCATGTATCCTTAGTCCCGAGGGGCGGGGCATAAGGTCGATCGCGAGTTCCGCACGAGCCGGAGAGCACTTAATGTGCTCTCCGTGCGAGCAGGACTGTCCGAGCAGGCGACCTTATGCCCCGCCCCTCGGGACGACGAGACAAGGCAAAGGAGCAACCATGGCAGGCAAGCCGCAAACACTAGCTACGACCTCGGCATTCGAGATCTTAGGCCCCGTCATGGTCGGCCCCAGCTCATCGCACACCGCCGGCGCCCTGCGCTGCGCCCAAGTTGCCGCCAGCCTGCTGGAAGGCCGCATCACCAAGGTCACCTTTGGCCTGTGGAACTCCTTCGCCCACACCTACCGCGGCCACGGCACCGACCGTGCGCTCGTCGCGGGCATCCTGGGCCTCGACACCGATGACGAGAACATCAAGCAGGCCTTCGACCTCGCGCGCGAGCAGGGCCTCGAATATCACTTTGACATCAAGGGCGACGACGCCTCCATCCACCCCAATACCGTCGACATCGACATGGTCGACGACACGGGCGCCACGGCACAGGTCCGCGGCGAGAGCCTGGGCGGCGGCAAGATGCGCATCAGCCGCATTAACGGCGTCGGCGTCGACATCTCGGGCATGTATTCCACGCTCTTCGTGGCGCACAAGGACGTCCCCGGTGTACTCGCCGCGCTCACCAACCTGCTCGCCTACGCCCACGTAAACATCGCCTTCTGCCGCACCTACCGCACCGAAGTGGGCGGCCAGGCCTACTCCGTCTTTGAGACCGACGGCGCGCCCGACGACACCGTCGTCCCCATGCTACGCAAGCTCGACAATATCGATTACGCGACCTTTATCGAGCTCCCCGGGTCTGCCTCGTCGCTCTCTCCCGGCGTCTCGGCCAAGGAAATCTTCGACGACGGCGAGCAGCTGCTCGATGCGTGCGAGGAACTGCGGCTCAGCATTGGCGCCGTCATGGCCGTTCGCGAGGCGCGTCTGACCGGCGAGGCCCACGCCGTCGCTGCTATGCGCCGCGTGCTCGACGTCATGCGCGAGGAGACCACGGCCCCCATCGCCAATCCGCAGCGTTCGCTCGGCGGACTTATCGGCGGCGAGGCCAAGCTTGTCGAAGCCACCGGCCGCAACGATTTGAGTGAAAGCCTGATGGGCCCCGTCCAGACCGAAGCCGTGGCCCGCGCGATGGCCGTGCTCGAGCGCTCCGCCACGATGGGAGTGATCGTCGCCGCCCCCACGGCAGGCTCCGCGGGTGTCGTGCCCGGCTGCGTGTTGGCGCTCGCCGATCACCTTCAGCTCGACGACGAGCAGGTCATGGACGCGCTCTACTGCGCAGCCGCCATCGGCCTCAACCTCACCACGAGTGCCTGCGTCGCCGGCGCTGAGGGCGGCTGTCAGGCCGAGGTGGGAAGCGCCGCCGCCATGGCGGCCGCCGCGCTGGTGCAGATGCTCGGCGGCACGCCCGAGCAGGCGCTCGACGCCAGTTCCATCGCGCTGAGTAACCTGCTGGGCCTCGTTTGTGACCCCGTCGGTGGCCTCGTGGAGGTGCCCTGCCAAAACCGCAACGCCATCGGCGTAGCAGCGGCCTTTAGCTCGGCACAACTCGCCCTCGCCGGCATTAAGAGCCTGGTACCGTTTGACCAGATGGCACACGTCATGCTCTCAGTGGGCCACGCTTTACCGGCCACGCTGCGCGAGACGGCAAAGGGTGGCATCGCGCAGGCTCCGGCCGCACTTTCGGCCTGTGCAAAATGCGGTGTGTGCAGATAGCGGCAAAGAACGACTCAAAGGTGGGACAAATGTCCCACCTCTTTTGAATGCCACCGTTTCCGTACCACAAACAGCAGGGCAATCGCTATAATGCAAGCCCAGTAAAAACACGATGAGCCGCAAGGCGAAACTCGAAGGATATAGATACGATGTCGCAAAACGACCGAACTCAACTGATTCCCGATCCGCAGCAGCCGAGCAGGCACACCGGCGGCGTTCAGTCGCCGCGTCCCATCGCGCCGAGTCACGGTCAGCTGCGTGGTGCAGCAAACGCCTCGCCGCGCCCAAACCAGCAGCGTCAGCAGCGTCAAGGAAACGGCAACGCTCCCAAGCAGGCCCCCTCGCATGCTCGAGGAGACCGCGGCCCCGTAGGTAAGCCCGCCGACAACAAAAAGTCCGGTAAGAAGACGACGCTATTTGTCGTCCTGGGTCTTATCGCCATCGTCTACATCGTTGGTGTTGTAGCATTCTCTCAGGTCGCCTACCCCAACACAACCATCGCCGGCGTGGATGTCTCGTTCTCCAACGCCTCGTCTGCCGCCACCAAGGTCAACTCGGCATGGAAGCACTACAAGCTCACCGTCACGGGCGATGACTTTAGCTGGACCTATCAGCCCGAGTCCGATGAACCCATCGTCGACGGTGAAGCCGCCGCAAAAGAGATCATTAGCCATAACGAGTCCTTTATGTGGCCCGTCCGCCTCGTTGAATCCTTTGGCGGCAAGACCAAAACCACCATCACTTCCGACGAGGTCGATTTGGATCAGGATGTCGACCTTTCCATGCTCTCCGATGCCTTTGATCAAAAGCAATTTGAGGAGGACCTGGGGGCCGCCATCGATGACTTCAACGAGGGCCGCTCGGGCACGTTCGAGGCATCAAGCTCCTATGACGAGCAAGCCGGCAAGTTTACCGTCGAGAAGGCGCGTTCTAATGAAAAGCTCAACCGCGATCATGTCATTAAGTACGCCGAGCTCGAGCTTGCCTCGCTCGCCGAGACCGTCGATCTTACGAAGCTCGGCAACGATGCCTATGAACCGCTCAATGGAACGCTGACCAACGACCAGATTCAAGCTGCTTGCGATGCCGCCAACAACTTCCTGGGCGTCAACGTCACCCTCAAGCTCAACGGCGAGGATGCCGGCAAGGTCGATGGCAGCTCCGTGCTGCAGTGGATTAGTTTTGCCGATCCGGCGAACCCCACGCTCGACACCTCGCAGATCAGCAGCTGGGCCGCCGAGCTTGCCAACGGCTTTAACACCGTGGGATCCACCCGCTGGTGGACACGCGCCGACGGCAAGCAGTGTGCCGTCGAAGGCGGTGACTTTGGTTGGTCCATTGACAGCAGCTCGCTCGCCAAGCAGGTCGAGGACGCCATCAACAACAAGCAGACCGGCGAGATCGAGATCAAGTACTCCCAGAAGGCAGACACCTTTACCGCAAAGGGAGAGCCCGACTGGAAGGCGTATATCGACGTCGATCTGTCCGAGCAGCACGCGCGCTACTATGACGAGAACGGTAATATCGTTTGGGAGGCCAACTTTATTTCTGGCAAGCCGGGAGAGGACGCCACCCCCGAGGGCGTATGGCAGATCAACAGCAACAATGGCGCCAGCAAGCTTATCGGTGCCAAGGACCCCGAGACCGGCAAGCCCAAATACGAGAGCCCGGTCAGCTATTGGATGCCGTTCGAGGGCAATATGGTCGGATTCCACGACGCCACCTGGCAAAACGACAAGAGCTTCGATAATGCCGAGTCGTACAAGTGGTGCGGCAGCCACGGTTGCATCAACCTGCGCCTGGCCGATGCAAAGGCACTTCACGACTGCATCAAAGTCGGCCTGTGCGTGGTTGTCCACTCGTAGTGCAACGCGCGCATTCCCACAACGTTGAGCTGCTGCGACCAATCTAACAGTTCCGAAAGAATCCGCCATATGCGCCCGCCTTACGCGACGGGCGCATATACTTATTGAGGAACTTTCTATAAAGGAGACGCTATGCCGAATGTCCCCATCATCACCCCAGGCCCGGATGATGCCGAGTACACGCCCGAAGGTGCCACCGAAACGATTCCTTTGATTACAAACGTACATGCCGAAAAGCAGAGCGGACGCACGAACGATACCGCCGAGATTTCCGATGAAGAAGCCTATGCAAAGCTCAAGGCAAAGCGTGCCGAGCGTCGGCGCAAAAAGCTCATCCGACGCGGTATCGCCGTCGGTGTCGTTGTTGCCATCGCGCTCATTGCCATCATCGCAACGCTGGTCATCAACGCGCAACCCGCAGGCACCAACGGACCGGTGACCGACATGGTCACCGAAGGCACGTTTACCACAACGGTCGAGGCGAAAGGCCAGCTCAAACCCATTTCGTCCTCAGTGGTCTCCCCTTCTGTCGACGGCACGGTCGATTCTATCAACGTGCAGGCAGGCCAATCCGTCAACGAGGGCGACGTGCTTATGACCATTAAAAACGACGAGCTCGATCGCAACGTTGCCGAGGCGCAACGTGCAGTTGCAGCCGCTCAGGAAGACCTCGCCAACGCGCAGAAAGCCTCAGCTGCCGCGCAGGCCACCCCAACGACGGACGTCGAGGGAGCTTCCGCAGCGGCTGGCGTCTCCGCCGCATCAGCGGACACGAACGCCGTATCGGCCGCGCAGCGCAGCCTCGCATCAGCCCAGGCAAACCTCGACCAGGCGAACGCCAAGGTCTCCAGTCGCACGGTCACGGCCCCGAGCTCGGGTAGCATCGTGGAGCTCAATGCCAAAGTGGGCGCCACGGTTACAGGCGGCATGATCATGGGCGAAAGCGATACGAGCGGCGGCAAGCAGTGCATGCAGATCGCCGACCTGTCCAAGATGAAGGTGACCGTGCAGGTGGGCGAAAAGGACATCGCCAAGATCGCCGTTGGGCAGAGCGCCAACGTCACGTATCCCGCGTTTCCCGATATCGTGAGCCAGGGCACCGTCACGGCTATCGCGTCGGTGGCAAACTCCGACGCCGCCAACGGTGGCGGCGGCAGCGTAACCTTTAACGTCGACATCCTCATCGAGTCGCCCGACGCGCGCCTGAAGCCGGGCATGACGGCCGAGGTATCGGTGGTGACCGAGCAGCTCGACGACGTGGTGATGGTGCCGACGATGGCGCTCATGACCGAAGACGGCGAACACTATTACGTCAACGTGGCAACCGATGACGAGGGCAAGCAAACCCATCGCGTGAAGGTGACCGTCGTGACGCAAAACGACAACGAAGCCGTAGTCGGCAAGACACAGGTCAAGCGCGACGACCAGGACTACGAGATCAACCCCAACGTGCCGGTTACCAAGCTGCGCGATGGCGACACCCTCGTCATGGACACCGGAGCGAACGCAACGGCTGACGGCGGCTACAGCGCGGATTCGGGCAGCATGTCTGACGATGAGGGCATGTAATGCGTCCCGTTATCGACATCCGCAACGTGCACCGCATCTTTGAGAGCGAGGCGGGGTGCGCCCACATCCTGCACAACGTGAGCCTGGCAGTAAATCCCGGCGAATTCGTCGCTATCACCGGCCCCTCGGGCTCGGGCAAGTCGACGCTCATGAACATCCTAGGCTGCCTGGATAAGCCGACGGCGGGCGGCTACTACCTGCAAGGGCTCAACGTGGCCGAGCTTGACGATGACGAGCTCACCGAAGTTCGCGCCCTGAGCATTGGCTTTGTCTTTCAGAGCTTCAACCTGCTGCCGCGCCTGTCGGTTATCGAAAACGTGATGCTGCCGCTGGCCTACACCAATGTGCCCCGTAGCCAGCGCGAAATGCGCGCCGTGCATGCGCTGCAGGCTGTCACGCTGCCCGTCGACCACTGGGACCACCGCATATCCGAGCTCTCGGGCGGCCAGATGCAGCGCGTCGCAATCGCGCGCGCCCTCGTCAATGACCCGCCCATCATTCTGGCCGACGAGCCTACGGGAAACCTGGACTCCGCTACCGGAGCGCTTGTGATGGAGACCTTCCATAAGCTCCAGAAACGCGGCAAAACCATCGTGCTTATCACACACGACCCCGGCATCGCCGCCGAGGCCGACCGTGCCGTGACCATCCGCGACGGTCGCATTCACGACGGCGCGTATATTCCACATGCACCGCGGACCCTGCGCAGCGCCGTAGATAGCCTGCCCATGATTTCCGCCTCCGCCAACCCGCCGAAAGGAGTGGTGGCATGAGCGCCCGCGATCTCATTCAGGAAGCCCTTCACTCGCTCGAGGCCAACAAGGGGCGCAGCCTGCTCACCATTCTGGGCATTGTCATCGGCATCGCCTCGGTTATCGCCATGACTTCGCTCATCGGCGGTATCCAAAACAGCCTGGTTAACAGTCTGGGCCTCAATGCGGCACGCATGGTGCAAATCTATTCGTCGCAAGAACTCACCGAGTCGGACATCGAGAAGCTTCAAAAACTGGTGCCGCAGATAGAGCAGATCGGCATTGTCGACAGCGCGTATACCGAGTATAAGACCGGCGATAAAAGCTATACCGTCATGGCACAGGGTGTCGATAGCGACATGCTCGACGCCGTGGGGGCCAGCAAGCTCGTTGCGGGGCGTACCTATTCCCAGGCCGAGTCTCAATCAGGCTCGCGCGTGGCGCTCATCAGCCGCGGCGGCGCCGATCAGCTTTACGGCAACGAACAGGACGCGGTGGGCAAGACTATTAAGGTGTCCAACGGCGAAGTGCAGATTGTAGGCGTGATTGATGGCGGCAGCGACTCCATGGGCTCGCTCACGCTGTATATGCCACGCGAAACCATCTCCGGGCTGTTTAGCGACGAGAATCCTTCATTCCCCAGCGTGACGGCACTTGCCGCCGAGGGCACGGACATGGATGAGCTTTGTAAGACCATCGAGTCCAAGGTGCGCGCGATGAAGGGCATCGAGGAGGAGGATGAGTACGACAGTGTATCGGCGACATCCATGAAAAGCGCCATCGATGCACTCAACTCCTTTATGGGCGCGTTCTCACTCATCATGGGCGCTGTCGCCAGCATCTCGCTGCTTGTCGGCGGTATCGGCATTATGAATATGATGCTCACCAACGTGACTGAGCGCATCCGCGAGATCGGTATTCGCCGTGCCCTGGGCGCCAGTCGTCGCGATATCACCGCGCAGTTTTTAGCCGAGTCTTCGGCATTGTGCATCACCGGCGGTCTGCTGGGTGTCCTGATTGGCTATCTGCTGGCCTGGGCTCTTGCGATGTTTGCCGCAGGATCAGGGGTTCTCGGCGAGCTCGGTGCCAGCGGGCAAATCACACCGAGCTTTTCAATCGCCACGGTGCTGCTGGCCTTCGCCGTCTCCGTCGGCATCGGAGTAATCTTTGGCTTCTACCCCGCTCGCCGCGCGGCAAAACTCGACCCGGTGGAGTGCCTACGCTACCAGTAAGCCACCACCAACAAGTTGCGGTGAATTAGGGACTGAATATGCTATCAAGCAGCAAAAACAGACACTATTTCACCGCAACTGATTGAAGGGCCCTAGGCGCGGCGAGCGCCTAGCGCGCGAACTCCCGTAAGAGCGCGTCTTCCACTTCCCGAAGCGAAAGGGCCCCGTCTCCCTCGGCGGGACGGGCGACCACGATACAGCGCGCTCCCACGTCGCGCGCGGAAGCGATCTTCTCGGCCGTGCCGCCTACGGTTCCCGAGTCCTTGGTCACAAGCCACTGTGCGCCCACCTGCCGAAGCATCGCCTCGTTGAGCTCGCGGGTGAAGGGCCCCTGCATGCCGATGATGTGCGATGGCGAAAACCCCGCGTCGATGCACTTCGTTATAGCACCGGGCAGCGGGAGAACACGCACGAAGAAGCGCTCCGCGAAATCGGCGACGCGCGTGTAGGGAGCAAGCTCCTTGCTCCCCGTCGTGAGAAGCGCGCGACCCGGGTTCTCGGAGAGAAAGCGCGCCGCGCAGGCGATCGACGCGACCGACACGACGCCTTTGGGTAGCGCCTCGACCGGGCGCGCAAGGCGCAGGCATCGTGCACCCACGGCGAGCGAAGCGGCCCGGATGTTGCCGCTTGCGAGCGTAGCGAAGGGATGCGTGGCGTCGACGACGATGCGCGCGCCGGAAAGCTCGCGCTCCATGTCGGCCTCGTCGAGCCTGCCCGCATGCACCTCGATGCCCGGAAGCTCGCCCAAAAGCTCGCCTCCGTACTCGGTTGCCGCGTAGGCACGGGCGGGGATGCCCGCCCCGCTCGCCCATTCGCACAGAAGGCGGCCCTCGGTGGTGCCGGCGAAGATGCGCAGCGCCGGCGCGGATGCGGGCGCCGTCACTTCGGGCCGCCTGGGCGCGTGATCTCGTAGAGCAGCGCGTTCATAATGGCGGCCGCCACGGTCGAGCCGCCCTTGCGACCCCTCGCGACGATGGCCGGCACGCGTCGCGCGAGTAGCTCCTCTTTCGCCTCGACCACGTTCACAAACCCGACCGGCACCCCAACGACGAGCGCGGGCGCAATCTTCCCCGCGTCCATGAGCTCGGCGAGGCGCAGAAGTGCTGTGGGGGCGTTGCCGACGGCCACGACAAGCGGACCCTCGATGCCGCAAGCTTTGTCCATACTCGCAACGGCGCGAGTCGTGCCCGCGGCGCGCGCAGCCGCGGCGACATCAGGGTCGGCCATGTAGCACACGGCCTTGCAGCCGAGCTTCGCGAGCGCGGGCTTGCTTATGCCTGCGAGCGCCATGTTCGTGTCGGTGAGCACCGTGGCCCCTGCGCGCAGCGCGTCGAGCGCACAGTGCGCGGCGTCATGGGTGAACACGAGGGAATCGGCGTACGAGAAGTCGGCAGTGGTGTGGATGACGCGCTTCACGACGGGCTCTTCGAGCGGCGGGAACGTGCGGCCG
>UQZM01000006.1 GCA_900545615.1 uncultured Collinsella sp.
CCCTCCCGGGCGCAAGCAAAAGGGCGACCCCTGTCCGGAGTCGCCCTTGTTGAGCTGCTTATGTTTAGCTGTTACTCGGCGTCGTGGTGGCGGCGGGGCTTGCGGCCTCCGTTGTCGCCGGGACGGCGCGGACGGTCGCTGCGCTCGGAGCGCTCGCGACGCGGACGCTCACGGCGCTGGAAGTGCTCGCCGTCGCCCTCGGAGGCACCCTCGGTACGAGCCGGGGCCTCGGGCTTATCAAGACGATCGAGCGAGATCTTGCCGCGATCGTCGACCTCGATGACGACGACCTTGACCTCGTCGCCCACGTTGAGGACGTCCTCGACCTTCTCCACGCGGCCCTTGGCGACGCGGGAGATGTGCAGCAGGCCGTCCTTACCGGGCAGCAGGTTGACGAACGCGCCGAAGGGCTGGATGGAGACCACACGACCGGTGTACTCCTCGCCCGGCTCGGGAACCTTGATGATGAGCTTGATGCGCTCAACGGCCTGGTCGACGGACTCGCCGGTGCCGCCGACAAAGACGGTGCCGTCCTCCTGGATGTCGACCGAGGCGCTGGTCTCGTCCTGGATGCCGCGGATGACCTTACCGCCGGAACCGATGACGTCGCGGATCTTGTCGGTCGGAACCTGGATGGAAACGATGCGCGGAGCGGTGCTGCGCGTGGTGTGGCGCGGCTCGGGAATCACATCGAGCATCTTCTGCAGGATGAAGGCGCGACCCTCCTTGGCCTGTTGCAGAGCGCGGGCCAGGATGTCGAAAGTGAGGCCGGTGGCCTTGTTGTCCATCTGCAGGGCGGTGATGCCCTCGGTGGTGCCGGTGACCTTAAAGTCCATGTCGCCCAGGAAGTCCTCGAGACCCTGGATGTCGGACAGGACCACGGTCTTGCCCTCCTCCTGGATCAGGCCCATGGCGATACCGGAGACCGGGCGCTTAATGGGCACGCCGCCGTCCATAAGGGCGAGCGTGGAGCCGCAGGTCGAAGCCATCGAAGAGGAGCCGTTGGACTCCATGACCTCGGAGACCACGCGGATGGCGTAGGGGAACTCGTTCTCGTCGGGAAGCACCGGAAGCAGAGCGCGCTCGGCTAGATTGCCGTGGCCGATCTCGCGGCGCTTGGGGCTGCCCATGCGGCCGGTCTCACCGGTGCAGAACGGCGGGAAGTTGTAGTGGTGCATGTAGCGCTTGCCCTCGGTGGGCTCGATGGTATCCAGACGCTGGCCCTCGTTGAGCATGCCGAGCGACAGGACGGAAAGCACCTGGGTCTGGCCGCGCTGGAACAGGCCGGAGCCGTGAACGAGCGGCAGGTAGTTGTCCTTCACCATGATGGGACGGATCTCATCGGCGGCACGACCGTCGACGCGCTCGCCGGTCTCAACGACCATGGTGCGCATGGCCTTCTTCTCGAGCTTCTTGAGCGCCACGGGGATCTCGCGCTCCCAAGCGGCCTGCTCCTCCTCGGTGAACTCGGCGCGGATGGACTCCTTCAGAGCCTCGACCTTACCGATACGGGAGAGCTTGTCGGCGTCGCGAAGGGCGGCTGCCATCTCGTCGTAGTGAGCGAAGATGCGCTCCTGGACCTCCTCGACGGGCTGGTCGAGCGGGTACTCCTTCTTGACGATGGGGCCGTTAACCTGCTCCCACTCGGCGACGAACTCGTCCTGAGCCTGGCAGAAAGCGGCAAGGGCCTCCTGGCCAAACTTCATGGCGGCGAGCATGTCGTCCTCGGAGATCTCCTCGGCGCCGGCCTCGACCATCGAGATGAAGTCGGCGGATCCGCCCAGCTCCAGGTCCAGATCCGAGTTCTCGCGCTCCTCGTAGGTGGGGTTGACGATAAACTCGCCTGTCTCCACGTTACGGCCGATGCGCACGCAGGCAAGCGGGCCCTCGAAGGGCACGCCGCCAAGCGTCATGGCCAGGGATGCACCCATGACGTTGATGACATCGAAGGGGTTGACCTGGTCGGCGACGAGCGAGGTGGCGACGATGTGCACCTCGTTGCGGAAGCCATCCGGGAAGCTCGGGCGAATCGGGCGATCGATCATGCGGGCCGTGAGCGTGGCCTTCTCGCTGGGACGGCCCTCACGCTTGAGGTAGCCACCCGGGATGCGGCCGGCTGCGTACATCTTCTCGTTGAAGTCGACGGTCAGCGGGAAGAAGTCGTAGTTCTTGCGCTCCTTGGAGACGACCACGGTGTCGAGCATCGTGGTGTCGCCCTGCTTGACCAGGCAGGCGCCGGTGGCCTGCTTGGCAAGCTCGCCCGACTCAAAGGTGTAGGTCTTGCCGTACAGCTCAAAGGTCTTGGATACGAGTGTCATTGTTCTCCTTTACCCCACAGGCCCCTTGCCTGCGGGCTTCTCATGTGACGCGGGCCCCCTGCCCCCGCCACGCTTCAGAGCGTGATTGTTCACGCCCTTACACAAAAAGAGCGCCCCGCTGCGCAGGACGCTCTTAGCATGTACAAATCCTACTGGATGTTGTCGCGAATGCCCAGAGCCTTGATGAGCTCACGGTACTCGACGATGTCGTTCTTCTTGATGTAGGAGAGAAGACGACGACGACGGCCGACGAGCATGAGCAGGCCACGACGGGTGTGGAAGTCCTTCTGGTGGGACTTCATGTGCTCGGTCAGCTCCTTGATGCGCTCGGACAGGATGGCGACCTGAACCTTGGGGTTACCGGTGTCGACCGGGGAGTTACCGAACTGGGCGGTCAGCTCCGCCTTGCGCTCTTTGGAAACAGTCATTGTTTCACCTTTCGTTTCGCGTCGCCCACGGGCGACTCTATTCGCCTCGGACTGGGAAGCCGCCGGTGGAGCGAGCATCCAAGGTCGAGGTACCAACAGGTCGGTATGTTACCACAAGCGGCGCGCGCCTGCGCATCATCACCGACCCAACATGAATTCCATCGCACGGAGGCGCTGATCGGTGTGCGTGGCGGCCCAAACATGCGAAAGCCCGAGCAGGAATGCCGCCGTATGCGGGTCGATTCGCTCGGCCATGAGCGCATCGAAGGTCATGGACATGAGGGCGCGCAGCCATGCGGTCTCACCGGTCGACACCAGTTCGGCACCTGGAACGCTCGACGCGCACGACCCGCACATGAGACCGCCCGCCTGGGCTGAAAAATACGACAGCATGGGGTCTCCGCACAGCACACAGGCCGAAAAATCGGGTCGATAGCCAACGTGCGACAGCAGCTTAAAGACATATGCCGCCACAAGTAGGTCCATATGCGCCGTGTCAAGCCCGCTGCCCACCAGGGCAAGCGCTCGCTGCGTGATGGCAAAGGTAAACGGGTCCTCGGCGTCCTCGAACGAGCACACGCGCGCAACCTCGGCGATCGCGCTTGCGGCGCAGGTCGTCTCGTAATCGGGCGCAGCGCCGAGCGGCGCCTCCATAAGCTCGGCCTGGGAAACCACGTCAAGCGACCGTCCATGCGCGAGCAGCATATCGACCGTACAGAACAGCTCGCAGCGCGCCGCCAGGCGCCCCCCGGGTTTGCGGGCGCCCTTTGCCACGGCGCGAACCTGCCGACCCCGCTCGTCAAGCATCGTCAGGATCAGGTCCGTCTCTTTGAGCTTCGTCTTGTCGAGGACGAGCACCTTCGTGCGATATGTCCGGGAGCCAGCCATGCGCGCCGCGCGCCCTTAGTCCTCGGCATTGTAGCCAAAGCGGCGAATCTGGGCCTCATCGTCACGCCAGCCGGCCTTGACCTTCACGTCCAGCTCCAAAAAGACCTGCGTGCCAAAGATGCGCTCAAGATCGCGACGGGCGTCGATACCGATATGTTTGATCATTTCGCCGCCCTTGCCAATGATGATGCCCTTTTGGCCCTCGCGCTCGACGTAAATGGTGGCGTGCACGCGCAGCACCTTCTTGGTCTGCTCGAGCGCATCGCAGATAACGCCAACGGAGTGCGGAATCTCATCACGGGTGCGACGCAAGACCTTCTCGCGCACAAACTCGGCAACGAGCGTCTCGTCGGAAGCGTCGGTACCCATGTCCTCGGGGAACCAACGCGGGCCCTCGGGCAAAAAGTGCGCAACGGTCTCGATAAAGGCATCGACGTTGAAGTTCTTAACCGACGACGTCACGATCTCATCGTCATATTCCATGAGCTCGTGGGCTGCCTTAAGCTGCTCCATGACCTGTGCGGGGTCGGCCTCATCGGCCTTGGTGAGCACCAGGACCTTCTTGGAACGGGCGTTTTTGACGCGTTCGGCAACCCAGGCGTCTCCCCTGCCGATCGGCTTGGTGGCATCAATCAAAAACGCGACGACATCGACATCGTTCAGCTCGAACAGCGCGCTCTTGTTGAGCTCGGACCCCAGGCCGTCCTTGGGCTTGTGGATACCCGGGGTATCGACAAAGACCAGCTGGTAGCCGGGACGGTTGACGACGGCACGCATGCGGCGGCGGGTCGTCTGGGCCACCGGCGAGGTGATGGCGACCTTTTTGCCATAGCAGGCGTTGAGCAGCGTGGACTTGCCGGCGTTGGGGCGGCCGACCAGCGCCACGAAGCCGCTGCGGAAACCGGGCTCAACGTCGCCAAAGCCCGCGAAGCTATCGCCCTCGTCGCACAGGGCGTCGAGTTCCTCGTCGCTCATACCCTCAAACGGATCGAACTCCTCGACATCCTCATAGGCATCGTTCGCTTCGGCATCCACCGCATCCAGGGACTCGTCGTCCAGAGTTTCATCGATAGGCTGCATATTGTCGGACATGGAAATCCCTTTCTAAATAAAGTCGAGCGCGTGGGCAAATACCAGCAATCCCACAATCGCGGCGGTGATGGAAAGTACGTAGACGGAGGCGGCGGCGATATCCTTCGCGCGCTTTGCCAGAGGATGGAGCTCCTGGGTCGCCAGGTCGACGATCGCCTCCATGGCGGTGTTGCACAGCTCACCGTGAATCACCAGGCCACAACAGATGATAATCGTGGCCCACTCGGCAATATCGAGCCCCACGATGCAGCCGGCAATGACGGTGCACACGCCCGCAACGAGCATGACCTTGATATTGCGCTCGGTCTTGACGGCGGTGACGAAGCCCTCCATGGCGTAGGAAAACGACTTTAAGAAGGACGGATGGTCCTTGTTCGATCCGGGAATCATAGACGGCTCCTAGTCGTGGGCGTGGTTGGTGATGGGGCCGACGTGGACCAGCTTGGGGTCCTCGCCGCGCTCGAGCGCCAGATCGCGCAGGATGGCATCCTCGCGGGCCTCCATGACCTCAGCCTCGTCGTCCTCGATATGGTCATAGCCCAGCAGGTGCAGCATGCCATGCACGAGCATCAGGCGACACTCGTCGGCAGGGCTATTGCCAAAGCCGGGGGCCTGACGGGCAATGACCTGCGGAGCCAAGATGATATCGCCGAGCTCGAGCGTCTCGTCGGCGGGAATATCCTCGTCAAAGGCCGAGTCGCATTCAAACGAGAGGACATCGGTGGTACGGTCGATACCGCGCCACTCGTGGTTGAGCTCGTGCATCTCGTCCTCATCGACATACGAAAGAGAAATCTCGACTTCACGTTCAACGCCCTCGGCGGCAAGCACGACCTCGCAGATGTGCTCTACCTCCTGCGCGTCGAGCAGCGTATCGAGCTCGGCATCGTTGCTGATCAATACACTCAACGGGACTCCTTTCGGTCGTGCACGCGCTTCTCGCGTACATCATCATAAGCATCGTATGCCTCGACGATACGCCCCACCAAGGCATGGCGCACCACGTCGGCGCGCTCGAGGTGCGAAAATGCGACATCGTCGACACGGCCCAAAATCTGCTCAACGTCGGCAAGACCGCCACGACGACCCACCAGGTCGCGCTGGCTCAGGTCGCCGGTGATCACGAACTTGGAGTTGAAGCCCAGGCGTGTCAGGAACATCTTCATCTGCTCGGGCGTGGTATTTTGCGCCTCGTCGAGCACCACGAAAGCATCGCTCAGCGTGCGGCCGCGCATGTAGGCAAGCGGGGCGATCTCGATCACGCCGCGCTCCATAAGCTCATCGGTGCGCTCGCGATCCATCATGTCAAAAAGGGCGTCGTAGAGCGGACGCATGTAGGGATCGATCTTTTCCTCAAGGGTACCGGGCAAAAAGCCCAGATTCTCCCCCGCCTCGACAACCGGACGCGTCAAGATCAGACGGCCCACCTCGTGACGCTTGAGCGCGGCAACGGCGAGCGCCATGGCCAGATAGGTCTTACCGGTACCGGCAGGACCCAAGCCAAAGGTGATGGTATGCGAGCGAATGGCATCCACATAGCGCTTTTGCCCGAGCGTTTTGGGGCGAATGGCACGACCGCGATACGAAAGCAGCACGTCATCGCGAAGCGACGTAGCCTCGTGCTCGCCGTCGCGCAGAACGGCCAGACAGCGCGAGACATCGTCGGCAGAAAGCGTGCGCCCGGCAGCAGCCTCACGAAAGGCATGTTCGAAAAAACGCGCCACGAGTTCGACCTCATCCGGGTCACCGCTCACGGCGATGCTATCGCCACGGGCGACCACATGGGCGCGAACCAAGTTCTCGAGTGCACGAAGGACGCCGTCGCGGGCGCCCAAAACGCGCGAGGGGTTGATACCCCCGGGAACGGTAAGTCTAATCTTCGAGGCTTCCATGAACCTCCCTGCGCGCATGGACCAAGCCGGAATCATCGACTCCGATGATAGCAACATCAAACAGGCACGGGGCTGTGAGTCCACAGGTATCGTCAAGACGGGCATGATGGAACGAGCCGAGCGTCAGGTTGTCACCATACTCGAGCACGGCACGCTCGACCGTGCCCACGCGACGACGAGCGTCGGCAATAGCGAGCTCCTGTGCCGCGGCCCGCATACGGCGGCTACGCTCGGCCATAACCTCGGGCGGCACTTGGTCGGGCATGTCGGCAGCAAGGGTACCGGGACGCTTGCTATAGCGGAATACGTGCATACGCGAGAAACCCACACGGCGGCACAGCGCCAGCGACTCCTCGAATTCCTCGTCCGTCTCGCCGGGGAAGCCGACGATGACATCGCACGAAAGAGACACCTGGGGCAAGTTGGCGCGAATCATGCGCACCGTCTCCTCAAAGGCCTCGGCGCTATAGGGACGGCCCATGCGATGCAGTGTCCTGGTGCAGCCGGACTGCACGGGCAGGTGTAAAAACGGGGCGATGCGCTGCGGATAGCGCGCCAT
Source organism: uncultured Collinsella sp. (assembly GCA_900545615.1). Taxonomy (GTDB): domain Bacteria; phylum Actinomycetota; class Coriobacteriia; order Coriobacteriales; family Coriobacteriaceae; genus Collinsella. The sequence continues at coordinate 7,178 of UQZM01000006.1, forward strand.
GACCTTAAGCAGGGACTCGGAGATATCCATGGGCTCGACCGAGGAAATGCGCACATGCGGAATGGACGTGCGCTCCATGATCGCCTCGAGCAGCTCATCAATCTCGACGTGTTCGTCAGTCGCGCTCTTGCCATCGTAGGCGCCCAGGTTCACACCCGTCAGCACCACCTCGGGCACGCCGGCCTCCTGAGCCTCGCGAACTTGCTCGAGCACGGACTCGACCGGCACGGAGCGCTCGGGGCCGCGAGCCTTCCACACGATGCAATAGGTGCAACGATGGTTGCAACCGTCCTGGATCTTCACGCCCAGACGCGAGCGACCGAGTGCATCGACAACCTCGCAGTCGCTGCAGGCGGGAACGTCATCGGACTCAACGCCCAGCACCTCACAGACGCGTTCGGCGACATCGATCTTGGACGGATCGGCGATCACGCGGTCCGAAAGCTCCAGCAGCTCCTCGGGGTGCAGATTGACTACGCATCCGGTCACGACCACATAGGGCTCGTTTGGATAGGCCAGCGCATGGCGAACGGCCTTACGGGTCTTGGCCTCGGCCTCGCCCGTAACGGCACAGGTGTTAATGACGATCAGCTCAGCATCCTGAGGCTCCACCATTGCAAAGCCCAGGCGCATTAGATCGGCAGTGATACGGTCAGACTCAACCCGGTTGACACGGCAACCGAGGTTGACGACGGAAATATGGGGTGCGAGCACGCGGGCTCCTTAATCGAGGATATCGTCAAGAGCGCTCTTAATGCGATCGGTCACCGACTTCTTACCGGAAGCGACGTCATCGCCCATCTCATCGGCAAAAGCACGGAGCAGCTCGCGTTGCTTATTGGAAAGATTGGTGGGAACGACCACGCGCAGTTGCACGATCAGGCGGCCACGTGAACCGCCACCGCCAATGCGCGGCATGCCGTAATTATTGACGCTCACGGTATCACCGTACTGGGCGCCGGCGGGAACCGTCACCTTAACGACCTCGTCGGGCATAATGCCCTCGACCTCGACCTCGCAGCCGAGCGCAGCCTGCGCAATCGAGATATCGCTCACCAGGTACAGGTCGTCACCGTTGCGCTTAAAGCGCTCATGGTCGGCAACTCGCACGTTGACAATCAGGTCGCCCGAAGGCTCGCCGCGAAGGCCGGCCTCGCCAAAGCCGCTCACACGCAGCTGGCGACCGGTCGAAACGCCGGCGGGAATATCGATGTCGATCTTCTCATGCGAAGGCGTACGGCCCTGACCGTCGCAGGTCTCGCAGGGATGGTCGATAACCGTGCCCTCGCCATGGCAGTCGGGGCAAGGCGAGGAAGACTGAACCTGGCCCAGGAACGAACGCTGGACCGTCGTGACATAGCCCGTGCCGTGGCAACGGCTGCACTGCTTTTCCTGTGCACCCTCGGCCCTACCGGTGCCATTGCAGTCCTCGCAAGGAGCAAGGCGGTCATAGCTGATCGTCTTTTTGCAGCCGAGCGCCGCCTCCTCGAGCGTCACCGAAAGCGAGATGGCCATGTCACGTCCACGACGACGCTCACGACGGCTGCGGGCGCCACCGCCGGCACCGCCGCCAAAGAACGACGAGAACAAGTCGTCCATGCCCATGCCACCAAAGATATCGTTGATATCGACGTAGCCCGAACCACCAGGGCCGTCGGCAGTGCCGTAACGGTCGTAGTTAGCACGCTTCTGTTCATCGGAAAGAACGGAATAAGCCTCGTTGAGCTCCTTGAACTTGGCCTCGGCCTCGGGGTCGTCCGAAACATCCGGATGTACGGTACGGGCCTTCTTTAGAAACGCACGCTTGATCGTCCGCGCGTCGGCATCCCTGTCGACGCCAAGCACCTCGTAGTAATCCCTATTTTCCGACACGACCGAATCCTTCCGACTTTCATTATTGTCACAGTGCGTCCTATACCCAAGCTGGGCCGACCGCAAACAGAGGGGTTGATGTTATTGCATTGCGTACGGCGAAAGCATGGCCCGTTGCGAGCAGCTCGCGAACCAAACCGACACGAGCGCGAACATAAATCCGTTGGCAAAACCGTTGGCAAACTGCATCGCGCCGCGCTTCCACCACAGCAGACTGCGATGAAGCACGCCGTCCGAAAGCACCATGAACAGGCCCATGGTAAACGGAATAAAGCACATCACGGCAAAGGCCGAGAACACGCCCGAGATGGCCGAGAGTACCAAAAACGGCGCCACGATGCCCATCAAGTAAAAACCGGTACGAGCTTTGCCTTCCAAGCGCTCGGCCTCAACATGGGCGCGGCCGACCAAGTCGCCGCCCGCGGCACCGTTGGTGCCAGCATGACCCATGCCGCTGATGCGGACCTCGTCGCCATCGTGCGTGCCGGCAGGAAACTCAATCGTCTGCTCGGAGGTTACGCGAGTACGACCGCTGCCACCGCAATCGGGGCAAGGGTCGGCCACGACCTTACCGGAACCGCCGCACTCGGGGCAGACCGACTGGAACGTGCCCGCACCAAACAGGAAGGACAGGTCGACATCGATGTGGCCGCGGCCGCCACAGCTCGGGCAGGTATGGGCATGCTCAGACGAAACGGAGCCCGAGCCGCCGCAGTTGCTACAGGTATCGAAGCGCGTGTAGCGGACGGTCTTGCGGGCACCGCCCTTGGCCTCCTTCGCGTCGAGTTTGATATCGACGACCACGTTGGCGCCGTTCTCGGGATTGTAGGCAGCCTGCCCGCGACGCTGCTGGCCCCAGGCGCCACCAAAGGGAAAGCCGCCCTCAAAAGGATTGCCATAGCCCGTGTTGCCGGCGTAGCCGCCACCATAGGGCGAAGCCGTAGGAGCACCGGCGAAGGGATTGCCAGAACGCATGGCGTCGTAGCGCGCACGTTTTTGCTCATCCGAAAGCACGGCGTAGGCCTCGGAAACCTCTTTAAACTTTTCCTCGGCATCCGGCTCTTTGTTGACGTCCGGATGGAGCTTGCGGGCCTTTTGTTGGAAGGCCTTTTGAATATCACGCGAGGTGGCGTCCTTGGAGACACCCAGAATCTCGTAGTAATCTTTTTCGTTCATCGTCGCCATGCGCGGCAACCTCCTGCTCACAGCAGCGTATATATTCCGGTAATTCTACCCGAGCGGCCTAAGCTAGATCCCAAAACAGCTCGAACAGAACATTTCCATCGAGCCAGCCTAGGTGGGTCGGCGCCAGACGAGCTCGAACATGGCCCGCGACGACATCTGCCGAAGTAAAGGGTTCCTCATGGACCCCGAGCGTCTCAGGCACCCAAGTGGCAAGACCCAATTCGAGCGCGCGATCGCAAGCGGCTGTCAGCCCATCGGCCGGGATGACACGAGCCGCGCGAACCAACAGGTCGGACGCGACACCGCGCGTCATGCGACAAGCAAGCATCAGGTCTTCGGCCGCAGCCTCGCGCTGCGAGAGATATTCGGCCTCGAACGCCGTCGCGTCATCGTCACGTTGCACCAGACGCACGCGGTACGCATCGCCTCGAGAAGATACACCGGGGAACAAACCTGCAAGACGGTCGAAATCCTCGGCGTCGAGCATGCCCGCGGCAGAACGACCCAGGCCCAGGTAGCCCCGTCCGGTCCAGTAGGCAATGTTATGGGCGCACTCATGGCCGTCGAGCGCGTAACTCGCCACCTCATACGGGTGATAGCCGGCGGCACCCAGGAGCTCGCGTGCCACGTCCATGCATGCGGCCTGAAAATCCTCATCAGGCTCGAGCGACTCGTCACGGCACGCCATGCGATAAAGGGGCGTCCCCTCCTCGAGCGTGAGCGGGTAGACCGACACATGATGCGGAGCCGCCGCCAGCACGCCAACGAGCGTGCGATTCCAACTCGTTGCGGTTTGCCCGGGAAGTCCGCACATAAGGTCGCACGACACATCAAGCCCAGCGTTCTTGACCGTCGCGATGGCGGCGAGCGCCCGATCAGCATCGTGAATACGGCCGATGGCAGTAAGTTCGATGTTATCGAGCGTTTGCACGCCCAGAGAGACGCGTGTGACACCAACCTTGACAAGTGCAGTAGCAAGCTCGGCGGTCAGCGACTCGGGATTGGCCTCGCAGGTAAACTCAACGGGGGCGCACCACGCACGAATACGCCGCGCCAGCTCCACCAGGCGCTCCCCCGCCAGCGACGGCGTACCGCCGCCAACATAGACGGTGCGGATTTGGCCAAGGGCCCCAGCCTTGCCAAAAGCATCGAGGCGCGCGAACAACTGCTCAAAATAGGCATCGAGCGCAGCGCTCAGGTCGCATGGAGCAAAACTGCGCGAATCAAAGTCGCAGTACCGGCACTTTTGGGCGCAAAACGGAACGTGCACGTACAGCGCGGTAACGGCCACCCTTAAGCCTCCAGCGGATGAGGGGGCACCGATTCGCCGGCGGCAAGGGCAGTCTCGCAGGCCACCACATCGCGCTCGATCTCATCAACCAGCGCCATAAATTCCTCGTAAGTGGAACAGCGCACCACATGGGCACGCCAAGCGGCGGCATGGGGCATGCCTTTTAAGTACCAGCTTGCGTACGTACGGGCACGCGCCATGAGCGGCAGGAGCTCATGTGTCAGCGTTAGGTGCTCACGTAGGGCGTCCAGGCGCTCGACGGAGCTGCGAACCGGCACCGGTATGCCATCGAGCGCAAGGGCGCGAGCATCGCCAAACACCCACGGGTTCCCGTAGATACCGCGCGCGATAAACACCGCGCTGGCGCCCGAGTTGCGCAGGTGCTCCGCGGCATCCTCGGCGGTAAACACGTCGCCCGAACCGATCACGGGAATCTCAACGGCGTCGGCAACCTCATCGACGACCGACCAATCGGCCTGGCCCGTATAGAGCTGCGTGGCGCAGCGGCCATGCACCGCCACCGCGGCGGCACCGGCGCCTTCGAGCATCTGGGCAAACGTCGCGGCATTACGGTCCTCGGCATAAAAGCCTTTGCGAATCTTGACGGTCACGGGTACATGCGCCGCGCCCACCGCCGCCTCGACGATCTTCTCGGCCAAATCGGGCGTGCGCATGAGCGCCGAGCCCTCGCCCTTGGTAACGACCTTGCGGGCGGGGCATGCCATATTGATATCGATGAGCGACAGGCGATCGCCAACGCGCTCCTCGACGGCGGCGACGGCACTCGCAAACTGATCGGGCTTGGAGCCAAAGAGCTGCACGCAAATCTGCTGCTCCTCGTCGGCCGGCAGCACCAAGCGCCACGTTTTGTTGCTGGCATAGGCAAGGCCTGCCACGCTCACCATCTCGCTGTAGGCAAGGTTGGCACCGCGGCGGCGGCACATGATGCGGTAGGCAGGGTCGGTCACGCCCGCCATGGGAGCCATAAGGAACGGTTGCTCGGCATAGGCGCCCAGCAACCGCTCGCTGTATTCGGAAAGCGCCATAGGCCTACTCGTCCACCTTGAGAATCGCCATAAAGGCCTCCTGCGGGACCTCGACCGAGCCGATGGCCTTCATGCGCTTCTTGCCCTCTTTCTGCTTCTCGAGCAGTTTGCGCTTACGCGAAATATCGCCGCCGTAGCACTTGGCAAGCACGTCCTTGCGACGCGCCTTGACGGTGGAGCGGGCAATGATCTTGTTGCCAATAGCACCCTGGATGGGCACCTCGAACAGCTGACGCGGGATGATCTCCTTGAGCTTGTCGCACAGACCGCGGGCCAGGCCATAGGCCTTGTCCTTGTGCACGATAAACGACAGCGCGTCCACCTCATCGCCCGAAAGCAAGATATCGAGCTTCACAAGCTCGGAAGGACGATACTCGTTGAACTCGTAGTCGAGCGAGGCATAGCCCTTAGTGCGGCTCTTGAGCTGGTCAAAGAAGTCCAAGATGAGCTCGGCAAGCGGCATATCGAAGCGCATCTCGACCGATTTGCTCGTCAGGTGTATCATGTCGGTCGTAACGCCGCGGTGCTCGATGGCGAGCTGCATGACGGCGCCCGTGTACTCAGGCGGGCAGATGATCTTTGCCTTGAGGTAGGGTTCCTCGATACGCTCGATACGCGTGGCCTCGGGAAGGTCCTGCGGGCTGCGGACATCGATCATCTCGCCGTCAGTCTTGTAGACGTGATAGTCCACCGAGGGGCTCGTGGCAATGAGGTCCAAGTTGAACTCGCGCTCCAGGCGTTCCTTGACGACTTCCATGTGCAGCAGGCCCAGGAAGCCCACGCGGAAGCCAAAGCCGAGCGCCACCGAGGTCTCGGGCTCCCACACCAACGACGGGTCGTTGACGTGCAGCTTATCGAGCGCGTCACGCAGGTTCTCGTAGTCCTTGTTATCGATCGGGAACAGGCCCGTATAGACCATGGGCTTGGCCTCGCGGTAACCGGGAAGCGGCTCGGGGCAGGGATTCGACGCCCACGTGAGGGTATCGCCCACGCGAACGGCCTCGGGGTCCTTCAGGCCCGTGACCACGTATCCGACCTCGCCGACCGTCAGCGCGTCGACCGGGGTCTCGGCGGGACGCTTGACACCCACGCCGTCGACCAAAAAGTCGCCCTCTGCCTGCATCATGCGCAGGGTATCGCCCTTTTTGATGGAGCCGTCAAAGACGCGCACCGTGGCCACCACGCCGCGATACTCGTCAAAGTACGAATCCAGAATGAGCGCTTTGAGCGGAGCATTTGCATCGCCCTTAGGCGGAGAGATCAAAAAGACGATGGACTCTAGCAGATCGTGAATACCCTCGCCGGTCTTGCCCGACACGCACACGGCATCATCGGCGGGAATCGCCAGGTCATCCTCGATCTCGGTCTTGACCTCGTCGGGATGGGCCGAGGGCAGGTCGATCTTGTTGATGGCCGGCACAATGTCCAGATTGGCGTTCATAGCGAGCGTCGCGTTGGAGACGGTCTGCGCCTCGACGCCCTGCGTGGCGTCGACAACGAGCACCGCGCCCTCACAGGCTGCCAGCGAGCGCGAGACCTCGTAGGTAAAGTCAACGTGGCCCGGCGTATCGATCAGGTTGAACTGATACGTCTCGCCATCGTCGGCGTCATAGGAAACGCGGACGGCATTGGACTTGATCGTAATGCCGCGCTCGCGCTCGATATCCATGGTGTCGAGCAGCTGCGACTCCATGTCGCGCTCGTCGACGGTATGGGTGAGCTCGAGAATGCGGTCACTGATCGTGGACTTGCCATGGTCGATGTGCGCAACGATTGAGAAGTTGCGGATGTGGGAAATGTCAATTGAAGTATTCATGCGGACTATCTTACCCGAGCGGTACAAAAAATGGAGCCTGTTCCATAAAACAGGCTCCATTTATGCGCGTAATCTGTGTGGTGTGAAATTTACAACTTAGGCGTTGATGCTGTTCACGAGCTTGGCAAGACCGGACTTGCGGTTGGAAGCCTGGTTCTTGTGGATAACATGCTTGGCGGCAGCCATGTCGAGACGCTTGGTGACGGTCTTGAGGGCAGCCTGGGCCTTCTCGGCGTCGCCCTCGGCGACGGCGGACTGGACGTGCTTGGTCAGCGTCTTGAGCTCGGACTTGACAGCCTTGTTACGCATGCGAGCTGCCTCATTGGTGCGGATACGCTTCTTCTGAGACTTGATGTTTGCCACTTCTGGAGTTCCTTTCGAGTTCCTTGCAAAAAATGTATGACACCTCTGAGACACGGTGAGGTCATGCAAGCGCCTACTATAGCACGCTCCCTCTCAAAGGGATAGAACGAATTTGTCAAATAGGCAGGTATCATCACGATTTTCTCAAGATGTTCGTAATCCAGAGCAAAAGCGCGGTCTGAGAATCGGCCGAACCCTTGAGTGCGAGCTCTACATCGACCGCCCCCTCGAGCGCTGCGACGAGCTCTGCCATCGAAAAGCGACGTGCCCAGGTCAGGTGATTCTTGACCTGCCAGGACTGGAGCTTGAGCGTTGCGGCCAGCTCACGACCCTGTCCGCGAGCATCGAGCGCCTTGGCGACGATAAGCTCGCGGATGCGACCGCACAACAACGTGTAAGTCCACACGTAGCTCTTGGCGGGCAGTAGATTGAAGAGCTCGAGCGAGCGTCGCATGTCACGGGCCGAGACCGCATTGAGAAAGTCCCAGGGTTGAACCTCGGCCGTACGCACGATCCAACGCTCCACGTCGGCAAGTTCAATCTGGGGTGCCTCGACCATCTGGGCGAGCTTGGCCAAGTCGTTATCGAGCATGCGGGTGTTCTCGCCCGAGCGCGAAACGAGCTCCTCGGCGGCCGCCGTCGAGATCGACTTGCCGCGCTGCGTCGCCATCTGCTGCACGCGACGCGGAAGCTCCCAGCGCTTGGTGCCGGAGCAATCGATCACGGCTTTCTTGTCGATCTTGGCGATCGCCTTATACAGGCGCGTGTTCTTGGCAAGCGAGTCGGCGATGATGAGGCAAACCGTCGTGGGGCTGGGACTCGCCAGATAGTCGACAAGCGGCTCGGAGATCGCTTTGGCGAGTTTTGAGCAGCCGTCAAGGATTACCAGGCGAAACTCACTGCCCATCGGAAAGGTGTTGAGCGATCCGATAATCGACTCGATATCGGGGTCTTTGGTCATATCGCGCTCGTCGAGGTTGAACTCGACCATACCCGACTTTTCCAGACGCGCTTTCATACGCGAGACGGCGTGATCGCGCTTGACTCCGTCGGTACCGACGATCAGATATGCCGGCAGCAGACCGGTTTCGGACATTGCACTCCCCTCCCGCAGGCTCTCGTGTTCGTACCGTGCCATTCTAGCCCAGGGGCCCACCACACGCCAACGACGTCGTCACGGTCGCTGGCATCGCATCGCAAAGCCATTCGCAGCTGGCGTGACGGTAATGTCGCCGTGTTCGATGGTGCACGCGAACACGCCGCCCGCTTCCTTAACGGCATCGATGCAGGCATCGGACGGATGGCCGTATCGATTCCCCTCGCCCGCGCTCGCGAGGGAAAGCTCGGGCTTCAGGACGTCCAGCAACTCACCATCGACTGAAACCTTAGAGCCGTGATGCCCAAGTTTAAGTACATCGATATCTCCCACTTCCTGTACGAATTCCCGTTCTTGGTCGAGCTCGGCATCACCGGTGAGGAGCATACGCAGGCCCTTGCCTTCCTGAACATAAGAGAGCAGCAGGACAAGCGAGTCCTCATTTCCCTCGCCATCCACGGACTCGAATGGCCACATCACGCGGGCGCAAAATGAGCCGATGTCGACCGTATCCCCACGGCCCACCTGCCGATACTCCACGCCAGGTCGGTTCAATACCTCGGCAGGAGCATCCTCCAGCGCATCCGCCGCCACGGCAATCGTTCCGATCGAAAACTGTTCGAGCACGGCAGGCAGACCACCCCAGTGGTCCTCATCCCAATGCGTAACAAAGACGGCATCGATATGGTGCACGTTATTACGAACCAACGCCGCCACCACGCGCTCGTCGAGCCCGCAGTCGACGAGCGCTACTGCGCCGCCCTCGCGGATAAGTATCGCATCGGCCTGGCCCACATCGAGTACCGTCACCGAAGGCGGAGCGAATCGATCCCAGTAGACGTATGGAATCGCAGCCAAGAGCACCAGGTATGCAAGCCCCACCGCCATAGGACGTGCACGGGGACGCGGCCACCACACCAGCAGAACCGCCAGCAAACACGGCACTAGGTAAATCCACATGCTATCGGGCGGCACGCTCACGGATGCACCCGGCACGGCGGCAAACAGCTGCTCGAAGAAGAGCGCGCAACGGGCGGCAATCATGGGCACAACGAGCGCCCAAGTCCGCAACGGTGCCACAAGCGAAAAGGGAACCAGCACGATGGACACGGCAAGCAGTATGCTCACTACCGGACCGACGACCGCATTTGCCAGCGGAGCAATGAGCGAGAACGTACCGAAGGCAGGAATGGTAATGGGAAGAGTCGCCAACTGCGAGCACAGCGTGACGGAAAGCATGCTGGCAACGCCCGATGGCACACCCAGCTCACCCAAAGCGTAGGTCGCATAGGGGCAAAAGCACAGAATGGCTAAGACGCTGGCACATGAAAGCTGAAAGCCCATCTCGAAAAGCACCGTCGGCCGCAGTAGCACAAAGATGGACATGGTTACGAAGAGCGCCGATGCACCGTGCCGGCGACGCCCTGCGCCGTTTACGACAAGCGTCGCGAACACCATGCAGCACGCGCGCACGGCCGAGGGAGACGCGCCCGTAAAGGCAGCGTAGCCCACAAGTGTTACCGCCAATATCGCCCGCTGAAGACCACGTGAGCACCGAGTCTTTTGCAATACACCCTCGATTACAAACCCCACGATAGCCAAATGGCTGCCCGAGACGGCGATAAGATGCGCCGTTCCCGTCACCGAAAACCAGTCGCCCGCCGGCTGGGCGCGCAGCTCGGCCGAACGACCGCAGACGACACCGGCTATGAGCGCACGCGCCGGGTCGGTCGCAGGCGCGATGGACGCAAGCAGCCCATTTCGCAGCCGAAGAAGCGGCCCCGGAGAGTCTTCATCAACCGACAAAATCCGAACGACTTTAACCTTGCGCACCTCGCCTCGGAGCACGCGCGATCGTCCATACGCATCGTTCTCAAAACGTGAAACGCGACCGATAACACGCACGTGCGCCCCGACCTTGAGCTCGAGGTCGCACGATAGGCGAACCATTGCCAAGTTCTTACCGTCCGTGCGTGCCTCGCAGGTATAGGAATACACGTCGTCGTTTATGGATGGGTCACCCTGCACGACAAACTCAAGGCTGCTTGCCGCTCGACCGTCGAGCGCCTTCGAGGCGCTTAGCACGCCCACAGCCCACCACGCCGAGACGACCGCTCCCGCCACGAGACCGACGGACGCGGCATACAGCCACCGCTTCCAAGGGGCAAGCCGCGCACAAGATTGAGCCAGCACAACGAATACCGCCGCCGTAACGGGAATGGCCCATAGCGGCCCGACCGCCGAAGCCCGCTCCCACAGCAGCGCATCGGCGGCCACGTTGAGCACCAAGGCGCAGCTCATGCACATGCCGGCACAAAGGGCCATCGTCCACGGCATCAGAGGCCGCGGAGGCATCACATGCTCGCGCTCGGTCGCACTCATACGCAGATGGAATCTTTGATTTTGGCAAGCTTCTTCTCGCCGATTCCCGACACACGCATCAGATCGTCAACCGAGGCAAAAGCACCGTTCTTTGTCCGCTCATCGATAATCGACTGGGCCATGGAGGGACCGATGCCCGAGAGCGTCTGCAGCTCTGCCGCGCTTGCCGTATTGATATTTACTAGGCCTGTTACGCCACTCACGCCCGATGATGCGGAAGCCCCACCATCAACACCAGCTTCCGCAATGGACGCCTGCTGCTCCCCTACCGTTGGAACGTGAATCTTCTGTCCATCGACGACCTTAGATGCCCGATTGAGCCCCGTAACGTCTGCCTCGGGCGCCAGCCCGCCGGCGGCATCAATCGCCTGAGCCACCCGCGCGCCGTCCTTGAGACGATATACACCGGGCGACACAACGGCGCCATCAACATCGACATAAACCTCTGCCGCGGCAGACGCCTTAGGCGAAGAGCCTTCGGATGTCTTTCCGCTCGAGGCATCGCCGGATCCCGGCTCCACTAACGAACCCGAACCATCAGTGTGCTCAAACGACACACTGCCGGCACCGCCGCCAAGGTTCGCCATCGCCAGTCCACTCGCCATCGCAATGACGACCAGTATCGCCATCACCACTGCCTTATGACCGAGCAGCTTGTCCGCCAAGCGGTCCATCCGTTTGACCCGTTCGTGTTGTTCGCGCTGCGCCATAGCAAAACCTCCCAACAACATCGTGTCAGGAAAAGAGTCCTGCAACAGCCACGCTCCAAAACCGGTTTTCGCGGTCAAACCAAAAGCCGACCAAAACCTTGCGAAATACTGTCCATTTATTCAGGCACACGTCAGCAAATGAACACTTAGCCGCAAAATGCCCAGATAGCAAAAGACCGACGATGCAGACGCATCGTCGGTCTATGCACAAAATTACTCGTGATCTTGGTAAATCTCACGCGGAGCAAGCTCCGAATGTTTGCGTTTTAAGGTCTTAGGGGCCTTATACGTGTTGCTCTCGAAGTCGATGTACTCGGTCTGCTTGAGCAGGCGCTCGATCATCTCCTCGTGATCGAACAACTCCCAGGCCTCATGCACGGCATCGAGTTTAGCGTGCGTCTCGGGACGGCGCGGCATAAACAGCGTGCAGCAGTCAGGAGCGGCCTCAGTCGAGATATCGAACGTACCGATCTCCTCGGCGCGTGCGATGATCTCCTGCTTGTCCGAACCGATGAGCGGACGGAACACGGGGATCTTCACGGCCTCGTTGACGACCATGATGTTCTCAAGCGTTTGGGAGGCAACCTGCCCAAGTGATTCGCCCGTAACAATGGCCTTGGCACCCTCGATGTGTGCAATGCGCTCGGCAACCGAATACATAATGCGGCGATACATGATCACGCGCAGGTTGCTGGGACAGGTGACCGAAATCTCACGCTGGCAGTCGCCAAACGGCACCACGTACAGGCGGCCGATCTGAACACCCGGCTCAAGCGCATGGATAATGTCCTGCACCAAATACTCGCTCGTATCGGGCGTCTGCGGACGACCGGAGAAATGTACCGGCACGCACACCGCGCCGCGACGCGCGAGCATCCAGGTCGCCACCGGAGAATCGATACCCGACGAGAGCAGCGTCACGACCTTGCCGGCAGAACCCACCGGCAGACCGCCCACGCCGCGCTCGGAGCGCGCGTACACATAAACGCTACCCTGAACCACCAGTACGTGCACCATGGCATCGGGGTCGTGCATTTGAACCTTTTTATCGGGGAAGGCCTCACACAGCACCTCGCCCACCTGACGATTGATGTCAATCGAGGTGAGCTCATAGTCGGTATTGGAGCGCTTGGCGTGCACCTTAAACGAATCGAAGGAACCAAACTCGCGCAGCGCCTTGACGGCGGCGGCACAGTACTCCTGAGGGTCGCGATTGGTGTGATACGCCAAAGACACGCGAGCTACGCCGGGAACGGTGCGAATGACACGCGCTGCCTCGTCGGCCTGATGCTCGTTAAAGGTCACGAGGATATAACCGGAAATTCGAGACACGGCATTCACGGAAAAGGCGGCCAAGGCCGCCTTGATGTTATCCATGAGGATATGCTCAAAATGTGCGCGGTTCTTGCCCTTCAGTCCAACCTCGTGATAGTGGACCAGACAGACGCGAGCTGCCATTTAGGCTTCAGCAACCTTGTGGCCGAGCGCCTTCTCGTAACGGGCCTCGTCGTAAGAGATGTCGCCATCGACAATCTCGTCCATAGCCATCGAGATGGTATCGGCACCGGAAAGCCCGATGGTGATGTCATCGACATCCTGGACGGCAAGCACGCGGTTGTGCTGGCCACGCAGCATGCTATTGATGTCGCAGGCGCGCTTGGAGGCAAGCGAAGCGAGCAGGAAGCGGTTGTGATCGGTCTTCTCCAGAAGATCGTCAATGCAAGGCTTTACAACGGACACGGACCTCAGATCCTTTCATGCATATCGAGAACGCGAACGAGCTCATCGGTCGCGCGGTCGAGATCGTCATTCACCACGACGTCGTCGTAGCGGTCGGCAAGGGCAAGCTCATGGGCGGCGTTTGCCATACGCAGCTCGATTGTCTCGGGCGTCTCGGTACCGCGACCGACCAGACGCTCGCGGAGCACCTCAAGCGAAGGCGGCTTGATAAAGATCAGCACGGCCTCGGGGAAACGCTCCTTAACCTGCAGGGCACCCTGGACATCGATCTCCAAAATCAGAGAGGCGCCCGAGGCGAGCTTGGACTGGACCTCGCTCACCAACGTGCCGTAGCAGTTACCGTGGACCTCGGCCCACTCAACAAACTCACCGTTTGCCACGCGGCGGTCGAACTCCTCGCGCGTCAGAAAAAAGTAGTTGACGCCGTCGACCTCACCTTTGCGTGGTGCTCGCGTGGTAGCCGAAACCGTCAGGCCCAGATTCGAGCGGCGCTCGCGCACACGAGTGACGAGCGTACCCTTGCCTGCGCCTGACGGTCCAGAAATCACAAAGAGCTTGGAATCCTGAGCGCTCACTTATTTGGTCAGCTGCTCGAGGAGCTGCTCGCGCTGACGGACGCCGAGGCCCTGGACGCGACGGGTAGCGGAGATACCGAGCTCCTCCATGATCTTGGCGGCCTTGGCCTTGCCATAACCAGGGAGAGACTCGATGAGGGTGGAAACCTTCATGCGGGAAGCGATGGGGTCATCGGAGTTGAGCACGGACTCGAGGGACTTCTCGCCCTTCTTGATCTGCTCGCGAAGCTCAGCGCGGGCGTGACGTGCGGCAGCAGCCTTCTCAAGAGCCTGCTTGCGCTGCTCATCGGTAAGCTGAGGGAGTGCCATTCGTACCTCCAAAAAGTTGGGTTATATCTGATTCAATAATTGGCATTTTAGCACGTAGAACGTACAAAATGCCCAATCGCGGCTCCATAGGTTAGACGATACCCGCAAAAAGTGCAATATACTGCGCCCAAAGTTAAGCCCCTGACCTGCGATTCCACACAAAGGATGGGAAAGTTTACGCAGGCACAGGGGCTATTTTGTGCTAATGAGACCCAAAAGTGATGACTTAGGGGAATCTTTTACGCGACGTTTTCGACCAGCTCGGTGACGATGGCGTCAAAGGCGACAACCGGATCGTCGGCGCCGGTGATGGGACGGCCCACCACAATGTGGCTCGCACCGCGCTCGATAGCCTGGGAAGGCGTCGCCACGCGGGACTGGTCACCAAGGGCGGCACCCACCGGACGCACACCCGGAGTCACGATCAGGGCATCAGGACCCAGCAGCTCACGCATGTCGTGAGCCTCCATCGGCGAGCACACGATGCCATCAATGCCGTTGGCCTGAGCGAGCTTTGCCAGGCGGGCGGCCTCCTCGGCCACGGGCGACTCGACGCCGATCTCGCTCAAGGCATCCTGATTCATACTCGTAAGCACGGTGATGGCGACGAGCTTGGCGCGGTCCTCGCGCGCCTCCTCGGCACCCTCGCGGCAGGCAGCGAGCATGGCGCCCGAACCCAAGCCGTGAACCGAAAGCAGGTCGGCACCGGCAAGCGAGGCCGAACGGGCGGCACCGCGAACCTGATGCGGAATATCATGGAACTTAAGGTCAAGGAAGACCTTAAAGCCCAGGTCCTTAAAGGTCTTGACGATCTCGGGGCCCTCAGCGTAATAGAGCGTCATGCCAACTTTGAGCCAAGCGGCATGACCAGAAAGCTCGTGGGCGAGCTCGAGTGCGCGCTCACGGTCGCAGTCGAGGGCGACGATCACACGGTCGCGGGCATCGGTCTCTAGCATTCGAAAGCACCTACCAGTTCGTTGATGTCCTTCACGCCCTGGGACTCGGCCCAGGCCTCGAGCTCGTGCGCAATCTTGAGCGAAGCGCACGGATCGACGAAGTTGGCCATGCCGACCGACACGCAGGTGGCGCCGGCCAGGATAAACTCGGCCGCATCTTCGCCGGTCATGACACCGCCGACACCGTTGATGGGGATATCGACGGCCTGGGCGACCTCCCAGACCATGCGCACGGCAATGTGGTGGCACAGCGGGCCCGAAAGGCCGCCCTTGGGCTTGGCCACACGGGACTTGCGGGTATGAACGTCGATGGCCATGCCCTGGATGGAGTTGATGACCGAAAGGCCGTCGGCGCCGGCAGCCTCAAGGGCCTTGGCGATCTCGGCGACGTTGACCGGGGCCATCTTCACAAACAGCGGCTTGTCGGTCACCTTGCGGCAGGCGGCCATGACGGCAGAGGCGCCCTCGGGCGTGGAGCCCATGGCGGCACCGCCGGCGGCAATGTTGGGACAGCTCACGTTGATCTCATAGCCGGCAGCCCAGGGGCACAGCTCGACATACATCTCGAGTGCGCGGACAAACTCGTCAACGGAGTGGCCGGCAACCTGGCAGATGACCTGGCAACCGTCCTTGGAGAGCTGCTCGAGCCACGGACCGGACTCGCGGGCAAAAGCGGCCACGCCGGGGTTCTGAAGGCCCACGGAGTTAATCATACCGCCGGGAATCTCGGCCATGCGGGGCGCGGGGTTGCCGGGCCAGGGCTCGGCAGCGCAACCCTTGGTGGTGATGGCGCCCAGCTGGGAAACATCAAAGAAGTTCTGGAACTGCCAACCGTAGCCAAAGGTACCGGCTGCGGTGTTGATGGGGTTTTGCATCTTGACGCCGCCGAAATCGACGGCCATGTTCACGGTACCCACTAGAAGACCACCACCTTGGAAGCATCGAACACGGGGCCGCACATGCAGGCGCCCTTCATACCGTCGACCGTCTCTACATTGCAGGTGTTGCAGGCGCCAAAGCCACAGCTCATCATGCGCTCAAGCGACACCTCACAGTACGCACCGGCCTCGGCGGCAGCGGCGGCGACTTTCTTCATCATGACAGCGGGGCCGCAGCTGGCCACATAGTCGTAGCCGCCCTCGCCGAGCAGCTCGGCTGCCGGGTCGGTGCAAAAACCGTGCGTGCCCAGCGTGCCATCATCGGTGCACACGTTAACCGTGGCGCCCAGCGCGCGGAACTCATCGACACCCACGGCCTTGGAAGCGGTGCCAAAGCCCAGGCACACATCCACGTCAACGCCCTGCTCGGCAAGCATGCCGGCGAGGCACAGCACGGGCGGAACACCGATGCCGCCAGCAACGAGCAGCGCCTTCCTGGTACCCTCGGGCACAAGCCAGCCGCGGCCGCCAGGGCCCAGCAGATTAGAGGTGGAACCGGGGGCCATCTGCGACAGACGACGGGTGTCGTCGCCCACGACGGCGTACCACAGCTCGACGGTGCCGGCCTGGGCGTCGGCGCGATAGAAGCTCAGGGGCACGCGAAGCAGCGAGGACGCATCGCCGGGCACGGCAATGTTCACAAACTGACCGGGCTTGAGCGCACTTGCAAGCTTGGGGGCCGAGATGACGAGCGAGAAGATGCCGTCGGCGATCTCCTGGTTCGAGACGACCTCGAAGTCGTGCATGCGTGCAGTGGAAGGTGTGGGCATAGACGCTCCAATCCCCCATGCGGTTGCATGGTCAAAACGAACAGAAAGCGCGGCACCGCAAGGGCACCGCGCACAAAAGCGATAAGGCTATGCTAGCAGATGCAGCCGTCGGCGAGCGTCTGCTTACCGCCGACAAACACATCGGTGGCACGGCCGGTAAGCGTGCGGCCGGCGAAACCGGAGTTTTCGGCGCGCGACTCGTAACCGTCCTCGCCGACCGTCCAGGTGGCGGACGCGTCGAACACGGTCAGGTCGGCAACGGAGCCCGCCTTGACCTGAACCTGGTCGAGACCCAGGATCTCACGCGGTTTGATGGCCATGAGCTCGACCATGCGGCCCATGCTCATCTTGCCCGTGTTGACCAGCTCGGTGAGTACGAGCGACAGCGAGGTCTCGAGGCCGATCATACCAAAGGGCGCAAGCTCGAACTCGCGGGCCTTCTCCCACGGGGTGTGGGGAGCGTGATCGGTGACGATAGCGTCGACGGTGCCGTCGATGACGCCCTGACGGATGGCCTCGGCATCCTCCTCGGTACGCAGCGGCGGGTTGACCTTGAGCGAGGTGTTGTAGGTCTCGTCCAGGTCGTTCTCGGTCAGGAACATGTGGTGCGGGGTGGCCTCGCAGGTAACCTGAACGCCGGCGGCCTTACCGGCACGCACGAGCTCGAGACCGTGAGCGGTGGAGATGTGCTGGATGTGCAGCTTGGCACCGGTCAGCTTGGCGATCTCAATGTCACGGGCGATCTGGAGCTCCTCGCCGGCAGCCGGCCAGCCCTCGAGAGCCAGACGGGTCGAAACCTTGCCCTCGTTGATCTGGCCGTGGCCGACCAGGTCCTCGTCCTGGCAGTGGCTCATAAAGACCTTGCCGAACATCTTGCCGTAGTCCATGCAGCGACGGAGCATGCCCGCGCCCTGCACGCCACGACCGTCGTCGGTGAAGGCGACGGCGCCGTGGGCGACCATATCGCCCATCTCGGACATGGCCTCGCCCTTAAGACCGCGGGTCATGGCGCCCGACGGATAGACGCGGCAGTGACCGACCTCGGCAGCACGGGACTTGACGAACTCCACGACGGTGCCGTTATCGGTGACGGGATCGGTGTTGGGCATGGCGCACACGCCGGTAAAGCCGCCCTTGGCAGCTGCGCGGGTGCCGCTCTCGATGTCCTCTTTGACCTCATAGCCGGGCTCGCGAAGGTGAACGTGCATATCCACCAGGCCAGGGACGAGGTACTTGCCGGAAAGGTCGCGGACCTCGGCTCCCTCGACGGCGAGTTTCTCGCCGACCTCGGCGATCTTGTCGCCGTCAATCAGGACGTCAACGACACCGTCAAGCTCGACGGACGGGTCGACGACGTGGGCATTCTTAAGAAGCAAGGCCATTATCGGCACCTCCAAGCAGCAGATACAGGATAGCCATACGCACGCAGATACCGGCGTAGACCTGCTCCAGGATGACGGAGCGTTGCGGGTGGTCGGCCATATAGGAGTCGAACTCGACGCCGCGGTTGATGGGGCCCGGGTGGCAGATGATCGCATCGGGCTTCATGAGCTTCTCGCGGTCCTTGGTCAGGCCGAAGAGTTTGTGGTACTCGCGAATGGTCGGGAACGGGGCACCCTCGAGGCGCTCCTGCTGCACGCGCAGCATGTAGACGACGTCCAGCTCGGGCAGGACGGAATCGAGGTCGCTCGTCACGTGGTCGCAGCCCAGAACCTCGGGCGCCGGCGGCAGCAGCGTGCCGGGGGCGACGGCGTAGGTCTCGCAGCCCATGATCTTAAGGGCGGGAATCAGCGAGCCGCAGACACGGGAGTGTGAGATATCGCCGACGACGGCGACCTTCAGACCGTGGAAGTCACCCTTATGCTCCCAGATGGTATACAGGTCGAGAAGGGCCTGCGTGGGGTGGTTGTGCTTGCCGTCACCGGCGCAGATGACGCTCGCGGGCGAGTTCTGCGTGACGATGTAAGGAGCACCGGCGTGCTTATCGCGCACGACGATGCAGTCGATCTTATAGGCGTTGAGGGTCTCGACGGTGTCGACGAGGCTCTCGCCCTTGACCGTAGAGGTCGAGGAGCCGCCAAAGTTAAGGCTATCGGCCGAAAGGCGCTTCTCGGCAAGCTCGAAGGAGCTGCGGGTGCGCGTCGAGGGCTCGTTGAACATGTTGACGATGGTTTTGCCCTTGAGCGTGGGGACCTTCTTGATCGCACGCTCGTTGACCTCGGAGAACGCTTTGGCGGTCTCGAGGATGAGCTTGATGTCCTCTTCGGAGTACTCGGTAATGTCGATCAGGTGCTTATGGTTGAACGCCACGGTACTACTCACCTCCCAGCGGCGCGGAGCCCACGTGGGAACCCGGCGCGACGTCGTTAATCTCGACGGCGGTGCGGCCGTCGACTTCCTTCATATATAGGTGCACGTTCTCCTCATGCGACGAGGGAACGTTCTTGCCGACAAAGTCCGGCGAGATGGGGAGCTCGCGGTGGCCGCGGTCAACGAGAACTGCCAGCTCAATACGGCTCGGACGGCCCAGGTCCATGACGGCGTCCAGAGCGGCGCGGATGGTACGACCCGTGTACAGGATGTCGTCCACCAGCACGACGCGCTTGCCGTCGACGCTAAAGGGAATGTTGGTGGCGTGGATCGCGGGAGCGAAATTGGTCGCATAGTCATCACGGTAGAAGCTGATGTCGAGGCTGCCGAGCGGAACTTCGACGCCCTCGATCTCCTTGATCTCCTCGGCGAGTTTCTTTGCCAGAAGGTCGCCGCGCGTGACGATGCCGACCAGAGCGAGGTCTTCACAGCCCTCGTTGCGCTCGAGAATCTCGTGCGCGATGCGGGTCATCGCTCGATTGACGGCGGTCTCGTCCATGATGACCGCCTTGGGGGAAGTCGTGCCCATCGATCTCCTTCCTCACATGTCTTGACTGCTGACACAGTCAAAAAAATAGATGCCCGACCGCTTAAAGCGGACCAGACACCCACAGGAAAGGCTGCTCTTTGGCAGCTATGTAATTCCATGTGGGTATCTCGTACCCCTTTAATGGTCAAGGGATAGTGTAGCCAACCTTGAGCTTAATTGCGAGCATAAATACAGAGCAATCCGTAAACGGAGCCCAATGCTCCATAAACCTATATATATTTGTGGGACGAGCTTGAAAACGCACGCACGAGCTGGCATAATCCCCTCTGCTGCACGCAAATCGGATCTACGTCCAGGGCCGTGGCGTGAGCACTATCGCCAAAAGAGGAATATCTCTGTGTAGATTACGCACAGGGAGCTGCTTCTGTGCTATAGTTCAGGCTTGTTTGTTAACGCGACATGTTCGTTTGTCGCCCAAGGAGGGTCAGTTATGTCCAAAGTTTGCGAAGTTTGCGGTAAGCACCCCGTTGCCGGTCGCTCCATCAGCCACTCTCACCGCGTCACCAACCGTAAGTTCCGCCCCAACATCCAGCGCGTTTACGTCGTCGTCGATGGTCACCGTCGTAAGATGAACGTTTGCTCCACCTGCCTCAAGTCTGGCAAGGTTGCGCGCTCCTAAATAAGGTCTTACCAACAAGTACCTCGGACTCTCCGGGTCAAAGACCTCGCGTTCATATAGAACTTACCAAAGGCGTCCTCCCCTACGGAGGGCGCTTTTTTGCACTCATTGGGGACAGACTTACATGAGTGTTTTCACGCATTGGGGACAGACGTAACGCATGCCAGCAGCGGTTCGGCCCCTGCCTCACGCCGCCTCGTTCCAGCCCGCGGTGGCCTTGGTTACGCTTGTAGCGCCGATGCCGGTGATACGGGCAATTTGCTTGACCGTGAGATGCGCCCGCCTAAGCCTCAGCAGACACGCATCGCGTTCGGGGCGTGGCAGGGCTTTGAGCAGTGCAGGATCTATGCTCGGCAGAACTTCGCGCGCAACGGAAAGGGCCTCCTCATCGGGGATCCGCCGGCGTGGAAGAACCTCCATTGACCAGATGCGCCCGGCAACTTCCTCGAGATGCTCGCAATAGCAACGAGAGCCACCGACAATATCGAGCATAGGGGCCGCATCACAGATGTCAAAGGGATCATAGCCCAGCTGATACGCCTTATAGCTTGACCAGCGGTACGCATCGAGCGAGTCAAGCGCACCCTTCACGGGATTGAGATGAATATAGTCGAGCAGCTGCACCGCCTGCGTGTCCGACTCAACCGCGACCCGCGAATAGCGATTGTCAAACAGATGTCCCGTTCTCCCCGTTTTTCCATTGAAATACTTAGCATATGCCGTCAGCGCGCACTGCATTGCCTTTGAAAGGTTGTCAAATGGGTCATCAACCATCAAATGGAAGTGATTGTCCATAAGGCACCAAGCCAACACCGCCACTTCATGGCGCGCAAACCTGTCCGAGATATCCGATAAGAAACGATAACGGTCGGAGTCATCTTCAAAAATAATCTGTTTGGAGTTGCCGCGGTCAAAGACGTGGTAATAGCCGGTGATCGAAACGGGGCGGGCGCATCGGGGCATAATCTCTCCTTTCAAAACTGTTCAGGCAACACCTAAAAGGAGAGAAGCAACGCGAAATGCTGAGCCTGCAACCTATTTATATCCAATAAGCGGCAATAACAGGCCCAGAACGGCAAAATGGCAAAACGATGTCTGTCCCAAATGAGTGAAAGCACTCATGTAAGTCTGTCCCCAATAAGCGGGTAAGCGGGGAGATGCAGCAGGCAGATAGTTCTAGTTAAAACGTTTCAGTTTATTGAAGCGTTTTAGTGTGCCTTTTAAAGGAATCTTACCGTTCGCCGAATAATTTCTTGCTATCATGCAAGGCGTAGGGTAAATCTCCGATCGCAAGGAGACACAAATGGTGAAAAAGTCACCGGAAAACACTACTCCCGCAATTGTGGACAACGTAGAGGCGCTTGAGGCTAAGCTCGCTCAGATGCGAGAGGCCCAGGCGCTTTTTGCTACGTACACGCAGGAGCAGGTCGACAAGATCTTCTATGAGGCCGCCATGGCCGCCAACAAGGCTCGTATCCCGTTGGCGAAGATGGCCATCGAGGAGACCGGCCGCGGCGTTCTTGAGGACAAGGTCATCAAGAACCACTACGCCGCAGAGTACATCTATAACGCTTACAAGAACACCAAGACCTGTGGTGTCCTGGAGCGCGACGAGGCTTACGGCATCACCAAGATCGCCGAGCCCATCGGCATCGTGGGCGCCGTCATCCCGACGACCAACCCCACCTCCACCGCAATCTTCAAGACGCTGATCAGCCTGAAGACCCGCAACGCCATCATCATCTCCCCGCACCCGGCTGCCGCCAAGTGCACCATCGCCGCCGCCAAGCTCGTGCTTGACGCCGCCGTCAAGGCTGGTGCCCCCGAGGGCATCATCGGCTGGGTCGATGTCCCCTCCATCGAGCTGACCAACATGGTCATGCGCGACGTCGACATCATCCTCGCCACCGGTGGCCCGGGCATGGTCAAGGCCGCCTACTCCTCGGGCAAGCCCGCCCTGGGCGTTGGCGCCGGTAACACCCCGGTCGTCATCGACGACACCGCCGACGTGCTGCTCGCCGTCAACTCCATCATCCACTCCAAGACCTTCGACAACGGCATGATCTGCGCTTCCGAGCAGTCCGTGACCGTCATCGACACCATCTATGACCAGGTCAAGGCCGAGTTCCAGAAGCGCGGCTGCTACTTCGTCAAGCAGGGTGCCGAGATGGAGGCCCTGCGTGCCGCCATGTTCAAGAACGGCGCCCTCGATCACCGCATCCCCGGCATGGCTGCCGCCAAGATCGCCGAGCTCGCCGGCATCGAGGTTCCCGCCAAGACCAAGATCCTGATCGCCGAGGTCACCTCCACCGACCCCGCCAAGGAGGAGTTCTCCCACGAGAAGCTCTCCCCGGTCCTGGCCATGTATCACGCCAAGGACTTCCAGGAGGCCGTCGACAAGGCCGAGCACCTGGTGCTCGCCGGTGGCCCGGGCCACACCGCCTCTCTGTACGTGCACCCCGCCCAGGCCGAGAAGATCAGCCTGTTCGAGCACGTCATGAAGGCCTGCCGTATCGTCATCAACACCCCGTCCTCGCACGGTGGCATCGGTGACCTGTACAACTTTGGCATGAAGCCGTCTCTGACCCTGGGCTGCGGCTCCTGGGGCGGCAACTCCGTCTCCGAGAACGTTGGGGTGAAGCACTTGATCAACGTTAAGACTGTGGCCGAGCGCCGTGAGAACATGCTGTGGTTCCGCGCTCCCGAGAAGGTCTACTTCAAGAAGGGTTCCACGCCCGTCGCCCTCGACGAGCTGGGCAACGTCATGGGCAAGAAGCGCGCCTTCATCGTTACCGACCAGTTCCTCTTCAAGAATGGCAACACCCGCGCCATCGAGGCCAAGCTCGACGAGATGGGCATCGCCCACGACTGCTTCTACGACGTCGAGCCCGATCCGTCGCTGCAGTGCGCGCGTCGCGGCGCCAAGCAGATGGCTCTCTTTGAGCCGGACGTCATCATCGCCGTCGGCGGTGGCTCCGCTATGGACGCCGGCAAGATCATGTGGATGATGTACGAGCACCCCGAGTGCAAGTTTGAGGACATGGCCATGGACTTCATGGACATCCGCAAGCGTATCTTCACCTTCCCCGAGATGGGCAAGAAGGCCTACTTCGTCGCCGTCCCGACCTCCTCGGGTACCGGCTCCGAGTGCACGCCGTTCGCCATCATCACCGACAAGGAGACCGGCATCAAGTGGCCGCTCGCCGACTACGCGCTGCTCCCCAACATGGCTATCGTCGACGCCGACAACTGCATGACCGCCCCGCGCGGCCTGACCGCTGCCTCCGGCATCGACGTCATGACCCACGCCATCGAGTCCTACGTCTCCATCATGGCTTCCGACTACACCAAGGGCCTCTCCGAGCGCGCTGCCAAGCTCGTCTTTGAGAACCTGCCCTCCAGCTTCACGAACGGCGCCAAGGACCCGCACGCCCGCGAGGAGATGCACAACGCCTCCTGCATGGCCGGTATGGCCTTCGCCAACGCCTTCCTGGGCCTCAACCACTCCATGGCTCACAAGCTCGGCGCTTTCCATCACCTGCCCCACGGCATCGCTAACGCCGTCATCCTGACCCGCGTCATGCGCTACAACGCCGCCGAGGCTCCCGTCAAGATGGGTACCTTCTCCCAGTATCCTTACCCCAACGCGCTGCACAACTACGCCGAGATGGCCAAGTACTGCGGCATCGAGGGCAAGGACGACAAGGAGGTCTTCGAGAACTTCATCACGAAGCTCGAGGAGCTCAAGGACTTCATCGGTGTCAAGAAGACCATCGCCGACTACGGTGTTGACGAGCAGTACTTCCTCGACACCCTCGACGAGATGACCGAGCAGGCATTCAACGACCAGTGCACCGGCGCTAACCCGCGCTACCCGCTCATGAGCGAGATCAAGGAGCTCTACCTGGACGCCTACTACGGCCGCGAGCCCCAGGACTACGCCGTCTGCTAGTTTTTAGCACGGTTTTTTGCGGCGGGGGTGCACGGGTGTTTCACACACCCCCGCCGTCGCTTCTATCGCATCGTTGAAAGGATGCAACCATGCTGCTACCCGATTCCAAGACCGAGCTCGTCCGCCGTGGCAACAAGGTCGTTTACGACCTGGGCGACAAGATCGTCAAGGTCTTTAACGAGACCAAGCCTGTCTCCGACGTGTTCAACGAGGCTTTGAATCTTGCCCGCATCAATGAGTGCGGCATCCGCAGCCCCAAGGCTCTCGAGGTTTCCCAGCTCGAGAACGCCAACGGCTGGGCGCTCGTGACCGAGAAGGTTCCGGGCACCACCCTTGCCGAGAAGATGACTGCCGAGCCCCAGCGCTTTGGTGAGTACCTCGAGATGTTCGTCGACCTCCAGATCGAGATCCACGGCTACACCTCCCCGCTGCTCAACCGTCAGCGCGACAAGTTCGCCCGCATGATCGACAGCCTTGATCAGCTCAATGCCACCACGCGCTACAACCTTCAGGAGCGTCTGGACGGCATGACCAAGGAGTTCAAGGTCTGCCACGGCGACTTCAACCCCTCCAACGTCATCGTCGGCGACGACGGCCAGCTCTATGTGTGCGACTGGGCACACGCCACCCAGGGCTCCCCTGCTGCCGACGTTGCCACCACCTACCTGCTCTTTGCCCTCAACAGCAAGGACCAGGCCGAGGCCTACCTGGAGCTCTACTGCGACCGTGCCGACATGCCCATGCAGGTCGTGCGTCAGTGGACGAGCATCGTCGCCGCTTCCGAGCTCGCTCGTAAGCGCAACGTGAACGATGAGTTCCTGAAGAACTGGATCGACGTCGTCGATTATCAGTAATATCTGAGCGATTTATTTCGCATCGGAGGCATAATGGAAAACCCCGCAGCTCGCATGGGCTGTGGGGTTTTCCTTTTAGATATCGAGGATGCTACAAGATAATAGGACGGCCCCGCATCTCCCCGATTGGAGAAATGCGGGGCCGTCCCACATATCGAACTACAAGCGAAATCGTCGATTAACGGCGGGCTGCCTTAACAAGCTCGGCAACCTTGGCAACGACCTCGTCGATCGCCACGTCCTCGCGCTCGCCCGTAGCACGGTCCTTGAGCTCAACGGTGCCATTCTTAAGGCCGCGCTTGCCCAGAACCACCTGATACGGGAAGCCCATGAGGTCGTTATCGGCAAACTTAAAGCCCGGACGCTCATCGCGATCGTCGACGACGACCTCGATACCCTCGGCACACAGGCCATCAACAATCTGCTCGCAGACGGTAGTGCACTCTTCCTTCTTGGGATCAAGCGGAATCACCGCGACCTCGTACGGGGCAACGGAGACCGGCCAGACGATACCGTGCTCGTCGTTGTGCTGCTCCACGACGGCAGCAAGCGAGCGGGACACGCCCACGCCGTAGCAACCCATGATGAGCGGCTTCTCCTTGCCGTCCTCATCCATAAAGGTGGCACCCATGGCCTCGGAGTACTTGGTGCCCAGCTGGAAGACCTGAGAAACCTCGATGCCGCGGGCAGCGGAGAGCGGCTTGCCGCAGTGCGGGCAGGGGTCGCCGGCGACAACGGTGACCAGATCGGCCCACTCATCGACGGTAAAGTCGCGCTCGGGGCAGGCACCGGTAAAGTGATAATCGACCTCGTTGGCACCGCAGGCCCACTGTTTGGACTCGCGCAGGCTCTCGTCGCAGACCAGACGAATGCCATCGGGCAGGTTAACCGGTCCGATAAAGCCCTTGTGCAGACCGTTCGCCTGAAGCTCCTCGTCGGTCATCATGCGATAGCCCTTGCCAAAGACGTGCTCGGCCTTGCAATCGTTGAGCTCGTGATCGCCCGGAACAATGGCCACGACCGGCTTGCCCTCGGCGTCGATGAGTGCCAGCGACTTGCGCGTGCCGTTCTCGGGGAACCCAAAGAACTTAGCAACAGCCTCAATGGTGCCCATGCCCGGAGTCTCAACCTTGGTGAGCGTACCGTCACCAGGACCCTCGGTCACGACGACCTTGGTGCTTGCAGCCTCGTCATCGGCAGCGAAGCCGCAATCGTCGCAGTAGACGAGCGAAGCCTCGCCGGCGTCAGCCAAAGCCATGTACTCGACGGAGGTATCGCCACCGATCTCGCCAGAATCGGCGACGACGGGCAGAGCCTTGATGTAGCAGCGCTCGCAGATATTGGCGTACGCCTGCTTCATCTTGTCGTACTCCTCCTGCAGGCTCTCCTGCGTGGCAGAGAAGCTGTAGGCGTCCTTCATGATGAACTCGCGGCCGCGCATCAGGCCAAAGCGGGGACGGAACTCGTCGCGGAACTTGTCCTGAATGTGATACAGGTTGACGGGCAGCTGCTTATAGGAGCGTAGCTCGTTGCGCACCAGGGCCGTGACGGTCTCCTCGTGCGTGGGGCCCAGGACGAACTCGCGACCATGACGGTCGTCAAAGCGCACAAGCTCCTTGCCATAGGCGTCGATGCGGCCGGACTCGCGCCACAACTCGGCGTCGACCATGATAGGCATCATAAGCTCCTGGGCGCCGGCAGCGTCCATCTCGTCGCGCACGATGTTCTCGATCTTACGGATCGAGCGCCAGGCAAGCGGCAGGTAGGAATACAGGCCGGCGGCCTCCTTGCGGATCATGCCGGCACGGAGCAGCAGGCGGTGACTGGCGAGCTCAGCGTCCGCCGGATCCTCTTTAAGCGTCGGCGCATAGAGCTTAGACATATACATTGCTCGGGTCATTTATTTCTCCTCAATAAGCTTGTCGACCTCTGCCATAAGCGCGTCGACAATTTGGTCCTCAGCTACTTTACCAATGATCTGGCCATGCGAAAAGAGCAAGGCCTGACCACGTCCGCAAGCAACGCCCAGGTCGGCATCAGAAGCCTCGCCGGGGCCATTAACGGCACATCCCATAACGGCAATCGAAAGCGGCGCGGTATAGTTCTTAAGCCGCTCGGTTACTTCCTCGGCAATGGGAATAAGGTTAACCTGGCAGCGGGCGCACGTGGGGCACGAGACAATCTCGGGGCCACGGCGACGCAGGCCCAACGACTGCAGAATACCCCAGGCAACCGGCGGCTCCTCAACCGGATCGGCTGTGAGCGACACACGCATGGTGTCGCCAATGCCTTCGGAAAGCAAGATACCCAAGCCTACAGAGCTCTTGATGGTGCCCTGGAGCTTGGTCCCCGCCTCCGTCACGCCCAGGTGAAGCGGAACGTGGGGAATCTCACGCGACAGGGCGCGATAAGTATCAAGCGTCGTCTGTACACTATGGGCCTTGGCGGAAAGCACGATGTTGGTAAAGCCGCGGTCTTCAAAATGCTTGACAAAACGCTCGCTCGACATCACGAGCTTTTCGGGCTGCGTGAGGTCATCGCGCTCGGCGATATCCTGCTCAAGCGAACCGGCGTTGACACCGATGCGAATCGCACAGCCCGCAGCGCCGGCGGCGTCGATGACGGCATCGACCTTAGCCCAATCGCCGATATTGCCGGGATTAATGCGCAGCTTGGCGGCACCAGCCTCAACGGCACCAATGGCAAGCTTATGGTTAAAGTGGATATCGGCAACGATTGGCACCGGAGACTCGGCACAGATGGTGCGGAAACCCTCAAGCGCGGCCTCGGTGGGCACGCTCACACGCACGATATCGCAGCCAGCCTGCGCCAACGCGCACACTTGCGCAAGCGTTGCCTGGGCATCAGCGGTATCGGTGCAGGTCATGGATTGGACCACCACAGGCGCGCCGCCACCGATCTGCACACCGCCCACATGCACGGGGCGCGTCAACTCGCGAGGCAAAGGATGGGATAAAGACAATCCAAACACTCCCCTACAGAATAAATCGAAGGATGTCGGAACGAAGCATATAGACAAACAGCAGCGCAAAGAGCGCGATGCCCACATAGCTCACAATCGTCTGGACCTTGAGAGGTAGCTCGCGGCCCGCAATCTTTTGAATGATCTCGATGACCAGCTTGCCGCCATCGAGTGGTGGGATGGGCAGCAGGTTCATAAAGCCAAGCGAGAACGAAATGAGGGCGGCAAACGAAAGGAACGTGGCAGGGCCGGCAGCAGCAGCCTGTGAGGACATAACGCTAATACCCACGATCGACGAGGACTGGTCGAGAATCTCCATCGTATGCTGCGGCTGGAGTAGGCGCATCACGCCCTCCGCTGTCTGCACGACATAGGAGAAAGACAGGCGAGCCGACGTGATGAGGTCTAAACGGACCACCTGCGTAGAGGCGTACACACCTAGGCGCTCATCCTCTTTGAGCGCAACCGTGGTCGAATGCTGCTTGCCGTCACGCTCGTACTCGATG
This sequence comes from uncultured Collinsella sp., assembly GCA_900545615.1. Lineage (GTDB taxonomy): Bacteria > Actinomycetota > Coriobacteriia > Coriobacteriales > Coriobacteriaceae > Collinsella. The sequence goes on from UQZM01000006.1 coordinate 36,061, forward strand.
GCGATATCGTCCTTACCGGCAGCCTTGCCGATGGCATCGTAAACGTCCATCCAGGTAGAGCACGATACTCCGTCAACCGAAAGGATCGCGTCGCCGCCCTCGATACCCGCCTTGGCGGCAATAGACCCCTCGTCAACCTGACCGATCACGTTGGTATCCATCGGCACGGTGACACCCGTAATGGAATAGATGCTCATAAGGAGCAAAAAACCCGTCAGGATATTGACGAGAATGCCCGCGAGCAGCATAAAGGCGCGCTTGAGAAAACCCTGGCCCAGATAGGTATGCGAACGCTCTTGCGCAAGGAACTCGGCTTCGCCGCACGGCAGCTCCCACACATCGCCCTCGGCAGTCGCATGCTCTCGATCGAAACGGCGGCCGTCAAAGGTGGTGTAACCCGCCGCGTCTCGCGGCAGCGTCTGATACTTGGTGGGATAGTAGCTCGGCGAGGGCTTCTCCCCTTCCTCATACCAAGGCGCGATAGAGCCCCAACCCAAGAGCAAGGCGCATGCCTCGAGCACATCCTCCTCGGATAGCTCGAGCTCGGCGGCAAGGTCGGCCACGGTCACGCGACCATGACGATAGATAGCCGCGAACACGCGATCAGCGCACGAGACGTCGGTCGGATCCATACCGCAGATGGCAGCGTAGCCACCCAGCAGCAGCGGGGTCACGCCAAACTTGGTTCCAATGCGACGCGACGTGTAATGGATGTCAAAGCGGCACGGCAGGCCCAAAAAGAACTCGGTCACACGGACGCCGCAGGCACGCGCCGCCAAAAAGTGGCCGCCCTCGTGCAAAAACACGAGGACGGAAAGCATCAGCAGGCCCCAAAAGACCGATGAGAGAACGCTCAGAACAGTATCCATAAAACGAAAAAGCAATCCTTATGGGTTAGGAACGGGTTGCGGCGAGCACCTGCGCAGCCTTTTCACGCGCCCACGCATCGATGTCGCGAAGCTGCTCAAACGAATCGACCGCCTGCATATCGTGGGCATCCATGCAGGATTCCACAATGCGATCGATATCGGTAAAGCTGCAGCCATCGTGCAGGAAGGCATCGACGGCGACCTCGTTGGCGGCATTGAGCACGCACGGCATGGTGCCACCCGTCTTGCCGGCACGTTCGGCCAGTGCCAGACAGCGGAAGGTATCCATGTCGGCAGCATCAAACGTGAGCTGCCCCAGCTCGCGGAAATCGATACGAGGCGCCGGGGTATCCCAACGCTCGGGATACGAGAACGCGAACTGGATGGGAATACGCATGTCGGAAGCACCGAGATGCGCCATCACGGAGCCGTCGGCAAACTCGACCATAGAGTGAATCTTGGACTGACGCTGCACGACCACGTTAATGAAATCGAGGTCGCAGTTAAACAGATGCATGGCCTCAATGCGCTCCAGGCCCTTGTTCATGAGGGTGGCGGAGTCGATGGTGATCTTGGCGCCCATGGCCCACGTGGGATGTGCGAGGGCATCGGCACGCGTCACGCGATTGAGCTCGTCGCGCGTGCGGCCAAAGAACGGACCGCCCGAGCAGGTGAGCCAAATACAATGAGCCTCGCGCGGGTCCTCCCCCAGATAGCACTGGTAGATGGCGGAGTGCTCAGAGTCGACTGGAATAAGCTGGCCCGGTTGTGCCAACGGCATAAGCAAGTCGCCACCGACGACGAGGGACTCCTTGTTGGCAAGAGCAAGGCGCTTATTTGAGGTCAAGGCCGCATGGCTCGCCTCGAGACCAGCGGCGCCCACAATAGCAACGAGCACGCAGTCGACATCGTCGCGACGCGCGAGCTCGCAAACCGCTTGCGCGCCAAGGCCAAGCTTCGTTCCCTCGGGCAACTCCTGCAGCACGGCGTCATCGCCATGAGCGACATCGGCCACGGCAACCGCCGGAACCGAGAACTCGCGGGCAGCGGCAACAAGCTCGGAGGTGCTGGAGTTAACGGACAGCGCCGTCACCTGCAGGCGATCGGCATGCTGGCGGCACACATCGAGCGCCTGGGTGCCGATAGAGCCCGTACAACCCAGGATGGCAACACGGAGGCGTCCATCGGGGCCATACGTCGTCTGGAATGACATTACAGCACGCCTCCGATCATCAGCATCAGCTGCGCGGTGATGCAGCCGAAGATAAGCGAGTCGCTACGGTCGAGCATGCCGCCATGGCCCGGGATAAGGTTGCCGGAATCCTTGACGCCCACGCCACGCTTGATGCGCGACTCAATGAGGTCGCCGATAACGCCCAGGATGGACACGACCAAGCCGCACAGCAGCGCATAGGGCAGGCTGAGTTTGTAGAAGTGCGTCGCCCACAGGATGAGCCAAATCAAAACCGAGCCCAGAATGCCGCCGACAAATCCCTCCCAGCTCTTTTTAGGAGAGATCTTGGGAACCATCTTGTGCTTGCCGATACGGCTGCCCACGATGTAGGCAAACGAATCGGAGACCCAAAGGGACGCGCAAACGCCCACCGAAAGCAAGGCGCCGGCAAAACCGGGCACGGCATCGCGCAGCAGCACGATAGCCGACAGCATAAAGCCAGTGTAGATGGGACCCATGAGCGTCACGGCCACATCAGAGATGCGGGTACGCGGCGACCAGACATACCAAATGCCCACAGCGAGCATCAGGGCAAAAAGCAGGGCATTCAGCAACATCGAATCGCCCAACGCCGACAGCGGAAAGAGTACGGCGGCAGCGATACCCATGCGCTCGTTAGCCATCTTGCCATCGAGCCTCGTCATACGGAAAAACTCATAGCAGCACAGACCGCTCATGACAGAAACAAAGATGGCCGTGGGCACGATACCCAAAACCAGGCACAGGATAAAGACAACGGCGTAAACGATACCGGCGGCGGCACGGGTGATAAAGCCCGCAAGCCACGAACCGGTGCCATTCTTCGCTGCGGGCGCTCCCGCAGCGACAGCCTTGCGCTCAGATGTCTTGGGAGCAGTTGCCTTGGGACGATCGGACACGATTAAGCCTCCTCGGTCTTGCTCAGACCACCAAACCTACGGTCACGGCCCTGATAGGCCAAAATGGCGTCGACAAGGCCCCAACGATCAAAGTCGGGCCAATAGGTATCGGTGACGTAGAATTCGGAATAAGCCACCTGCCACAGCAGATAGTTCGAAAGGCGCAGCTCACCAGAAGTGCGAATCACAAGCTCAGGATCGGGAAGGCCGGCGGTATAGAGGTGGGAAGCCACCATGTCGTCATCAATTGCGGCAGGATCGATCTTACCGGCGGCAGCGTCGAGTGCGATCTGACGGACAGCGCGGGTAATCTCGGCACGCGCGCCGTAGTTGACGGCAAGCGCCAGCGTCATGCCGGTGTGATCGGCGCACTCAGCAAGACCGCGTTCAAAAACGTCGCGGGTCTTCTTGGGCAGCGCGGAAATGTCACCCAAAAAGACAACGCGCACGTTTTCGCGCTTCAGAAGCGGCAGCTCGTCGATGAACGTCTTGGCAAACAGGTGCATCAGAACGTTGACTTCGTGCTGAGGGCGATTCCAGTTTTCGGTCGAAAACGCATAGGCAGAAAGCACGTCGACGCCCAGACGCACGCAGGCGGTAATAATCTCACGAAGGGAGACGATACCCGCCTTGTGGCCCTCAGTGCGCGCAAGACCGCGCGACGTGGCCCAGCGACCGTTGCCGTCCATGATGCACGAGATATGGTGCGGAATGTTATTGAGGTCAAGGTCGGAAAAACCGACGCCCGCAGGGGCGTCGGCAAAGTACTCGACCAGTTTATGCTCGTCGTATTGCACCTTAGATCTCCATGACCTCGGCTTCTTTTTCCTTCAGAAGCTCCTCGACCTTGGCGACATACTCATCGGTGTGCTTCTGGACCTTGGCCTGCTCGCGACGGACATCGTCCTCGGTGAGCTCCTCATCGCGCTCGAGCTTGTTGTTGAAGTCGCGACGGATGTTACGGATAGACACCTTGGCCTGCTCGGCGTACTCGCGGCACTCCTTGACGAGCTCGCGACGGCGCTCCTCAGTGGGAGCCGGGAACGGAAGACGAACGACGGTGCCATCGGAGTTGGGGGTAATACCCAGATCGGAAGCGCCGATGGCCTTGACGATAGCATTGATGAGTGCCTTGTCCCACGGCTCGATGAGCAGCATGTGGGCCTCGGGGGTCTTGACGGCGGCAACCTGCGTGACCGGCGTGGGAACACCGTAATAATCGACGGTGATGTCGGACAGAATGTTGGCATTGGCGCGGCCGGTACGGACCTTGGAGAAGTTATGCTTGAGGGACTCGAGCGACTTGTCCATATGGGCGGTGATGTTATCTGCCATGCTTAATCCTCCTGATAGACGAGCGTGCCGACGGGCTCACCCGCGAGCGCGCGCTTGACGGTGTCCTCGCCATCGATGTTGAGGACCAAAATCGGCATACGGTTATCCTGGCACAGTGCCGTAGCCGTGGAATCCATAACCTGCAGACCGCGGACGAGAACCTCGTGATAGGTAATCTTGTCAAAACGGACGGCATCGGCGCACTTGACGGGATCCTTGTCGTAGATGCCGTCAACCTTGGTGGCTTTAATCAGAATCTCGGCGCCGATCTCGCACGCACGAAGAGCCGCGGCGGTGTCGGTCGTAAAGTACGGATTGCCCGAACCGGCGGCAAAAATAACGACGTTGCCCTTGGAAAGGTGGTTGATGGCGCGACGGCGAATATAGGGCTCGCAGATCTCGTTCATCTGGATAGCGCTCATCACGCGGCAGGGAACATCGTTATGCTCGAAGGCATCCTGCAGGGCGAGCGCGTTCATAACGGTTGCCAGCATGCCCATGTAGTCGGCCTGAGCACGCTCCATGCCACCGGCAGCGCCGGCCATGCCGCGGAAAATATTGCCGCCGCCGACAACGACGCCGACCTCATGGCCAACGGCGAGCAGCTCCTTGACCTGCTTGGCAAGATGGTCGGTAACCTTGGGGTCGATGCCATATTGGCCGTCGCCCATCAGCGCTTCGCCGGAAAGCTTAAGAAGCACGCGTTTATATCGGATGTCGGACAAAGCGATCCTCCTTTAGATTGAACTCTCAACATTCTATCAAAGGCTCTAAGAAGAGCCATGAAAAAGCAGGCTGTGAGTAAAACCCACAGCCTGCTCATTACCAGCTACAAGAGCTTATTTACTCGCCACGGACCAGACGGTCAAAGGCAACGACGGTAATGGTGTCGCCGAGCTCCTTGGAGACCTGCTCTGCGTACTTCTTGATGGTGAGGGAGCTGTCCTTGATGAACTCCTGCTCGGTGAGCACGGACTGCTTGTAGAACTTCTCCAGACGGCCGACAGCCATCTTCTCCTGAATGGCCTCGGGCTTGCCGGACTCGGCAGCCTGAGCCATGTAGATCTGCTTCTCGTGCTCGACGGTCTCGGCCGGAACCTGATCGCGGGTAGCGCAGATCGGGGCGACAGCGGCAACCTGAAGGGCAACGTCGTGAGCGAAGGTCTTGAAGGATTCAGCCTGAGCGGTCTCAGCCTTCTCGAAGGCGAACTCGACGAGGACGCCGATCTTACCACCCATGTGGATGTAAGAAGCGAGCGCGCCGTTCTCAGCCTTGCGGGCAGCGAAGCGGGAGATCTTCATGTTCTCGCCCATGATGTGAATCATCTCGGTGAGCTCGGAGGAAACGATCTCCTCGCCCATCGGCTTCTCGAGCAGAGCGTCGACGTCAGCAGGCTCGGTGGTAGCGACAACCTCAGCGACCTTGGAAGCAAAGCCGGTGAACTTGGCGTTAGAGCCAACGAAGTCGGTCTCGCAGGAGAGCTCGAGCAGAGCGCCGGTCTTGCCATCCTCGGAGACGAACGCGGCGACAGCGCCCTCGTTGGTCTCACGGCCAGCCTTCTTGGCAGCCTTGGCAAGGCCGTTCTTACGCAGAACGTCGACAGCGGCGTCCATGTCGCCGTCAGCCTCGACGAGAGCCTTCTTGCACTCCATCATCGGGGAGTCGGTCATCTCGCGGAGCTGCTTGACCATAGCGGCGGTAATCTGGGCCATTGTGGTTCCTTTCAAAGAGATGAAAAAGAATTAACTAAGACTGATTTACTCGGCCTTGGGCTCAGCGGCCATCTCGGCCTCGGAGACCTGCTCCTTGCCGGAGCCAGCGAGGCAGGCGTCGGCCATGAGCTCGCACATAAGGGTGACAGCGGAGATAGCGTCATCGTTGCAGGGAATGCCGTACTCGACCTCGTCGGGATCGGAGTTGGTGTCGATCAGAGCGACGACGGGGATGTTCAGGCGCTGGGCCTCCTTGATGGCGTTCTCCTCGCGCTTGGTGTCGATGACGAAGAGAGCCTGAGGCAGACCCTTCATGTCGCGGGCGCCACCGAGGTTGGTCTGGAGCTTGGTGAGCTCCTTACCGAGCACAGCCTGCTCCTTCTTGGGGAGCACTGCCATACGGCCGTCCTCGACCATGGCCTCGAGCTCCTCCATGCGGTTGATGCGGGAGCGGATGGTGACGAAGTTGGTCAGCATGCCGCCGAGCCAACGCTGGTTGATGTAAGGCATGTTGGCGCGCTCAGCGGCGTTCTTGATGGCCTCCTGAGCCTGCTTCTTGGTGCCGACGAACAGCACGTTGCCACCCTTGGCGACGTTCTTGACGAAGGTGTAGGCCTGGTCGGCGTCGAGGATGGTCTGCTTGAGGTCGAGGATGTAGATGCCGTTGCGCTCACCGAAGATGAACGGCTTCATCTTGGGGTTCCAGCGACGGGTCTGGTGACCGAAGTGGCAGCCGGCCTCGAGCAGGGTGCGGATATTAATCTTGGTAGCCATGTTAAACCTCCTGTGGTTTGCCTCCGCGCGGGGTCATCCTCCAAAACCAACCCGGACATGTGCTACCAAAGCCCGGGCACCACGGTATGAAGTAGCCGCGCGTGCGTGATAAAAACCTGTTGCCGTGAAGCAACCCGATGAATGATAGCAGGATTACCTCTTCCTGCCAACCCGCAATCAAAACCACACACCTAAGCGCAACGCGAGCCGCCCAGCCTACTCGCCCCGGGGATGGGCCTGGGTCACGGCGCGCTTAAGCCGATCGGGCGTAAGATGCGTGTAGATTTGAGTCGTGGACAGGCTCGCATGCCCCAGCAGCTCTTGAACCGAACGCAGATCCGCGCCGCCCTCAAGCAGATCGGTCGCAAACGTATGACGCATCGCATGAGGCGCGATGTCGGCCGGAATGCCGGCGCACGTCGCCAGCATATGGAACCGTCGCCTGAGCATAGCGGCACTCATGCGATTACCGCGCGCAGAAATAAACAGTGGATGCAGACCGGCTGCGGCGCCGCGGTGCTTTGCCTGGGCGAGCAGCACCGGTCTCCCCTCCTCGACATAGGTGCGCGTCGCCTCGAGTGCGCGTCGATACAGAGGAACGATGCGCTCCTTGCTCCCCTTGCCCCAAAGGCGAACCACGCGCTCCGACCAAGCGATGGATTCCACGTTAAGCGCGGCAAGCTCCGAGATGCGGGCACCCGAGGCATAGAGCAGCTCGAGCATCGCCGCATCGCGCAGTCCCACGGGCGTCGAAGTATCAGGCGTCTTGAGCAGCGCCTCGACCTGTTGGGTCGTCAGCACACCGGGCAGGTCGCGCGGCAGCTTGGGCGACGCGATCGCCGAGACCGCATCGCCCTCGACAATCCCCTCGGCAGCCATCCAACGATAGAGCGACCGAATAGCCGACAAATGTGCCGCAAGGGTGCGAGGCGCCACCTGCTCGCGCGAAAGCTCGGCCAAATACGTGCGGACGGTGCACACATCGGCCATACGCGCATCGGTACCTGTACGCTCGCACCAGGCAGCAAAGCGCTCCAACCGCGATCCATAGGCAGTCACCGTATTGGGAGCGAGCCCCTCGACACGTGCGATATAGGCGATAAACGTGTCGACGGTATCGTACAGGTCAAAGGCTATGACCGGTCGCCTCCAAACAAGTCGGAACGCGTGGCCAAGTAGGCATCGAGGGCCTCGAGGGCGCGATCCGCATATGCCTGGTAGCGGTCGCGCTTACTGCGGCGCTTGCCGTCTTCGAGCGGCGGCACCAGGCCAAAATTGACATGCATGGGCTGGTAGCCCACGGTTGCCGGATCGGTCGCATAGCCCACGAGCGCGCCTAAGGCGCCCACGCGCGGCAGCTCGACGGGGGCGGCCCCGATAGCCTCGGCATAGGTATTGATTGCCGCGAGCAGACCGGTCGCAACCGCCTCCATGTACCCCTCGGTGCCAGTGATCTGGCCGGCAAGGCGCACGTTCGTGCCGGGCACGGCAAAGGTCCCGTCGAGCACGTGGGGCGCATCGACGAAGGTATTGCGGTGCATGACGCCATAACGGAAGAACTCGGCGTTCTCGAGACCGGGGACCATGTGGAAGACGCGCTTTTGCTCGCCAAAGGTCAGATTGGTCTGGAAGCCCACCAGGTTATAAGCGGTCTTCTCCTTGTTCTCGGCACGCAGTTGAATCGCCGCCCAGGGGCGACGTCCGGTTCGCGGGTCGGTGAGGCCGACGGGCTTCATGGCGCCAAAGCGGATAGCATCCTTGCCAGTGCGGGCGACTTCCTCGGCAGGCTGACAGGCCTGGAACAGATCGCCACCCTCAAAGTCCTTGAGAACCACGCGATCGGCAGTGGTGAGTGCCTCGATAAAGGCCTCGTACTCCTCCTTGTTGAGCGGAGCGTTGAGATAGTCACCGCTCCCCTGCTCCTCGTAGCGCGACTGCGAAAACAGCACGTCCATATCAAGCGTGGAGGCATCGACGATTGGCGCGGCAGCGTCAAAGAACGCCAAGGCGTCGCCACCGACGAGCTTCATGACCTCTTCGCTCAATGCCGGAGAACACAGCGGGCCCGCGGCAATGACCACGTGGCCCTCGGGAATCTGCGTGACCTCGCCGTGCACGACCTCGATATTGGGTCGAGCGGCAACCTCGGCCTCGACAAGCTCGGAAAACCTGACGCGGTCGACCGCCAGGGCACCGCCGGCGGGAACGGCCGCACGATGGGCACAATCGAGCAAGACCGAGCCCATACGCTCAAGCTCGGCCTTTAACAAGCCCGCAGCAGAGTCCGGACGGGTTGACTTAAACGAATTTGAGCAAACGAGCTCGGCCAGGTGGTCGGTATGGTGGGCCGGAGAGCTCACCTGGGGGCGCATCTCGCACAGCTTTACGGCAAACCCGCGATCTGCCAGCTGGATCGCACATTCCGAACCCGCCAGACCGCCACCGATAACCGTCACCTGATCGAACTGCATCTGCAAACACCTTTCTAATTGACACGCTTTCCATTGTGACCGAAGGGCGTCTGGGCGTGAAGCGCAAACTTTGAGGGCGCATACCTTCCATCCATCATGCGCTCAATAAGACCCTCGAGCTCGAGCGAGCCCAAAAGCTTGAGCACGCCGACAGCATCAAGCGAGACGAGCGCGGCAATGTCGTCGACCTTGAGCGGCGAGGCGATAAGCGCGTGCATCACGGTCTGCTGTGTTGGGTCCAGATCGGCAATGCCAGGTGCATCGGGACGCGAGTAGCGCAGCGTGCCGTAGATGCGCGAGATGGCCATCTCGATTGATCCCTCATCGATGATGCAGCAGGCTCCGTTAGCGATGAGATAGTTAGTCCCACGCGACTCGGGCGAAAGGATGGAGCCCGGCACTGCAAGAAGCTCTCGCCCCAAGTCCATAGCGGCCTCCGCCGTGGAGAACGTACCCGAGGGCATGCCCGCCTCGGAAACGAAGAGTGCCTGCGACAAGGCGGCGATTACGCGATTGCGCCGCGGAAAGGCGAACTTACGCGGTCCCATACCCCACGGCGAAATCGAAACGACCGCGCCGCCCGTATCGAGCGTGCGCGTGATGAGGCCGGCGCTCGAGCGCGGATAGACAACATCGGCGCCGGTCCCCAGCACCACGACGTGCTTACCCCCGGCGTTGACCGCAGCCCAACCCGACGCCTGGTCGCAGCCGACCGCACCGCCCGAGACCACCGTCACCCCCGCCTCCACCGCCACCTTTGCCGCAAGTTCTGCCACGGCGAGACCGTACGGCGATGCCTTGCGCGCGCCGATGATGGAGAGCGCGGGCGTCGAAAGCACCTCGGGGTTGCCGCGCACATAGAGCGTCTGGGGTACATCAGAAAGCTCCAATACGGTCTCGGGATACAACGCATCACCTGGATGCAGCTCGAAGGTCCCCTCGGCCATCATTGGTCCCTCCTTCCCTGATACATCGCCGCCTCGAGCACGTGATCCTGCGTCACCCGTTCGCTTTCGGCAACATCGGCGATCGTGCGTGCGATGCGTACCAGGCGCACGATGCCGCGACCCGTGAGATGCGTACGCTTCGACAGGCCAAGCACGCATTTCTCGGCAGCCTCATCAAGCCCAAAGGTCGAAACGACGCCGTCAATGGACCGCGACTCATCATCCTCGGCCTCGGTGTCCGCATCGTCCATACGGGATTCACGCCAGGCGCGAAAGGCGCGCCCACGTACGACATAATCGCGCAGATCAGCCGATGACATACCCTCAGCGCCCTCAATGATCACCTGGGGATCGGGGCGGGTCACGTCGATCATCATGTCGATACGATCGGCCAAAGGACCGCGCAACTTGCCCCGATAGCGCTCGACCATCGTCGCGGAACAGCGACACGGCACTTCACGATCACCCAAAAACCCGCAGGGGCAGGGATTGCTCGCAGCCAGCAGCTGAAAGCGCGACGGGAACGTAAAGGCCCCGTCAACGCGAACGATCCTTACGTAACCGCGTTCGATGGGCTGACGCAGCGTCTGTAGCACGCCGGTGGGAAACTCGGCGAGCTCGTCCAAAAAGAGCACGCCGCCATGAGCTAGGCTAATTTCGCCCGGATGCACCGGACGCCCGCCGCCGATGAGTCCCGCGGTCGAAATGCTGTGATGCGGGCTGCGGAAGGGGCGATGCCCCGCAAGCAGTCCATCGATGTTCTCACCCAAGACCGAATGGATGCACAGCGCCTCTTGCTGATCCTCGAGAGAAAGCTCGGGCAGGATGCCGGTCATGCGCCGCGCAAGCATGGTCTTGCCCGAACCGGGCGAACCGATCATGAGCAAGCCGAGCTCGCCGGCGGCCGCAAGCGCCATGCCACGTTTGGCGACCTCCTGCCCCAGCACGTCGGCATAATCGAGCTCGGGCTCAAAAGTCGTCTCGAGCACTTCAGAATCCAGGTAATGCCGTGCGGCATCCCCCATGCCATGGGCAAGCTGAGATAGGTGGTCGATAAACCCGCAGTCAACGCCCGCAAGCGGGACATGCTGATCGGACCTACCGGCGATAAACGAAAGTCCCATATCGCGCGCCAACAGCTGAAACGCCACCTCGCCCTTGACGGGCAACACCGTGCCGTCCAGACCAAGCTCACCTGCAATAAGGCAGCGATCGAGGTTGTCACGGGGAATCTGCCCATCGGCCGCCAGAACCGCGATGGCAATCGGCAGGTCAAAACCGCTGCCAGTTTTACGGATATCGCCGGGTGCTAGGTTGACGGTAATGCCAGACCGAGGGATCTCGAAGCCGGCCGAGCGCATGGCGCACCGGATACGCCCGCGCGACTCCATCACCTCCATACTCGGAATGCCGAGCATCTGGATGCCCGGAACGCCACCGGCAAGCGAGACCTCGACGGTGACGGGAATTGCCTCGACGCCGCGGATGCAGGCCGCGTGTACGGCAAACGTCTCGAACGCCATCACGACACCTGCCAATCGAACGCATTGTACTGATGCTCGATCTCGGCGACATGCCCGCCGCGGATGGTGACGCCCACGGCATCGAAGCGAATCGACCTGAGCGGATAGTGCTCCATGAGATAGCAACTTGCGATACGGCGATACCGACGCTGCTTTTGGGCGTCCACGGCCTCCTCGGGAAAGACCCGCGTGCTGCAATCCAGAGCGACGCGTCTCGTCTTGACCTCGGCCATCACCACGACATCGTCGAGCTCATCGAGCAGCACCAGATCGGCTTCGCCCTCAATGCAACGATAGCCCTGCTCCAACAAGGTGTATCCACGCTCGTTAAAGTAATCGATGGTGATCAGCTCGCCCAGCATGCCGAGCTCGCGGGGACTGAGCCCCTTGATAAACTCGGGCGTCATCGCCCCGCAGTCGAGCTCGCCGGCTTCCCAGCGCTCCTTGAGTTGCTGCGTCTTGCTCTTTTTGCTTGCGGCACACATGGGGTCTCCTTTCCCGCACACTGCATTGCCCCGATGATGAGGGCACCTTTCATGCGGGTAAGTACCGGAAGCAAACCAAAAGCTGACCAAATGCCGACAAAAAACGGGCCGTGTGCAACAATCACGTTGCACACGGCCCGCTACCAGCAGGTTTATAAAACGCCAGAGGCCCCTGTCTCCACAATTGACCTAAAAAAGGCGCTCAGTCTGCAGAAAGTTTCCGCAAAAGCTCACACGATGCAGCGGACAAAGTCCATGTTTGCGAATCGCCTCGATGTGCTCGGGGCTTGCGTAGCCCTTCGACTCGGCAAAATGATACTCGGGGTACTCGGCGTCGTACTCGACCATCATCTCGTCACGCGTGACCTTGGCCATGATGGACGCCGCGGCGATGCAGGCAATTTTGGCATCGCCCTTCACCACGTCGCGCTCGTTGGGGACGGCGCCCAAGGGGTTACCGTCCATAAGCACGCAATCGGGCTCGAGCCCCGTATCGGCCACGGCGCCCGCGACGGCAGCGCGGATGGCGCGGGCCATGCCCATATCATCGATATCCGCAGGCGCGATATGGCAAAAACCAATCGCCGTCGCCACCTCGGCAATCTTCACTGAGAGCAACTCGCGGCGCGCCGGCGTGAGCTTTTTGGAATCGTTGATGCCCCAGACGCGCGGCTCCATAGGAAGGCAGACAGCGCATACCGTCAAAGGACCGGCCACCGATCCGCGACCCACCTCGTCGACACCAACGACCACCCCATCGCCGCCAAGCTCATGCATAAGCTCGTACATGTCATTGACGCGCTCGCGCTCGGCAAGCTCTTTGGCATGGCGTTTGAGGGCGCGTTCGCAAGCCTTGATCACCTGCTGGCGCGGATCCTCGCGATAATGCTCCACGAGGGCGGGAATCTCCTCAAACGTAGCGCTCGCCAGCTCGCCAGCAACTTGCGATGCCGAAACCGAGCTCGTCATATTGGCCATACCAGGCCCTCCTTGCATGCAAATCGGATAAAAAGAAGGGCCACCCGAAGGTGACCCTTACGTCCAAACGAGTGGACAGACGCTGCGATCTTCTTAGCGCTTCTCGGGGATGCGAGCAGCCTTGCCCACCTTGTCGCGGAGGTAGTACAGCTTGGCGCGACGGACGCGACCATGACGAACGACCTCGAGCTTGGCGATCTTGGGGCTGTGAAGCGGGAAGGTACGCTCAACACCGACACCGAAGGACATCTTGCGGACGGTGAAGGTCTCGCGGGCACCGGCGCCGGCCATGCGGATGACGTCGCCCTGGAAGACCTGGATGCGCTCGCGGTCGCCTTCCTTAATGCGGTAGTGAACCTTGACGTTGTCGGCGACGCGAACCTGAGGAATGTCCTCGCGGATCTGCTGACGCTCGATTGCGCGGATGTAATCCATGTGCAATTCCTTACTCTTCTAGAGGTGCCGTACCACCTTGGCCGGCACGTAGTTGAACAAACGTATTCGAGTATACACGCGCGGGTTTCTGCTGCAAGAACAATTTTTTACGCAGACAAAAAGACAAAACCCGCACATGATAACCGTCCGCCTCACGAATGAGACGGACGGCATGAGGGGGGCTACGTTAGGCGTCTGAACCCAAAACGTTACGCGGAGCGCTTCGCCTCGAGCTTGGCCTGGGCGGCAGCCAGGCGTGCGAGGGGCACGCGGTAGGGCGAGCAGGACACGTAGTCCACGTCGGCCACATTAAACAGGCCCTTGATGGACTTGGGGTCGCCGCCGTGCTCGCCACACACGCCAAAGTGCATGTCGGGGTTGGTGGCGCGACCCTTCTCCACGGCCATGCGCACGAGCTCCAGCACCGCCGCGTCGATGGTCTCGAAGGGGTTGTCCTTCAGAATTTTCTTATGCATGTACAGCGGGATGAACTTGGCCTCGGCATCGTCACGCGAGAAACCGAAGGTGGTCTGGGTCAGGTCGTTGGTGCCAAAGCAGAAGAAGTCTGCGTGATGGGCAATCTCGTCAGCGACCATGCAGGCGCGCGGCAGCTCGAGCATCGTGCCCACGGGAATATTGAGCTCGACACCCTCTTCGTCGGAAACCTCGGCGATTACGCGCTCGATGACCTCGCGAGTCTGGACATGCTCAGCCGTGATGGAAACGAGCGGAACCATGATCTCGGGATGCGGGTCGACGCCCTCCTTGATAAGGCGGGCAGCGGCCGTGGCGACGGCGCGAACCTGCATGAGCGGCAGATCGCTAAAGACGACGGACAGGCGAACGCCGCGCAGGCCGAGCATGGGGTTCGACTCGACCATGCCGTCGATACGACGCAGGCGGGCGCGCAGGGCTGCAAGCTCTTCCTCGCTGGCGCCGGCGGCTTCCTTCTTGGTGATGGCGACCTCGAGCTCGCGAGGATTATCCAGGAACTCATGAAGCGGCGGATCGAGCAGGCGGACGACCACATCGCGACCGGACATGGTCTTGAACATCGCCAGGAAGTCCTCGGTCTGAACCTTGAGCAGGTCGGCCAGGGCCTGCTGCTTCACGGCCTCATCGTCAGACAGGATAAAGCTCTGGATGATGTTCTTGCGGTCGCCCAGGAACATGTGCTCGGTGCGGCACAGGCCGATGGCCTCGGCGCCAAACTCGAGCGCGAGCGCGGCATCCTCGGGGTTGTCGGCATTAACGCGCACATGGTTGGCATGGCCACCGGTCTCGTCCAGGCGAATCTCGTCGGCCCAGGATAGGATGGTGTCCAGATCGCCGGTGAGCTCGGCGGAGACCAGGTCAACGGCGCCGTCGACGACGATGCCCTGGGTGCCGTCGATGGAGATGAGGTCGCCCTCGTGCAGCACGCGGTCGCTGCCCTCGATGCGCACGACCTTCTCGGCGGCATCGATGTGGAAGCGCTCAACGCCGCAGACGCAGGGCGTACCCATACCGCGGGCGATAACGGCGGCATGGCTCGTCTTGCCACCGTGGCTGGTCAGGATGCCCTCGGCGGCGACCATGCCCTTCAAGTCGTCGGGGTTGGTCTCCCAACGGACCAAGATAACCTTATGACCCTCGTTTGCGCGCGCGACGGCGTCATCGCTCGAGAACACGACCTCGCCCACGGCGGCGCCGGGGCTGGCGTTCAGACCGCTGGCCAGCGCCTCGTACCTCTTGGAAGCGTCAAACTGCGGGTGCAGGAGCTGGTCGAGTTGCGCGGGATCGATACGGCTCACGGCCTCTTCGCGGGTGATCAGGCCTTCCTCGACCATTTCGATGGCGATGCGCAGGGCGGCGATGGCAGTGCGTTTACCCACGCGTGTCTGGAGCATCCAGAGCTTGCCCTGCTCGATGGTGAACTCGATATCGCACATATCGCGGTAATGGTCCTCGAGCGTCAGGAACACGCGCTCGAGCTCCTCACCTGCAGACTCGAGGCCCGGGGTGGCCTTGAGGTCGGCGATGGGCTCGGTGTTGCGGATACCGGCGACGACGTCCTCGCCCTGGGCATTAACCAAAAAGTCACCGTAGAACTCCTTGGTGCCGTCAGCCGGATTACGCGTAAAGGCGACGCCCGTCGCAGAGGTCTCGCCCTTGTTGCCAAAGGCCATGGCCTGCACGTTGACGGCGGTGCCGAGGTCGTCGGAAATGCCATGCTGCTTGCGGTAGATGCAGGCACGCTCGTTCATCCAGCTGCCAAAGACGGCCTGGATGGCAAGGCGTAGCTGAAGCTCCGGGTCGTGCGGGAAAACGGGCTTGCCGTCAGCGACCTCGAGCTCGGGATACAGGGAGGCATCGACGTTCTCGGAGAAGATGCCCTTAAAGGTCTCGACGAGTTCCTGCAGGTCCTCGGCCGAAAGCTCGGAATCGACGCGAACGCCGGCGACCAGACGGGCCTGGGTCAGGGCGTTCTCGAACAGGTCGGCGTCAACGCCCATGACGACATTGGAAAACATCTGGATAAAGCGGCGGTAGCTATCCCAGGCAAAACGCGGGTTCTGCGTCTGCGCGATGAGGCCCTGGACGGAATCGTCATTGAGGCCCAAGTTGAGGACCGTGTCCATCATACCGGGCATGGAGAACGGAGCGCCCGAGCGAACCGACACGAGCAGCGGATCGGAGGCGTCGCCGAGCTTTTTGCCGCAACGGGCCTCGAGGTCTGCCTCGGCAGCAACGATCTCATCGAGTGCGCCCTCGGGCCACACGTTGCCGGCACCGGAGTACTCGACGCAAGTCTGGCAGGTAATGGTAAAGCCACCGGGAACCGGCAGGCCGATACGGCTCATCTCGGCAAGGTTTGCGCCCTTGCCGCCAAGCACGAAGTTCATGGACTTGTCGCCCTCAGTGACACGGGTGCCCTGGGCATCGGTTCCAAAACGGTAAACCCTCTTGCAATCGCTCACGATACTTCCCCTTCCATGCACTTACGCGCACGACCGTGGTAACGAATCGACCCGCCAGATGCGGGCCGTGAGGGAACTATACGGCGGGTTTTGAGCGGGCTTAAGCAGAGGATGCGCGGTTTGGTAAACGTGCTAAAACTGGCGGTAAACGGTAGGTAAAGGTGGTTACCTTATGAAGATACCAGTACAACGTAGTCGCAGGTCAAAATCGGTATAAACTGCTAAAGCGCTTTAGCAAAAAGCTGTAATTATTGGAATGGAATCTCTTAAACTACGCAATAGCCAAGAAAGACAAAATCTATCAGAAGTATTTGTCCCAGGGATTTTGGTCAGAGTAGCTAATTTGGGACGGGGCTATTTTAGCCACCCCGGCAGATAGCGCGAATGCTTTGGCGGAGTAACGGCCGGGGTAGCTAAAAAAGCCCCATTACAGTTTGAGTCGTCCGAAAGGGCGGCTCCTTACTAGTTCTGGTAATACGATTGAGCCGTACCGATGGTCGCTGGCCGACCGCGACCGCGACGCGGCCTCCACCCGAGACCCCCATCTCGACACATAGCCCGTCATCCGACGAAAGCGCGCAGGTCGTCCTGTATAGGCGCATGGTGTCCCCCTCCGCCGCAAGAGGGAAACGAAAAAGCCCCTCTTTGCCACTACGGACAAAAGGGGCCTCCCAGGGGAAACGTGTTACAAAGCCTTCTTTGCAGGACGATGAAGATCAGAAACCCAACGTCGTACGCGTAGGGACTTACCCAACACCCACGCCATTTCGATCTTCTGGGCCTTCAACGCCACGTCCCGATAAGCATCCGGGCATCGGAATGACCTCGTCGCAAGCCGCAAGCATCTCTTCGTCATGAGTGACAACAATTACAATATGGTCTCTCTTAACCTCATGAAGCAATTAAATTAGCGCGCTCCGGCTCTTCGCATCAAGCGCTGAAGTTGACTCAAGAAACAACATGACGTCCGGCGATTTCAACATCTGCCGCACAATTGCGATGTTCTGCTTCTCCCCGCCGGACACCCCTCCTTTCTTGCTGCCAAGCATCGCTGCCGCCCCGTTCTCCGCAGCGGCAATCATTTTGTCTAACCCCAATATGGCAAGCATCCGATTCAGTTTGTCGGCCTCGAAATCATCAGAAACCAGCGTAAGATTATCGAGGATCGTCCCCCCAACAATAGGGGGCTCTTGCTCCGTAATGCCAACTCGGCACCGCCGCAATGCGTATCGGTCGATGCGACGCTGTGATACCCCGTTGTAGAGGACGGCCCCTTCCGTGTTATCTGGATATAGACCCAATATCACTGACAGCAGCGAGCTCTTCCCCGAGCCATTTCTTCTTGCTTACTGTTTTTCTTATATTGTAACGATTTTCGATAAGAGGAAAGATTACTCCATGACGCGCAAGTCCGAACTCTAAGCGTTTCCCATCAGCATTGCCCATTTTTCGGATCGAAATCCAAATCCAGCTTCCTATCGCATGCTGAAATCAAATCCTGATCATGGCTTACAACAAGAATTAGCTGATCGAAGGGATTTCGATGAATATACTCCGTGAACTCCCGACGGCTTTCTTCATCTAAATCGTTCGTTGGTTCATCGAACACAAGCACTTCCGGCTGCCTGCGAAGTGCTGCGAATATCCTTAGCTTTCGATACTCTCCACCAGAAAGGTCTCTACAATTCTTGCCTTTTAACGATTCGACGGTTCGATAGAAACTCGGCACAAGCTCTCGGAGGTTTTCGCTCGATCCCCGAATCGACGTCCTCTCAAGGTAATTCTCCACCGTTTCGTTCGGAATAAAGAGCTTTTGCGGGCACACCGCAAACAGGTCCCGTCGGATCGTCTCCATATCGAGCTCTTCATATGGCACCGACCCCAAAGCCCGATGTCCCCCAGCAGAATATAGTCCAAGGAGCACCTTCAGAAACGTGCTTTTTCCGCATCCGTTCGGCCCGGTAATGGCATAGGTTTTTCCTTCCTCCACCTCCACGGAGAGGTCGCGGTATAAGTAGGGCTTTCCCGCGTATCGGTACGCGATGTTGGACAACGATATGCTCTCCACGTGCCCAACCGTGAGGGTGCCGCGGTCCTCGGCGTCCTCCGTCAGAGCCCCCAATCGGTCGAACGAGGCCCTTGCGTCCTGATACGATTTGAAATAATTCAAAAAATACTTGAAGCATCCGAACGCCATCGAGTAATACGAGTTCACCATTGTGAACTCGCCTAAGCTCATTCTTCCGCTCAATATTTCCATCCCGGAGATCACGAGCAATGCCCCCCGAAACACAGACGAGATCAGGCCGTCGCTTGATGTGGCCAGATTCGAGACCCTACTTGCTTTCATGTAAATCGGGTAGTACCCCTCGAATACCCCTTTGAGCGTCCGAGCGCTCTGGTTATATGCGCCATCGCACTTAATGTCAAACAACTGCGACAGCTCGCCGCTCACGGACGCGAAAAGCTTACTCAAACCCTCCTTGTTCGCAAGCGAACTGTTGTACAACGGCTTTTTCAACGCCCTGAATAAAATGAAGTACGCAACAAGCGAACATGCACTTAACACCAGGAACACCGGATTAATCGAAAACAGGATGATGCATATCAACACAACCAGAACGATGTTAAGCCCGATCGTCAGGAAGTTGTTCACGACAAACGATGACACCGCATTCGAATCCGCATACACCCTCTGCGTTGTATAGGATGGATCCGCCTGCTCCCCCTTTTCCAGGGGCCCCCGTTCAAACGACTCACACGTGGTCCCCATCAGTCTCGTCGTCATCTCCAAGATGACGCGCGATACGTTCACACCCATCGCATACGACATGAAGGAGGCCGATATCCCTATGCCCGCAACAAAGGCCGCAAACCACACGACGCGAGATGGATCCCTATTCGTCACGAGAAAGTCTACAAACCCACCGTTTAAGGCGGGCATAACGCACGAGAGAGCAAAATTCACCAGCATGAGAATCACGAAAAGCCGTGACCCTTTACACCGAAACAACTCGTGAACCGTCTTCTTAAACATGCCAGCTCCCATCAAGCGGCCTTTTATCCAAAACTGAATTTGCTCGCCGCTTAATCGCTCCCATATATCCCTTGTTGTTAATCCTTGCTCAAGACATTATCTCGGGTTGCGGTGCCCAGGATTCCATTTCACCTTTATATACATACGAATAAGCCCCCTATTTGCATAGGCAAGCGCGGCGATTATAACAGCAGCCACCATCAGACCGAGAATAGCCCTTTTGTCCGGAAAAAGGGACGAGAGAAAAAGGCATATTGCGGAGAAAACTATAGACGCCCCCACCACTCGGTTTGCGCCTAGAGACTCGGCCGTCCGCTTTGCCTCCTCTAAACGCTCTCCCGATAGCAATGACATTCCGGCAAGCAATCCCGTGAGCTTGCCTCGATATATCATTATTCCGAACAACAGCAGCAGGCATGACCCCACCATTGAAACCACAACGTCCGACATCGCCATCACTCCAGTCCACTCCTTCAATACCAGCCCTATCGACAAACATCAAAACTTTTTTTAACCTAATATTGTATATCGATATAAATATATTCTTTTATATATCGTTTCGATTTGTGATATTTTATCGAACGAGTTGCTATTCGAGGAAGATAGGCCACAACCAAAGGAGATCAATGGAATCCGTGAATGTTTGGAGCGCGCAAATCTCATCATTGCCTGGAGTCATCCCTATCCCCCTCGACCCAAGCTACCTTCGCAGTGAACCAAATAACCGCCTGAGCGTCCTAAGCTCAGATGGGAAACAAATCTATACGATCCTCAACAGGGTCGCTAAAGAGATTCTTGACTTATGCGACGGCACCTGCGATTTGCCCAAAATACTCCGTCTGTTCCAAGAAAAATACCCAGATCAACCGCGCGAGACGCTAGCGCATGACCTGGCCCAAACCCTGCATAGCCTGACCGTAAACTGTCTTATCGTTTGGAAGAAAGAAGGGAGATATATGAACGACCCTTTCGGCTCCGATTACCTAACATCGGTGAATCCCGACGAGCTGCTTATTCTCGCGGACGCGAGCAGGTTTGCTGAAATCGAAGAGGCGGCTGCAAAATCCCTCTCTGCAAAACAGTCCAAAAATGGCAATAGGATCTATTTCTCTGAGTTCGACGTTGAGCCCGAATTGGAGAACTTTCTGGTTCTTCGCCAAAGGCTCTTTTCCTTTACCCATGATTATTTTCTACTCACGAGCCAGTCCGGAGAAATTAATGGATTGATAATATGCGAGCCGGCCACTAATCCCGCCGGCCGCAGCGTCATCATCAAATTTATCTCATGCAGCTCCACGCTGCTTGCCGGTGTGCTCGACCGCCTTGCGGAATACTACGGATCTTCCGCTCCCAAAGCCTACCGCGCGCTCAGAATTGACGCGCCTGATTCCACCCCAATCGCCGAACAACTTGACCATTCCGACCAGCGCCTTGGCTTTTCCTTAGTCGGCACCCTGCCCAATGAGCTCGACTCGGGCGACGTCAAGCTGTTTGTTCGCCCGCTCGATAAGAAGCAATAATGAGCATGCCGGCAATAATCGGAGCGCCCCACAGCGTTGCGCTCGACATTACAAACAAATGCAACCTTCGTTGTCTACACTGCTTCAATAACAGTGGAGAAAACGATGTCGTCGCGAACGAATTATCCGACAACGAAGTCCTCGAACTCGTCGACTCGATTTGTCAAATGCACCCCTTTAGCTTCTGCTTCTGCGGAGGCGAGACCCTCCTGCGAAAGGATCTTGTCATCGAGTCCTTGCGGCGGCTCAGCGCATCTGGCGTCAAATGCAACCTCGTGTCAAACGGTCTGCTCGCAAACTCAAATACTTTGCATGAGCTCGAACGCGCCGGTTTAAACGGCATACAGTTTAGCCTCGATGGCCTACGCGATTCTCACGAACATATGCGAGGACTCTCGGGATTATACGACCGGGTGCTCGACGCCATCGATATCACGCTGAACGAAACCTCACTGCACCTTTCAATTGCCTTTTGTCCGACATCGTTCAATGTCGACGATTTCAAACCAGTTTGCACGATGCTTCGAGACAAGCTGAAATCGTCGGGTAGAACTGACCGAATTGACCTTAGAGTTCAGCCGCTCATGCTCCTCGGTAGAGCCCGAAGAAACCGCACGATTCGCCCTTCGAATAATCAATACCGTCGGCTAGTCAACACGATCAATGACCTTCGATACGATCCGGACTATCGAGGCTATTTCATGCTTGAGTGGGGCGACCCCATCGACCACTTGGTCAGATTCCCTCAACTGCAAATGCAATTTGACCAAGTGGCCATCCACGCCAATGGCGATATCGTCGCATCCCCCTATATACCTCTCATCATCGGAAACGTTCGCAAACACAGCCTTCAGGAATACTACGATGCCGGAATGGCAACCGTTTGGGATAAGCCCGTTGTTACCGCGTTGGCCAATCGTATGCACTCGATTGACGAGATGGAAGAGATCTCATCGTTGATTGCAGACATCAATATGGACGGCGACCTCTATATCGACCTGATCGACGATGATCTAGGCGACCTGAGCGTCCTGTCACAATTCTAAGGAGATGTTCCCATGTATGAGACCCCAGAAGTAGAGAAGATGGATTCCAAAACCGGCCCCGTTCCCGTTGTGGTCAACTTTGCAGCCGTCGTGGATAACGTAGTCGCAGCCGTCTATGATGCCGTCGTTGCGGCCTACGCATTCTGGTACTCGGCAGACAACGACGGCACCGGGACGAGTGCAGCACAGAACTAGTCGCCGGCTCATCGAGCAATCGCCTCGCCTATCACTGCATGCGATTGACTGCGCAGCCCCAGCCAACGCCCAAAGCGCCTTGAAGAGCTGCTTGTAACATTCGTTCATTCAACAGCGAGATCTCTTCACCATTCTCGGCCGGCCCGACAGATCGACACATCAGTCGGGCCGGCCAGACTTATACAACGCGGCGACTCCGCTCACGCCACCCCCCCCC
>UQZM01000007.1 GCA_900545615.1 uncultured Collinsella sp.
CCCGCCAAAGCTTCAGCCGGATTCACCCACAGCGGATATTTCAATAGCGGATATTTCAATTCACCTGAAAATATCAAAGGACTTATTAGCCGGCGTGAACCGCCTTTCGGGAATCTCTGCGTTGCAGAAGCAGTAGGCCGACCACCAGTACAAGACCAATCAGGTCTGTAATCGTTCCAGGATTAATCATCAGCAGACCGCCAACAATCAACAAAGCGGCGCGCCATACCGGTACCTTTGTGTATACATAACGCTCTATGCCGCAGGAAACACCAAACAGACCAACAAATGATGTAATGACAATCTGAACGATCTGCATCACCATCGATGCGGTACTGGTGCCTTCGTCAAAAATGAAAAGCATCGCGGGATTGAGTCCAAAAATATAAGGAACGATAAAAGCGGCGATTGCCAAACGGGTTGCATTGATCGCGGTCTTCATCGGACGGGAGCCTGCAATGGCAGAACCTGCATATGCCGCCAGTGCCACGGGAGGTGTGATATCCGCAACAATACCGAAATAGAACACAAACATATGCGCCGCAAGCATCGGAATTCCCATACGGGTCAGGATCGGGGCGCAGGTTGTCGCCATGATGATGTAGTTTGCTGTCGTCGGGACACCCATGCCCAGCACGATACAGGTGATCATGGTCAGGAACATCGCAATAATCAAATGCCCGCCGGAAAGCTTGACGATCTCCGTAATAATGCTTTGACCAAGTCCCGTCATAGTGATCACGCCCGAGATCAAGCCTGCGACTCCGCAGGCAACCGCGACGGAAAGGCTGGACCTTGCGCCGCCTTCCAGAGCATCCAGAAAAGTGATAAGGGTCATCCGGCTTTCTTTACGAACCATCGAAACAGCAATGCAGGCCACCGTAGCGACCATTGCCGAGCGGGACATGGTGCGTCCCTCCAGAATCATCCATACCAAAAGGACCAACGGGAAAAGCAAATACCAGCTTCTCTTGAACAGGGCGAAGAAGTTGGGAAGCTCTTCGCGAGGAATTCCCCTCAACCCTAAACGCTTGGCCTCCAGATGCACCATGATAAAGATGCCGGAGAAATAGAGCGCCGCAGGAAGAATCGCGCGGGCGATAATCGAGCCATAGGGCACACCGGCCATTTCAGCCATCAGGAAGGCAGCCGCGCCCATAATGGGAGGCATAATCTGACCGCCGGTAGAAGCGGCCGCCTCCACCGCGCCCCCGCCGGCGCTCGTCGAGGCCGAGAACAGGCAGGTCAGGTTCCTGGCCGCCCGGATATCGGAGGCCCTCGACGAGGCCGGGGCCCTCGAGGCCGAGACGGCGGCGCTGCTCGAGGGCGACGAGACCTACGCGTGCCTGCTCACCGTGCCCGGCATCGGCCCGAGGACCGCGGCGCAGCTCGCGGTGTCGGTCGACATCGGGAGGTTCCCGGACCACGGCCACCTGGCCTCGTACTGCGGCATAGCCCCGAGGGTGAGGAGCTCCGGCACGTCGGTGAGGTCGGTCAGGGCGTCCAGGCGCGGCGACGCGAGGCTCAAGTCCCTGCTGATCTTCTCGTGCAACAGCCTGGTGAGGTCCTCGGGGCGCTACGGCGAGTACTACCGGGCCTGCAGGGCGCGGGGCATGGGGCACGGGCGGGCGCTCAAGGCCGTCGCGAGGAAGCGGCTCAGGGCGATATACGCCGTGATGCGCGACCGGGTGCCCTACCGGGAGTAGCCCCGACGGTTGACAAAACTATAGGAACACCCAATGACTACTCCGACAACGTCGATGTATTGGCAACGCCAGCGAGCGGGTCGCATTTGAGACAAGGTGACGTGAAACGAAAGGGCGCTGACCTTCTGGTCGCGCCCTTGAAGTTGAACGTCAGATTGTCCAAATGCGGCCCGCGCAGCGTCGAGCCGTTACGCGGTTCGTAGAACCGCGTAACTAATTAGTACATCTTTGCGCCGGCAGGGATGGAAGCGTCGAGCTGGATCAGGTTGAGACGCTCCTCGCCCTCCTCCTCGTGGATGGCGCTGATGAGCATGCCGCAGCTGGGAATACCCATCATCTTGCGCGGGGGCAGATTGGTGATGGCGAGCAAGGTCTTGCCGACCAGGTCCTCGGGCTCATAGTATTCATGGATGCCGGAGAGAATGGTACGGTCGGTGCCGGTACCGTCATCGAGCGTAAAGTTCAGCAGCTTCTTGGACTTCTTGACGGCCTCGCATGCCTTGACCTTCACGGCGCGGAAGTCGCTCTTGGAGAAGGTATCAAAGTCGACGAACTCCTCAAACAGCGGCTCGACGGCAATCTTGGAGTAATCGAGCGTGGGCTTGAGCGGCTTGACGAAGGGGCTCGCGGTGTTGCCGGCCTCGGCAGCCTTGGCAGCAGCGGCACCGGACTGGAAACCCTTCTCGGGCTTCATGTGCGGGAACAGCAGCACGTCGCGGATGGAAGCCTGGTTGGTGAGCAGCATGACCACACGGTCGATACCGATGCCGATGCCGCCCGCGGGAGGCATACCGTACTCGAGGGCGCGCACGTAATCCTCGTCGTACTCCATGGCCTCGTCGTCGCCGCCGGCCTTCTCGGCCATCTGGGCAGCGAAGCGCTCGGCCTGGTCGACCGGGTCGTTGAGCTCGGAGAACGCGTTCGCGTACTCGTGGCCGGCGATGACCAGCTCAAAGCGATGGGTCAGGCGTGGGTCATCCTCAAAGCGCTTGGCAAGCGGGCTAACCTCGATGGGGTAATCGCACACGAAGGTGGGGTTGACGATGGTGTCCTCGCCCAGCTCGTCATAGATCTCGGCGATGATCTTGCCGGCGGTCCACTCGAGCTTGATCTCCAGGCCCTTCTCGCGTGCGGCGGCAGCAAGCTCCTCGACCGGCGTGTCGATGGTGACCGGCTTGCCGAGCACGTCGGAGACAATGTCGGTCATGGGACGGCTTGCCCACTCACCGGACAGATCGATGGTCTGACCCTGGTACTCAATAACCTCGGGGTTGCCGATAGCCTTGTTAGCGGCCTTAATGACACCCTGGGCGAGTGCCTTCATGCCCTCGAGGTCGGAGAAGGCACGGTAGGCCTCCATCGTAGTGAACTCGGGGTTGTGGGTAAGGTCCATGCCCTCGTTACGGAAGATGCGGCCGATCTCGAACACGCGCTCAAAGCCGCCGACAATGCAGCGCTTGAGGTGCAGCTCGGTGGCGATACGCAGGTAGCACTCCTGATCGAGCGCATTGAAGTGCGTGATGAACGGCTTAGCCGTAGCGCCGCCCTGGATGGTCTGCAAGATGGGGGTCTCGACCTCCATGTAGCCATCGGACTCCATAAAGCGGCGGAACGTGGAGAGAATCTGCGAACGCTTGCGGAAGGTCTCGCGAACGTCGTCGTTGGCGATCAGGTCGACATAGCGCTGGCGATAGCGGGTCTCCTTGTCGGAGAGACCGTGGAACTTCTCGGGCAGCGGGCGAACGGCCTTGGAGAGCAGCGTCGCGCTCTTGGGGGCAACGGAAAGCTGGCCACGCTTGGTGCGCACGACTACGCCGGTCACGCCCAGGATATCGCCCAGGTCGAGGGCCTTGAGCGTATTCCAGGCAGCCTCGTCCATGTCGTTGATGCGGCAGAACAGCTGAATCTCGGCAGTCGCATCGCGCACGACGATGAACATGATCTTGCCCTGACCACGCTTGGCGACCACGCGGCCGGCGATCTTCACGACGTCCTCGGTGTCCTCGCCATCGGCAAGCTCGGCGTACTTAGCCTCGATATCGGCGACGTAGTCCTCAAGCTCAGAGTGCTCGGGATACGGGTTCTGGCCCGCCTCGAACAGGGCGGCGCGCTTGGCCAGGCGGGTGGCGCGCTCGTCGTTGAGCGTCGATGCCTGATCGGCGGCGTTCTGGTTCTCTGCCATAAGTTAGCTCCTCAAACTAAAACGCTCCCCAGGATTCGGTCCCAGGGAGCGAAAACATACCTTTACGCGGGACCGTGGTCTAGCGTGCGATCTTGGCGATGGTGTAGACGCGAGTCTTGCCGGAAGGCGTAACGACCTCGACGGAGTCGCCCTCGCCGTGACCAATGATGGCGTGACCGACCGGAGACTCGTTGGAGATCTTGTGCTCGAGCGAGTTGGTCTCGGTGGTACCGACGAGCGTGACTTCCATGACCTCGCCGTTGGGATCAATCAGCGAAACGGTGGAACCGATGGAGACGGTCAGGTCGCCCGTGGTGGCAGCAACCTGAGCGTTGGCGAGGATGGCCTGGATCTCGGCAATACGAGCGGCGTTCTGGGCCTGCTTGTCCTTAGCGGCGTCGTACTCGGAGTTCTCCGAAAGGTCGCCGAACGCGCGGGCTTCCTTGATGTCCTCGACGATCTCCTTGGCGTAATCGCCCTCACGCCAGGCGAGCTCCTCGACGAGCTTCTGGCGGCCCTCAGCGGTCAGTACGATCTGGCTTGCGTCCATACGGATATCTCCCCAACTCTGATCAAACAATCAACTGTCAACAAAACGAAAAAGACCGGCTAGCCTGCGGGCAAGCCGGTCAGGTGCTCACCCCAAAGGGATGGGACTACTCTGCGTCCGCGTCGCTGTCCTCTGCCTGCTTCTTCTTGGCAGCAGCGAGCTTGGCCTCGAGCTCAGCGATCTCCTTGTCCTCCTCGGACTGCTCGACCACGACCTCCTCGGCCTGCTTGGTCTCGGCCTTATCGTCGCCCTCCATACCCTCGCGGATATTCTTGACGGTAGAGCCGAGGGACTTGCCGAGCTTCGGCAGGTTCTTGGGCCCGAAGATAATCAGGACAACGACGAGAATAATGATGAGCTCAGGAGCCCTCAGTCCAAACATGTAGACCTCCACAATACAGCGAGACAAGCTCGAATGAGTATACCGCGGGTATCGCGGTATCACAACAATAGCTAAAAAAAGGGACCGCAAGAAGCGGTCCCTCCTCATGCTCTGGTCGGGTTGACTGGATTTGAACCAGCGACCCCTGCGTCCCGAACGCAGTGCTCTACCAAACTGAGCCACAACCCGTTAGCTCGACTATAGTAACAAAGATTTCCGTCGTGTGCTAGAGAAATTTTTACTTCTTTGGCACTTCGACGCGAACCGTGTTGGGAATGAGCTCCGTCGCGCAGACCCACCAGTCATTTTGCTGGGCAGCGTCAGCAAGCCTTTCGGCCGTGACGGCGGTGTCGCAAATGGCAAACGAACAGGCGCCCGATCCGCACACATCTACAGCAATGGTGCCGTCCTGTTTACGCAGCCAATCGAGGACCGTTTGAATCTGCGGCTCCATCTGTGCGGAAATGACACCCAGGTTGTTATGGATGAGTGCATATGCCGTCTCGGCATCACCAGCACGCAAGGCAGAAGCTATCGCGCCGGGCTTGTCCGCAGGCACCGGGGCCTCGTCAAAACGTCGATAGGCTTCAATTGTCGAAACGCTTGCCTCGCGCGGCTTGACCAGCACGACGGGCGTCGCGGGCAGCGCGGGGTACTCAGTTGCCAGCACGTCTCCCCCACCTACGTAGAACGCAGGACTCGCGTGCAAAAAGAACGGGACGTCAGCACCAATGCCCCGCGCAATATCGTCGAGCGCTGGGTCGGTGCGATCAATGCCCCAGAGCTCCGCCAAGGCGACAATGACCGCGGCCGCATCCGTCGAGGGGCCGCCCAAGCCGGCGCACAATGGAATGCGCTTCTCAATCGTCACGCAGATGTTTGCCTCGCGACCATAATGCTCGGCCATAGCAACCGCAGCCCGATACGCCGTATTCTTTTGCATGGGAAAATCTGATGCCGGAACCGTCTGGACGGTCAGCGCCTGCGCCGGCGTGACCGTCACGGTATCGGAAAGACCGACGGCCGCCATCAGGGAATCGACCCTGTGGTAGCCGCGGTCATCGCGCTCGGTATGAACCCCCAGGTAGAGGTTAATCTTTGCCGGCGCGGAAAGAGTCAAGGACCGATCGGTCACCGTTAATGCTCCTCGAGCTGATTGCCGAGCGGGGTAAAGATGTGCTCGCCGCTCTCGGGGTCGAACAGCTCGACCTGACCGGTGAGCACATCGATATACTGGTAGGACTGACGCGACTTGCGGCCACGACGCTCGTCGACCTCGACAATGAAGACGGCCGGGTGGACGCTCTTGATGGTGCCCATGCGCTCGACGACGCGGGTACGGCCCATGTTGGCCTTAACCTTGACGCGATCGCCCACCATATCGGTCAGCTTCTCGTGGATGTCGTCGACGTGATTGACTTCCATCTCTTCCATGAACAGGGCCTCCAGAAGGTGCAATTCAAAAAGGGGATAATACCCCTAAGATAGACAAAACTCTAATACTATAGCACCCTGTTGTGGCCATACGCAAGTAGCTAAAAAAGCCCGGTCCCAAATACGTACCAGACGACAACCTCGCATGACCAGTTGTTACGCGGTTTGGTAAAACCGCGTAACCTAAAGGTTGTCGGTGTCCAAGACGATGGTGAATGGGCCGTCGTTGACCAGGTCGACCTTCATGTCGGCGCCAAAGATGCCGTGCGCCACGTGTTCGACATCTTGACGAACGAGCGTCAGGAAGTACTCGTAGAGCTCGTTGGCAACATCGGGCGCGCCGGCATCGGTAAACGACGGACGGCGACCGTGGCGGCAGTCAGCGAACAGCGTGAACTGCGACACCACGAGCACCTCGCCGTCGACATCGGCAAGCGCCAAGTTGGTCTTGCCGTTCTCGTCCTCGTTGATACGCAGCCCGCGGAGCTTGCCCCACAGCTTGTCGGCCTCGGCACGCGTATCGCCATGGCCCACACCCAGCAGCACCAGGTAGCCGCGTCCAATGCGGTCCACGCACTCGCCGTCGACCGTCACGCCGGCGTTGAGCACGCGCTGCACCACCGCACGCATGGCCTACTCCTCGCCCGTCAGCTTGGCGGACAGATGCTCGAGCGCGTGGAAACGATGGCTGATGGCGTTCTTCTCGTCAGCCGTCAGCTCGGCCATGGTCTTGCCCGGCGTGTCGACCGGCAGGAACAGCGGGTCATAGCCAAAACCATGGTCGCCGCGGCCCTCGTGCGCGATAACGCCCTCGCAGGCGCCCTCGCCATAGGTAACCAGACCGTCCGTGTCGATGAGCGCGACGACGCTCATAAAGCGCGCGGTGCGGTCCTCATCTGCCACGCCTTCCAGGTTAACGAGAAGCTTGGCGTTGTTGGCGGCATCGTCGCCGTGCACGCCCGCATAGCGCGCGCTATACACACCGGGCTCACCGTCCAGCGCGTCGACGACCAAGCCCGAATCGTCGGCAATGGCCATAAGGCCCGTCTCCTCAACCGCGGCTTGGGCCTTGATGATGGCGTTCTCCAAAAACGTCGTGCCGTTTTCCTCGGGATCCTCAAAATCACCCAGCTGGCCGAGCGCCACAAAGCGCACCTCGGGCATGACCTTGCCCAAAATGGCCTCGATCTCGGTGAGCTTATGGGCGTTGCCCGTTGCCACGACGATGGTCGCCGCCGGGTCGAGGGTGTCGATGTCGATCTTCTCAAGTGCCATGACTGGCCTCCTTGTCTCTATAGCAAGCCGCGTGAGGGGCGTTTGGGCACTTGACCTCTCCCCTCTCAGGCGATCGGACCTTTCAACGCAGCATTTCAGCAGATAAAACCTACCAAAATAAGCCTGTCCCTTTTGGCAGGTTAGGCGATGGCTTGGCGCTGAAGCTCGATGAGCTCGGCGATACCCTTGTCGCCCAGATCGAGCAGGGCGTTGAGGCGTTTGCGGTCAAAGGGCGCCTGCTCGCCGGTGCCCTGGAGCTCGATCATCTCGCCGGTGTCGGTGGCGACGAGGTTCATGTCGACCTCGGCATGACTGTCCTCGGAATAATCGAGGTCAAGCAGCGTATTGCCGTCGACAACGCCCATAGAGATGGCAGCCACCTGGCCGGTAAGCGGGATGCGCTCGATCTTGCCCGCCTCGACCCACATGGCGAGGGCGTCGTGCAGCGCCACCCAGGCGCCGGTGATGCTCGCTGTACGCGTGCCGCCATCGGCCTGAATCACATCGCAGTCGACGGTGACGGTGTACTCGCCGAGCGCCTTCATGTTGACGACGGTACGCAGACTGCGGCCAATGAGGCGCTCGATCTCCATGGAGCGACCCTTGCGGTTGGCGTGCTCGCGTTTGCAACGTTTGCCGGTCGACGCCGGCAGCATGGCGTATTCCGCGGTCACCCAGCCGGCCTTGGCGCCCTTTCGCCAGCCCGGCACGCCCTCCTCGATAGTGGCGGCGCACAGCACGCGCGTGTCACCGAACTCGGCCAAACACGAGCCGTGGGCGTGCTTCATGACGCCACGGGTGAGCTTAACGGGGCGCAACTCGTTGGCGGCGCGACCGTTGGCGCGGTTGACCTGCATGTACTCCATAGAAATTTCCTTTCGGCAAAAGATGTGGCGAAGGCTTTGGCGGCTGCCTTACATCTATTTCAGCTCATCGATATCGATATGTTCGATGCTCTTGAGCGGCTGACCAAAGATAAAGCTGCCCGCCACCGCAAACTCGGCAATGTTATCGGCCGTCGTGGCAAAACGATGCTGCGGCTCGGCGGCGTCGCCCGCCAGCTGCTCGCGGCGCGTGAGGATATCGGTCAGCTCGCGCGTGGTCTCCTCGGCGGAACTCACGACGCGCACCCCAGGCCCCAGCGCATGCCGGATAGGTCCCACCAACAGCGGAAAATGCGTACAGCCGAGCACCACGGTATCGATACCGTGGTCGCGCAGCGGCTCAACCGTGGCACCCACCAGCGCACGCACGGCAGGCGTATCGAAGATGTCCTCGTTCTCAAGCCACTGTTCCTGCAGATGTGCACCCGAGGCGAGCTCGTGTTCGACAACCTCGACAAAGCTCGAGGCAGGACAGCCGTATACATCGACGCCGGCATCCAGATCCTGAATGGCGCGCGTGTAGGCGCCCGAGCGAATGGTGAGGTTGGTGGCGAGCACGCCCACGCGACGCGTACGCGTGCTGTTGATTGCTGCACGGGCACCCGGCGCGATCACACCGATCACGGGAACGTCGAGCACCTGCTGGGCCAGACGCAAGGCCGCAGCGGTCGCCGTGTTGCAGGCGATGACCATAATCTTGACGTCGTGCTTCGAAAGCCAACGACCCGCCTGCAGCGCAAACGAGCGCAC
Source organism: uncultured Collinsella sp. (assembly GCA_900545615.1). Lineage (GTDB taxonomy): Bacteria > Actinomycetota > Coriobacteriia > Coriobacteriales > Coriobacteriaceae > Collinsella. The sequence continues at coordinate 9,164 of UQZM01000007.1, forward strand.
TTCATCCTCGGTGCGCGTGCCGTAGGGGCAGCGCTTGGTGTCGCCAAAGTAGTAGACGGACTCGTGCGGCAGCGCCGTCGCAATCGCGCGCGCAACCGTCAGACCGCCCAAACCAGAATCGAACACGCCAATCGGGCGCGTGTCGCCTGCCGGATTCTCGATATCGGACATTACCTCACCAGTCTCTCTCGAAAAGACATGTCCAAGTGCAGCGACGCCGCGCTACGAACGCGCCGCGACCAGCAGCTCTGCCGTCGCCGCCCAACCGTCGACAATTTTGCCGCGCGTAACGAAAGCGTTCTCGCAGGCAGCCAGGAACTCGGGCGCGCCGGCGCTCGTCAGGCCATTCTCGACCAGGCAGAACGTGCCCACGTGATCGGCCATGTAGAAGTCGGACTCGGAATCGCCGAGCGCGAGCGTCTCCTCGCGCTCGATCCCCAGGTGCTCGCAGAAGCGCGCAATGGCAACGCCTTTGTTAAGACCCGCCGGATTGATGTTGAAGGCGCGACCGTCCTCGACGCGATTAAGCTCGAGCGTCGTCGGCTTGGACAGGTGCGTCAGATGGCCGTTGCAGGCCCAGACCAGACCGCAGCCGGCCTCGTCCAGGATGGCCTGGACCTCATCGTCGGGCACATCGCCGCGCATGCCGACGGTGACCTCACGGTACTTGTAGCCGGTCGACATGTCGTTGTGGTACTCGATCTTGTGCGGCCAGCGGGCGAGGATCTTCTCGCACACGCCGGCCTGCTCGATCACCTGGTGCGGAGTAAGGCCGCAGGCGGGGTCGTAAGGCATGTCGCCGGTCAGATACTCCCAATCGTTGGCTTTGAGGTCGTACATGACCAGGCCGCCCATCTCGCCGATGTAGGAGTTGAGGCCGAGCACGCGCGCGTCCTCGTGGATCATGGTACGGTTGCGGCCCGAGGTGGGAACCACCTGGATACCAGCGCGAGCGAGCGCCACGACGGCCTCGACGAGTTTGGTCGAAGGGTTGCCGTCGTTGTCGCGCAGCACGCACGAGCCGGGCGCGAGCATCGTGGCATCCAGGTCGGTAAAGACGTACTTGACCTTGGCCAAGCGCTCGCGCATCTCGCCCGAAAGCTCGGCAACGGTCGGCAGGGTATTGTGGGACATGGTTACTCCGTTTACGTAGAAGGATTTGGACTTGGACGGCATGTTTTGATTGAGGGAACACGCTTATGGCGGCAGCGCACTCAGGGCGCCGCCGCCATCATGGTTCATTAGTCAAACTGGGTAACATCGATCAGGCGATTGGCCAACGAAAGGTCGCTCTCGATGGGCACGAACTCGTCGCCCACGTGCATGAGCTCCTCGTCACCCTTTGCCAGCAGCAAGACAATGGTAGGAGCATCGGGGTTGACGTACTCCTCGCGCGCCGCCTTGAACGCCGCATGCACGGCAGCTTCGCGATCGAGGATGATCTTGTTCGGCGTATCGTCGGGAACATGTTCGGCAAGCTCGCGACAGACCTTCATCGGGTCCTCGTGAGCCGGGTCCTCATTGGCAAAGATCATCAGGTCGGAATACGGTGCGGCCTCGCGCGGAAGCTGCTCGCGGCGCTCCTGCGCCTTGCCGCCGGCAGCGCCAAACACCGCGATGACCGGGCTGGCGGGAAACGCGCGCTTGACCGACGAGAAAAGCGAACGGAACGAAAGCTGGTTGTGCGCATAGTCGACGACGCAGATCACGCGGCCGTCCTTCGACTCCACGACCTCCATACGGCCCGGCACACGCAGTTTGGAGAGGCCCTTCTTGATAGCCTCGATACCGATGCCGATCTCGCGCGCAGCGGCGATAGCGACCAGCGCGTTTTCCACGTTAAAGTCGCCCGCGATGCCCAGCAGGACCTTCTCCCCCGTCTCGGACTCGTCGGCACACAGGCCATGCAAGTTGAACTCGATGCTAAAGCCGACCATGCGTACGTCGCTTGCCCACAGGCTCGCCTCGGGATGCTCGACCCCAACGGTCACCAAGCGATCGGCCGTCGACGCTGCCTCTAGCACACGGTCAACCTCTTCGGTGCCTAGATTCACCACGGCGGTCTTTGCCTGGTCAAAGATCCTGAGTTTGCTCTCAAAATAATCCTCAAACGTGGGGTGTTCGATCGGCGAGATGTGGTCGCGGCCGATGTTGAGGAAGCACGCCACGTCAAACGGCAGATTCTCGACGCGTTGGTACTTGAGCGCCTGGCTCGAAACCTCCATGACCATGGACTGGCGACCGGACGTGCGGCAGTTGGCGATATGGCGCCAGACCTCGGGGGCCTCGGGCGTAGTATTGGTGCTCTCGTAGCACTCGATGCCATCGTCGGTACTCACCGAGCCGATCATGCCGCAGGACTCGCCCGCCGCTTTGATAATCGACTGGAGCATAAAAGCGGCCGTGGTCTTTCCCTTGGTACCGGTGATACCCACGATCTTGACGTCGTGGTCGGGACGGTCGTAGACCTCCGGCGGCAACAGGGCCATGGCCGTGCGAACGCTATCAACAACCAGCATCGCAGCACCGCTCTCCTGCGCCAGCGGCTCCAGAGACTCGACCAGTGACTCCTCGCACACAAATGCGACGGCGCCCGCATCGAGCGCCATGCTCAAAAACGCGGGCTTAAAGGCAGCACCTTTGCAGAAGAACACGTCACCTGCCGAGACCGCGCGCGAATCAAACGAGCAGCCGGTCACGGCACGCTCGTCAACCCGCTCTGATGCGCGCAGCTCGCCGCACACATCGAGAAGCTTGGCAAGCGTATCGACCGTGGTCACGGTCGCGGAATCAGAATGGTGCATCTTTCACCTTTCTCAGCCATTTGGCAGGGACGGTTTTATAGTAACTGAAACGCACCCACGCAAAAACGGCTCCCGGAGGAGCCGTTACGCGCAGGCGTTCGTCAGCCGAGGCTAGGCAGCCCGAACAGCGGGCTGGTCCTCGTCGATAAAGAAGCGCTTGTACCACACCAAGAACACGAGCGGCGTATAGATCTTGCGCTGGAAATCGCCCTTGCCCGCAAAGTGCAGATCGAGCAGGTGCATGAGTTCGTCGGTATTGAAGAACTCGCTTGCCCACGGCGCGGTGAAGTACTCCTTGACATAGTCGTACCACTTTTGCTCGCGCAGCCAGTAGACAATCGGCACCGGGAAGCCCACCTTGGGACGGGTGGCCCACTCATCGGGCAGCGACTTGTTGGCAGCGTGGCGGAGTACCTGTTTGTTGCCGTTCTCGTTGATGCGGTAGCGGTCGGGAATGTGCTCGGCGAACTCCATGACTTTGCGGTCCAGGAAGGGCACGCGCAGCTCCAGTGAGTGTGCCATGCACATCTTGTCGGCCTTGAGCAGAATGTCGCCCGGGAGCCACATGTTCATGTCCAGGTACTGCTTCTTGACCAGTTCGGGCTGACCCTTCACGCGTGCGTAGATGGGTGCAGCGAGCTCAAAGGCGCCGTCGCCGGTGTTGTACTCGGGCTTGAGCACGCCGTCGACCTCGCGCTCCGGCCATACCAGAGCCTGTCCCAGGAACGACTTCTCGGGGATCTCGGCACCCTTGACCAGGAAGTTATGTCCCTTGAAGTACGGCATATGCAGCGCCAGGTTACCGAGCGCGCGACGGATGGGCAGCGGCACCATCTTTTTGTACTTGCGCACCGGGACCGTATCCTCGTAGTAGGCGTAGCCGCCAAAGAGTTCGTCGGCGCCTTCGCCCGAAAGTACCACGGTGACGTCCTTGCGGGCCATCTCGGCCAAGAACCACAGCGGCACGGAAGACAGGTTGGACTGCGGTTCGTCCATGTGATACTGGATGTCCTCGAGCGCACCGAAGAACTCGTCGGCGGTAATCATCTTGCGAACGTTTTCGACGCCGAGCTTATCGGAAAGCTCCTTGGCGTAGTTGGTCTCGTTGAAGTTCTTGTAGTCAAAGCCCACCGAGAAGGTCTTGTCGGGCATGAGGCAAGCGGCGATGTAGCTGGAGTCGACGCCACCGGAGAGGAACGACGCGACCTTGACGTCGGCGATGCGATGGGCCTCGACGCTCTCGTGCACGACCTCGTCCAGCTCGTCGACGTACTCCTCGAACGGCTTCTCGACGGCAGAGTAATCGCAATCCCAGTAGCGCTCGATGTTCATCTTGCCGGTCGGGATATCGACGGTAAAGTAGTGCGCCGGCGGCAGCTTGTAGACACCCTCGAAGAAGGTCTCCTCGGTTGCCGAATACTGCAGCGTCATGTACGGACGCAGAGCCTTTTTGTTGACCGCCTTGTGGAAGTGCGGGTAGTCCAGGAAGCTCTTGATCTCGGAACCAAAGAGCACGCCCGGAGCGCCGTCGCCCGCATCGGCCATGGGATAGTAGTAAAGCGGCTTGATGCCAAAGATGTCGCGGGCGCCAAAAAGCTTGTTCTTCTTTTTGTCCCAGATGACGAAGGCGTACATACCGCGCAGGCGATCGAGGACGGCCTCGCCCCACTCCTCGTAGCCGTGCAGGAGGCTCTCGGTGTCGGCGCCGCAGTGGAACTTGTAGCCCTTGGCCTCAAGCTCGGAACGAAGTTCTTGGAAGTTGTAGATCTCGCCGTTGAAGACAATGACGACGCTGCCGTCCTCATTGGCCATGGGCTGAGCGCCGGCCTCGGTCAGGTCGAGGATCGACAGGCGGCGGAAGCCCAGGGCAACGCGGCCGTCGATAAACTGACCGCCCATGTCGGGACCGCGATGGACGATGCGGTCCATCATCTTGGTGAGCACCTCGGATTGGTTATCCGTCCCACCGACAAAACCGACAAAACCGCACATATACTATCCCCTCTGCTGTTGCTGGGCATCAAATCGAATCAGTAGCTTTTGAGTATACCCGAGGGCGTAAAGAGGGGCGGAATGTTCAGGCAATCTCAACTGAATCAGCTCCGCTGTGACACGCGCCGGTTACCTTTAATGGATATGAGGTGAATGGGGCGATTGTTTTGCTATACTCTCTCCGCACGGGCGATTGGCGCAACGGTTAGCGCAGGTGCTTTACACGCACAAGGCTGGGGGTTCGAATCCCTCATCGCCCACCACTGATTTGATAGGCTCCCAGCAATGGGGGCCTTTCTTTTTTGGACCCATCGCAGAGGGATTCGAACCCGACAGGGTGCGAAGCTGAGGAAACGCGAAGCGTTTTCCAGCGCAGCACGCGAGGAGCGGAGCGACGAAGCGGATGCGGGCGGCGCCAGCCGCACGCGGACATCCCTCATCGCCCACCATTGAATTGTTAGGCCTCCGGTGTTGGAGGCCTTTCTTTTTTGTGCCCGGCGCATGGGATTCGAACCCGCCAGCACGTCTGTCACAAAGGCTGTGGCCAAAAAATGGCAAAAATGAGTACTGTTACTAATTTTGTAGCAGCGATTTTTGGGTTTCACTGGGTAAATCTAGCCCTGAATCAGCGATTTGAAGCCTTTGCTAGCTGTTTTCCCATTAACATAACTGAACATGTGTGGTCTAACTAATCCTAGATAGTCGGTTTCATATGAGATTCAACTGGTAACAGTACTCATATTTGATGTTTTTTGACCAGCAGGTCTCCCTGCCTTAGCAAATCTAAGGCAAAACGGGTTCCAGACCGCTGAATCATGCCGCATAGGGCACGTCCGCAGTCCGGAACTCGGTCCAAATTGAGTTATTGCGCCGCGTTAGCCCAAAACACCCGACAGAATCTCGATCAGACTGTCCACGTCGGCTTCCTCGCAGACGAGTGGCGGCAGGAAACGCAGCGTATGCGCACCCGTAGCGTTAATCACGGCACCGGCGGCCAGCGCGCCGGCCACAACGTCGTGTGCATCACCCGCAGTATCGTCCAGATCACAGCCGAGCATCAAGCCGCGACCACGTACCTCGGTCACGTGCGGCAGCTTGGCGAGCTTTGCCTCCATATAGGCGCCTACCTTGGCAGCATGGTCGGCATAATCGCCGCGCACGAGCGCGGAGAGCGTCGCGGCGCACGCCGCAATGGCCAGGCAGCTGCCGCCAAAGGTCGAGCCGTGGTCGCCGGGCTTAAACACGTCGGCAATCTCCTTCTTTGCCATGACGGCACCCATGGGCACGCCATCGGCAATGCCCTTGGCAAGGCTCATGATGTCGGGCTCCACGCCATAGGTTTGGAATGCAAACGGCTTGCCGGAGCGGAAGATGCCGCACTGGACCTCGTCGGCGATAAGCACGGCGCCCACTTCGTGTGCCAGGTCGCGCGCTGCCGCCATAAACTCCTCGGTCATGGGGTGCACGCCACTCTCACCCTGGATCGGCTCGAGCATCACGGCACAAATCTCGCTCCCCAGCTGCTTAAAGATCGCACGCAGCTCGTCCACATCGTTGGGCGTGCAGGCCACAAAGCCACCCGGCAGCGGGCGGAAGCTGTCCTGCAGCCAATCCTGCATGGTGGCGGCAATGGTCTCGAGCGTACGGCCGTGGAAGCCGCCGCGCATGCACACGATGGTGTTGCCGCCATTACCGGCACGCTTGGCGTACAGGCGCGCGAGCTTCATCGAGCCTTCGTTGGCCTCGGCGCCAGAGTTGGCAAAGAAGGTCTCCCAAACCTGCTCATCCGCAGCCGGGGCACCAAAAGCAGCTGCCGTGGTCTCATCGCCGGCGACAATGGCATCGGCAAGCACGCGCGCACCATCTACGTCGTCGTTAGCAAGCTTGGACAACAGCGCCGCGACCTGTCCGCGCTGCTCAATGTAGAAGTAATTGGAGACATGCATGAGCTTTTTGGTCTGTGCCTCGAGCGCCGAGAGCACAGCCGGGTCGCCATGACCTAGGCTGCACACGCCGATGCCGGCAAGAAAGTCGAGGTACTCACGGCCATCGTCGCCGGTGAGCTTCATGCCGTGACCCTCGACAAACTCGACCGGAGAGCGGCCAAAGGTATGCATAACGTAATGGGATTCAAGCGATTGCTGAGCTGCAAGTGACATGGGATGCCTTTCGTTGGGCGCCAGACGGCGCGGGGCTATGGGTGCAGGAATGGGGCGGCTGCGGGTCAGCTAGACCGTCTGAAGCTTCTCGACCTCGTCAAGGTTTTCGGTCAGACGCGCAGCAAACGTCGAAAGCGGATGCGGATGCGTATCGAACTCGTAAGCCGTCTCGGTGGAATGGATCACGGTGCCGACGCCGGCATCGGTCAGCAGCTCCAGGAGCAGCGAATGCGGCGTGGTACCGTTAATGATGTGGGCACGAAATACGCCGCCGGTAAGCGCATCGACGGCCGCACGCAGCTTAGGAATCATGCCCTTATCGACCTCGCCGCCGTAGAGCATTTCGTTGACCTCGTCGAGCGTTAGGTTGGAGATAAGCGAGTCCTTGTCGCTAAAGTCCTTGTACAGGCCATCGACGTCGGTCAAAAAGATTGCCTTATGCGCGTGGAGCGCCGCGGCAACGGCACCGGCGGCGGTGTCGGCGTTGATGTTGAAGAAACCGCCGTCCTCCCCCGCCGCGACAGTAGCTATGACGGGGATGTACTCGCTATCGAGTAAGCGCTCGATATAGTCGGTGTTGACGTGCGTCACTTTGCCCACGCGACCGAGCTCGGGGTCGAGCGGCTCGGCGATGAGCGTGCCGGCATCGCTGCCCGACACGCCCACGGCCAGGTTGCCGTGGTGGTTGATGGCAGCAACCAGCTCCTGGTTAACCTTGCCGCCCAGCACCTCGCGCACGATATCCATAGTCGCCGGCGTGGTCACGCGCTGGCCGTTCTTAAACTCGACGGGAATATCGTAATGGCTCAGCGCCTCGTTGATAGCCTTGCCGCCGCCGTGCACGATGACGGGGCGCATACCGATGATCTTGAGCAAAACGATGTCGCTCATCACGTCGCGGCGCAGCTGCTCATCAACCATGGCGGCTCCGCCATATTTGATAACAACCGTCTTGCCGGTCAGGTTCTTAATCCACGGCAGCGCTTCGAACAGCAGCTGCGCGGTTGCTTCGTTGGATTCGCTCGAACGACAATCGCGTGCGAATTTCATAATCTGCCTCGTCTTTCGTATCGTTATCGCGCCGTGCTCCGCTGTCCGCAATCGCGGCAAGATGCGCAGCGTGCCTGGAATCTAGGAACGGTAATCGCCGTTGATGGAGATGTATTCATGCGTGAGGTCGCAGGTCCACACGGTCGTTGCCGCGTCGCCTGCGCCCAGGTCGGCCGAGATCACGATCTCGGGCGCCTCGAAACGTCGTAGAGCCTCGTCCTCGTCAAAGGGAACAGTCAGACCATCGCGACAGACAGGCATACCCATCATGTCGATGGAAACGTCTTCCTGATTAAACTTCACGCCGCACTTGCCAAGCGCCATGGCAACGCGGCCCCAGTTGCAGTCGTGGCCGGCGATGCAGGTCTTAACGAGCGGCGAGTTGGCAACGGCACGAGCGGCGATATCAGCTTCCTCGTCGTTGGCGGCTCCGGTAACGTTGACCGTAACAAGCTTGGATGCGCCCTCGCCATCGGCGGCAATATTGCGCGCCAGGCTCTCGCACACCTCGTGCACGGCGAATGCCAACTCGTCAAAGGCATCGGAGCCCTCGACGATAGGCTCGGCATCTGCGGCAGCGGCGCCGGAGGCAAGCATGATGCAGGTGTCGTTGGTCGAGGTGTCGGAATCGACCGTTACCTTGTTAAAGGTCTGCTTGACGGTCGAGAGCAGCAGGGCATGAAGTGCCGCAGGCTCGACGGGGGCATCGGTGGTGATAACTGCGATCATGGTGGCCATGTTGGGCATGATCATGCCCGAGCCCTTGCACATTCCGCCCACCGTATAGACATTGCCCGCATGACCCGCAGCCTCGCTGACGTAGGACACGGCGTACTCCTTGGAGTGCGTGTCGGTCGTCATGATGGCACGAGCGGCATCGGCGCCACCGTGGGCGAAGAGCGCCTCGTAGGCAGCAGGAATGGCGGTCTCAAACGTGTCGATCGGCAGAATCTGGCCAATCACACCCGTGGAGGCAACCAGAATCTGCTGGGGCTCGCAGCCGATGACCTGCGATGCGATGTTGCACGTCTCGCGCGCGCATGCAAGGCCGGGCTCACCCGTGGCGGCGTTGGCATTGCCAGAGTTGACCGAAACGCCGGCGATGATACCGTAGCCCTTGTCGGCACCGCCCAGGTTGGCACGGCTCACTTGCACGGGCGCCGCGCAAAAGCGATTGGTGGTAAACACGCCGGCACCGGGACAGGGTTTATCGGGCACGACGAGCGCGTAATCCAGACGCTCGGGGTTCTTGCGGAACCCAGCGTGGATGCCCGCAGCTTTAAAACCAGCCGCAGCCGTAACGCCACCCTCGACGGCGCGAATCTTGATATCAAACAGCTCGGTATTCATCGTCTTCATGACTCCTTATGTCAAACAAAAAACGGACATCGGTTGGTGCGCCATGCCAGTCGTAATCATGAGACCAGCTTAAGAGTGGCGCCCCACTCGATGCCCGACTACCAAATCGTTAACAATCGAATGTGCTACACCGGGCACGCCACTGTGGGCAAGCCTCGTCGCTCGTCAAAGCCAAAGACGATATTGGCGCACTGGACCGCTTGGCCCGCAGCGCCCTTGCACAGATTGTCGATGGCGCCCGTCGCCACCAGCACGCCCGCGCGCTTGTTGAACGCAAGGCCAATCTGGGCGGCGTTGGTGCCGACGACCGAAGCCGTCTTGGGCTGCTGGCCGGCATCGAGCACGCGCACAAAGGTGCGTCCAGCGTAGAACTGCTTGTAATAGTCGACGACATCCTCAAGAGCCAGGGAGTCGATGGCCTGCGGCGTGAGCGGCAGCGTCACCGTGGAGAGCAGGCCGCGCTTGAGCGGTGCCAGATGCGGGGTGAAGACGACGCGATCGGTCAGGCCAAGGATCTGCTCAATCTCGGGCGTGTGGCGATGCTTGCCCACGCCGTAGGCCTCCAAGTTCTCGTCAGCGCTGCAAAAATGCGTACGAGCGTTGCAGGACTTGCCGGCACCCGTCACACCGCTGATGGCATCAACGATCACGGGGCCGCTCTGGGCAACCCAGCCAGCGCGCACGGCGGGCGCGGCGGCAAGGCTCGTTGCGGTGGGATAGCAACCGGCGCAGGCGACCAGCACGGGTTTGCCGTCGGCATGGCTGGAAGCAGCGGTCTCTAAGTCCTGGCAGAACAGCTCGGGGAGGCCGAAAGCACGCGTCTTGAGCAGCTCGGGGCTCGTATGCGCGGCGGCATACCACGCCTCGAACACGGCCGGATCGCTCAGACGGTAGTCGGCAGACAAATCGAAGCAGGAAACGCCTGCGGCAAGGAGCGCGGGCACCTGTGCCATGGCAGCCGTGTGCGGCACGGCAAGAAAAACCGCATCGCAGCTCTTGAGCTCGGGGGCGTCGTGCGTGGTAAAAAGCAGATCGCTCACGCCGGCAAAGCTCGGATAGACCGAAGACAGCGGCTGGCCAGCATCGGCGTTGGACGTAATGGCAACAAGTTCAAACTCGGGATGGCCGAGCACGAGGCGAATGAGCTCGGCTCCGGCATATCCAGCCGCGCCGACGATTCCAACCTTCAATGACATATCAGACTCCTTGTCTGCGATTTATGCACCGATGCGCATTTCGCAGTGGTCGTTATGAAGTGGGTTGAAACTTTAGCACCAAAAGATGCATGAACACGTAAATGGCTTGCATATTCATGCATTGAAACATTCCCGACACATTCGCTTGAAGGAATTGACAAATTGAGCGGGCCCCGTATTGACCGGCGCTCCTAACGGCGCCGGGCAATACGGGGCCCGCCCATGCGAAAACCAAGTTGTTAGGATGAGCCAGCTGGCTAGAGCTCGACCGGCACCCATTCGTCGTGATTGCAGATAAAAGCCTCGGGATCCTCGACGCTAAAGAAGACGAGCGTGGGGTCGTTAGGCCCCTCATAGTGCTCGCCCAGGCGCTCAAGATGCTTCCAACCGGCCTCGCGCATTTCACTCGAAGCCCGGTCTTCCAGCCCCGCACGCCCGCGCAGGATCAACCAACCATGGCCCGGCCACCAACTCGTGGCCTCAAAGCGCTGGTTTTGCAGAAGCTCTTGCCACACATCTTTGGTGCGCGCCGTCACAAACCACAGCTTGCCGTCCTGAATCTGTGCAAACGAGAACGGACGCACATGTGGCTGCCCGTCCACGCTTGTCGCCAGATACCACGCCGGCACCGACGTCAAATACTCCAAAACCGTATTCAATCCGTCCATGTGTCCTCCTGGCACTAGCTAATTCAGAACGGGTAGTTAATTTGAGACGCGCTAGAGTTCCAGGCGCTCCTCGCTGCCGTCGATATCGCAGAAGCGCGCGGCAATGTTGCGGACCGAAAAGAAAGCGAGGCGGCCGTCGTTGGCGCTATCGTGTTGTTCGCCGATGCCCACCATGTGTTTAAAGCCCGCCTGGCGTACCTTGTCGTTCACGACCGCATCGTCCTCGAGCGCGGCCTCGCCGGTCAGTACAATCCAACACTCCCCCGGTTTCCAACCCGAAACCTCAAACTTGGGGTTCGCGCTGAGCTCGGCCCACACATCCTTGTCGCGCGATGTGCAAAACCACAGCTTACCGTCATCGACCATGGCAAATGAAAACGGCCTCACGCGAGGCTGATACCCGTCGGCCACATCGGTCGTGGCCAGATACCACGCCGGAATGCGCCTGAGATACGAACAGGCGCGCTCAAGCTGAGCCGTGCGGTCGTTGTCGGTCATAGGGACCCCTTTCTTGCGCTCGAATCGCGCCTAAACAAGTTGAAGATTGATGACGATGACGCAGATGAGCAGCAACGCCGTCACCACCGCCGCCAACGCATCGCTGCGGCCAAATGCAAGCGCATGCAAACGTGCGCGGCCCTGCTCGCCATGATAGCAACGGGCATCCATGGCGGCCGAAAGCGTCTCGGCATGACGGAACACGCCGGTGAACAGCGGAATCGCCACACTGCCGAGCATGCGCACGCCGCCGAGCGGGCCTCCCGTCACGCGCGCACCGCGGCTCGCCTGCGCATCGGCCGTCTGCTTCATCTCGGTGGCAAACTGCGGCATAAAGCGCAGCGCGATACCCATAATCATGCCGAGCTCGTGCGCAGGAAGTCCCACACGCGCAAACGGCGCGAGCAGGCGCTCAAAGCCCGCGGTGAGGTCGAGCGTGGGCGTGGTGAGCGTAATGGCGCTCATGCCGGCCATCATCAAGCTCAGGCGGCACGCCATAAACGCCGCAGAACGCAGCGAGCCCTCGCTTATCTGCAAAAAGCCAAGCTGCCACAGAATGCGCCCGCTCTGGTCGGAAAACAGGTTGAGTACCGCGACCACGATGACGATTGCCAGCAGCGGCGCCATCGACGACAGAGCGCGACGAGCCGGCACCCGGGACACGGTATAGATCAGCGCGACGAAAACTGCTACCGGGGCCAGTCCGCGGAAGCCACTGACCGTGAGCGTCGTGATCAGAAACACAAAGCCCAAGAGCAACTTAGTTCGCGGGTCCAGGCGGTGGATCGCGCTATCGCCGGGATAGTAGCTGCCAAACGAAAACGCCTCCATTAGCAGCCCTCCTCTCGCGCGACCGTCTTGGATTTAGCAATGTCAGCGACGTTAGAAGGACCGCCCGAGCGACCGATTAGCAGGTCCACCAACTCGTCTGCCAGCGACTCAACCGTATAGAGGCCGTCAAAGCGCAGCGGCACGCCTGCCTTCGCAAGCGCCAGCGCCATGCGCTGGGCAGCGGGAACACCCAAGCCGATTGAATTAAGCTCATCCGCATGCGCAAAAACCTGAGCGGGCGTGCCCTCGGCAAACACCGCGCCCTCGTTCGTCACGACAATACGGTCGCAGCAATTGGCCAGGTCATCCATGCTGTGCGAAACCATGACAACGGTCAGGCCATCGCGGTGAAGTCGATCGATAAGCTCAAGGAAATCCCTGCGCGCAGCCGGATCGAGCCCCGCCATGGGCTCATCGAGCACCAGGACCTCGGGCTCCATGGCAAGCACGCCAGCAAACGCCACGCGCCGCTGCTGCCCGCCCGAGAGCTCAAAGGGGCTCTTGTCGCCCACCGTGGCCAGGTCGAGGCCCACGCGCGCGAGCGATGTCTCAACGCGGCGGGCAACCTCGGCCTGCGACAAGCCAAGGTTATGCGGACCAAATGCCACGTCCTGTGCCACGGTCTCGGCAAACAGCTGACGCTCTGGATACTGAAACACCACGCCGACCTTTGCCTTAACCGCGGCGGCGTCTTTCTTGCTTGACAGGTCGAGCCCCAGCGCGCGAACGGATCCCTCCTGGGGGCGAATCAAACCGTTGAGATGCTGGACCAGCGTCGACTTACCCGAACCGGTATGACCTGCCAAGCCCAGGAACTCGCCGCGACGCACCGCCAGCGATACATCGTGCAGCGCCCACGGGCTGCTGGGGTCGTTTCCCCAGAGGGCCTGTTTGTTCGATTTGCCCGCAGTGGCCGAGCGCTTATGCCAGCGGCGGCGCTCGCGCGGGCTGAGCGAATAACTGTACGAAACATGGGATAGTTCGACGACGGGCTCCGACGCGTTGCCCTCGTTGTCTACCGGAACAGTGCCGCCAGCGATTCCCAACTGGGATACGGAAGACTGCCCCGCGATGCCTGCTCCACTTCGCTCGGCATAAGCCTGCACAATCTCAGCGACCATATCCGCCTCACGCACCTGTGCGCAAACGGGTACGCCCTTCTCACGAAGTGCCCTACCTAGACAGCACGACGCCGGCATATCCAAGTTGAGCTGCGCAAGTTCGTCCGCCCGCGTCAAGATTTCCTCGGGCGTACCGAGCATGGCAACGCGCCCCGCCCGAAACACGGCGACACGATCGGCCTCGGCAGCCTCCTCCATAAAGTGCGTAATCATCACGATGGTCATGCCGCGAGCGTGCAACGCGCGGCAAGCCTTCATGAGGCCCTTGCGTCCACGCGGATCGAGCATCGAGGAAGCCTCGTCCAATATGAGCACGCGCGGTTCCATGGCGAGCACGCCGGCAAGCGCCACGCGCTGCTTTTGGCCGCCCGAAAGCGCATGGGTCTCGTGGCGCTCAAAGCCCACCAGGCCCACACCCTTCAGCGCCTCGCGTACGCGCTGCGCAATTTGCGCCGATGGCACGCCAAGGTTTTCGGGACCAAACGCAACGTCATCTTCGACAAGCGTTGCCACCAGCTGGTCGTCGGGATTCTGGAATACCATGCCCGCGGTCGAACGAATGTCGTAGACCAGCTCGGGGTCGGACGCATCCATGCCGTTGATGCGTACCGTGCCCGCATCGGGCTGCAACAGCGCATTCAGATGCTTGGCAAACGTCGACTTGCCCGACCCATTGCCACCGAGGATGCAGAAAAACTCGCCGTCCTCGATATTCAGATCGACGCCGTCGAGCGCCGGTACGGCACCGTCATAGCTAAAGGAAACGCCCCGACACTCAATCATGCGCGGCCTTTGACCTGGTCCTTTTTAGGCGTGATGAGGTTGGAGACCGCTTTATACACCGCCAGTGTCAACACCGAGTTAAGCACGGTCTTGATAAGGTTGAACGGCAGCACGGCAGGAATCATGAGCGGGGCGATCACATCGACCGAGCCATACCAGAACCATACGCCAATGGTAAGGTTTGCGACCATAGACAACGCCGTAGCGGCAATAACGCCGAGCACCAGGCCAATCACGGCACCCTTATAGGTATGCATCTTCTGATAGACGATAGCCGCAGGCAGAATGTAGCCCAGCGTGGCAACCAGGTTCATAAGCGCGCCGACCCAGTCACCCGTGGTGAGCGCATGGATAACGATAGCCATAGCGGCAACAGCAGTGCCGGCGCCAGGACCATACGCAAACCCGCACACCATCGCCGGTACCAGCGACGGGTCATACGTCAAAAACGGCGCCGAAGGAAGGATAGGCAGCTGCACGTACATAAACAGGGCGCCCAAGGCGCACATCAACGCCATGGTAACGAGCTGTTTGGTGCTCCACCTATTCGTGTTCTCAAAATGGATATGCTGCGACTGTTCAGACATAAGATCACCTGCCTCTTTCATCCGGACTCTAACCGTTGGTACTGGGGTTTCACCAGTTCAGCCGGCATGCGAACCAACACACGCACGGGTCGCGGACTCATCGGCTCGACGCAGGTCCTCGCCTGCGCCACGGCACCCCTTTGGCACCGCCCAATTTACCGCCAGTGGGGAATTCCACCCCGCCCTGAAACAGCAATTGCAAGTGTAGCACGAGAGGGTATTCGTGCAAGTATGCTGAGGCTAATTTATGGTGGGGGGAACGCTCCAGAAATGCGACCGGGACAAGTTAACGCGATAACCACGTTCTCCGTCCACGCCAAAGTAACGCGCCTTTCGCGGCAAAGCCGCGAAACAGCGACCGGGACACGTATCCCCATCAGCCACGATCTCCGCCCACGCCGACCTCAAGGCTGTAAACGCAGGGGATCCGGGGGCGTGACGGGGTTTCTCTCCGGAACATTCCGCACTGATATTTTCTGTATTGAAGACGTCGATGATGCACCCGTATACCATTGACGTCGACACCATCAGATGCGGACCGCGCGGTGACCCCACATTCCGCTGGCGCCCACAGGG
Organism: uncultured Collinsella sp.; assembly: GCA_900545615.1. Lineage (GTDB taxonomy): Bacteria > Actinomycetota > Coriobacteriia > Coriobacteriales > Coriobacteriaceae > Collinsella. Next base: position 24,788 of record UQZM01000007.1, read on the forward strand.
CTGCCCTCGTTTCCTGACATGTCCCGCGCGGGCCGCGGCGAGCCGAGACCGCCGCATGACCTAATAGGAGCATGGAGCGATACCGCGGACCCGAACAACCGCATTCTATCGCGCCCCGTCAGTGTGCCGTCTGCCCGGTCCAGGCGAGCACGGAAAGAACGGAGCGAGACATGCAAAACGAATCGACACCCGGCGCCCGCGGGCCGGTCTTCTGCGGGGTCGACACCCACGCCGACTCGCACTGGCTGTGCGTCCTGGACTGGAGGGGCCGCAAGGTCCTGTCCCGCCAGTTCCCCGCCGACGCGGCGGGCTACGAGGCGCTCGCCGGGGCGATCGCGGCGGCCGGGGAGCCGGCCTGCGTCGCGATGGAGGGGACGTCGTCCTACGGGGCGGGCCTCACCAGGCACCTCGCGTCGCTGGGGATGCCCGTGCGCGAGGCGCTCTCCCCGGCGGGGATGCAGAGGAGGCGCCCGGGGCAGGGAAAGTGCGACGAGGCGGACGCGGAGAGGGCCGCCCGCGCGGCGATGTCCACAGGACGCAAAGAGGCTCCGCCGCGCAACGCGCGCAGCGGAGCCTCTTTGCATGTCCGAGGACGTTCCGGAGAGAAACCCCGTCCCGCCCCCGGATTCCCGGTGGGAGTTCTAGACCTTGTCGGCCTTAGTACATACCGCCGCCCTGCTGACCAGCGGTAGCAGCAGCGATTGCGTCCTCAAGCTGAGTGTTCTTGGGCACATCGGAGACGGTGGCCTCGGTGATGAGGATCAGGCTGGCGACAGAAGCAGCGTTCTGCAGGGTGACGCGGCTGACCTTGACGGGGTCGAGGACGCCCATCTCGATCATGTCGCCCCACTCGCCGTTGGCAGAGTTGAGACCCTGGCCGGCGGGCAGCTCGGCGACCTTGTCGACCACGACAGCGCCCTCAAAGCCAGCGTTCTTGGCGATGGTGGCGACCGGAGCGGTCAGAGCCTTCTTGACGATGTCGACGCCGATCTTCTCCTCGGGGTCATCGATCTCGACGGCATCGAGCGCAGGAGCAGCGTCCATGAAGGCGACGCCGCCGCCAGCGACAATGCCCTCCTCGACAGCAGCGCGGGTGGCCTGCAGGGCGTCCTCGACGCGATGTTTGATCTCCTTGAGCTCGGACTCGGTAGCAGCGCCGACCTTGATGACGGCAACGCCACCGGAGAGCTTGGCCAGGCGCTCCTGGAGCTTCTCACGGTCGAAGTCAGAGGTGGTGTTCTCCATCTCGCCCTTAATCTGAGCGATACGGGCGTCGATGGCCTCCTTGGAGCCAGCGCCGCCGACGACGACGGTGTTGTCCTTAGAGATGGTGACGGACTTAGCGGTACCGAGCATATCGGCGGTGATGTCAGCGACCTTCACGCCCAACTCGTCCAGGGCAGCCTGGCCACCGGTGAGGACGGCGATGTCCTCGAGAATGCGCTTGCGGCGATCGCCGTAGCCCGGGGCCTTGACGGCGCAGACGTTGAGGGCGCCACGGATCTTGTTGAGGACCAGGGTAGGCAGAGCTTCGCCGTCGATGTCCTCAGCGATGATGAGCAGGCCACGGCCAGCGCGCTGGACAGCCTCGAGAACGGGCATGATGTCCTGAACGCTGGAGATCTTCTGGTCGGTGATGAGGATGTACGGATCCTTCATCACGGCCTCCATGCGGTCGTTATCCGTGACGAAGTAAGCGGAGACATAGCCCTTGTCGAACTGCATGCCCTCGACGGTGTCGATGGTGATGTCGAACGTCTGGGAATCCTCGACGGTGATGACGCCGTCCTTGCCCACGACCTCCATGGCCTCGGCGATCTTCTCGCCGACCTCGGGGTCACCGGCAGAGATGGTGCCGACGGAAGCAATCTGCTCCTTGGTCTCGACCGGCTTAGCCTGCTTCTTCATCTCGGCGACGGCGGCGTTGACGGCCTTGTCGATGCCGCGACGGATGGCCAGCGGGTTGGCGCCAGCGGCGACGTTACGCAGGCCGTCGTTGACGATGGCCTGGGCGAGCAGGGTTGCGGTGGTGGTGCCGTCACCCACGGTGTCGTTGGTCTTGGTGGCGACCTCCTTCACCAGCTGAGCGCCCATGTTCTCGATGTTGTCCTCGAGCTCGATCTCCTTGGCGACAGAAACGCCGTCGTTGGTGATGGTCGGGGCACCGAACGTGCGCTGCAGCGCAACGTAGCGACCCTTGGGGCCCATGGTGACGGTAACGGCGTCGGCCAGAGTGTTGACGCCCTTGGCAAGCTTAGCGCGGGCATCGGTGTTGAACGTAATGTTCTTTGCCATGGTAGGTAATCCTCCAAAAGAAATGTGACTCGCGTCGCCGCTTCCGAGTCCTATGCGGCGGGCGCGTTCAAAGACGAATCAGAGATTCTGACGAGACTAGGCCTCGACGACAGCGTAGATGTCGTCGGCGCGCATCAGCAGATACTTCTCGCCGTCGACCTTGACCTCGTTGCCACCGAACTTACCGTAGATGACAACGTCGCCAACCTTGACGTCCATGGGGATGCGCTCACCCTTGTCGTTGACCTTGCCGGCGCCCACGGCAACGATGGTGCCGCGCTGCGGCTTCTCCTGAGCGTTGCTGGCGATGTACAGACCAGAAGCGGTCTTCTGCTCGGCCTCGTCGGGCTTGACCAGAACACGATCTGCAAGCGGCTTCAAAGACGACATGCTTGTCTCCTCCTTTTTGGGCCGCGCGGTTATACCACGCGAATTAACCCTTTTTGTTTGCGTACGCGTTGAATGGTACCCACGAATGGCGGGTTATACAACACGGAGTCAAAAAATCTTATTTTTTGGCACTTAGATTTTCTGAATGCCGGGGGATAACTTAGCGATGCCTCCCGTGTGGCTCCGGAGGGGCGGGGCGTAAGGTTTCCTGCTCGGGCAGTCCTGCTCGCACGAAGGCCACATTAAGTGGCCTTCGGCTCGTGCGGAACTCGCGATAAACCTTATGCCCCGCCCCTCCGGAGCCACACGGGAGGCAGGCTAACTAATTCGGGCCCGACATTCAGAAAAGTCAGTGCAGCAAAATGGCGATGCGGATAGGAACGTGGGTATGGTTTTCGCTGCGCGCACGGGTCCCCTGGGAAGCACCGTGCATTTTTGGGAGTATTCAGCAAGCCAGGACGGCTGCATACGCGCCGGACATACCTTATTGGTCCCAAGAACGCCTTCAGCGGGCGGTTTTGGTCGGTGGGCAGACCCCGTTGGGACAAATGGGCGTACTTCGCGCCGTACCGGAGCCCAAAATGACGTCAATCTCCGCAACGTTACTCAGCCGCAGCGGCACCGGCAGAGCTCGTGGTGCTGAATACTCCGTTTTTTGCACGGCACGGGCGGGGGTACATCAGGATCAGGAAGAACATCCCAGCCTTTTTATGCAATCTGTAATGGGAAGTATGCAAAACACTAAGAGTCAGCATTGCTGATGTCCAAATTGAGCGCACGAGACAGCAGCACCTCAACCCCGCGCCCAAATCCAACAGAGCGGGGACGCTCCTAACGAACCCCCATCGGCAAACAAATGCGGCTCGAGCGCCATCCCAAAATAGACTGCCCGAGCCGCGTTTAACGGTGCGGTATGAACGTCAGCGCTCGTAAATCAAGTTGCCTGCCAGGTAGGTGGCCTGAACCTTAGTGGTCTGGAGCTCTTGGGGATCGATGATGAGCGGGTTTTGGTCCAGGACTACCAGGTCGGCATACTTGCCGGGCTCCAAGCTGCCGAGGTTTTGCTCGTCGCCTGCCGCGTAGGCGCTGCCCAGGGTGTAGTTGCGCAGAGCTGTTGCCGCATCGATACGCTCGCTCGGTAACCAGCCGCCCTCGGGCCAGTGGCTTTTGGGGTCTTGGCGCGTGATGGCCGTGTAGAGCACGTTCATGCTGGTAACGGCTGTGATGGGACTATCGGTGCCGAAGGCTTGGCGGATGCCGCGCTGCTTATAGGTCGCAAACGGCCACATGATGCGGCTGCGCTCCAGGCCCAGGTCGCGCTCCGGTCCACCCGGGTCTAGTGTAATGTGGCAGGGCTGGCTCGAAGCAACCACGTTGAGCTTGCGCAGGCGATCGATGTCCTCGGGCAAGAGGTTCTCCAGATGCTCGAGCGTGTTATGACTGTGCTGGGGCAGGCCATACAGTTCGGCGGCCTCCTCAAAGATATCGAGCGCGGCATGGATGGCACCGTCGCCGATGACATGGATGCGCACGGTATGGCCGCGCTCCGCGGCCGCCAGAACCAGTTTGCGCATGCGCTCAGCCGGGACCGTCAGACGGCCCTGGTCGCCCGGGAAGCGCGGATTGGTATAGGGCTCGGTGAGATATGCCGTGTGTTCGCTCGACACGCCGTCGAAGAACTGCTTAAAGCCCGGCGCCGAAAGCAGCACGTTGTTCGCGTAACGTACCTGCAGCTCTTCTAAACGCGATTGGTCATCCAGCAGCGTGGGGAACAGATGGGCACGAATGTCCAGCTTGCCGGCCGTCTGCAGTTTGTCGTAGACATCGTCGCGGATAAAATCGCAGCCCGGCATGGGCATGAGCGACATATCGCAGATCGAGGTGATGCCCTGCTCGGCCATACGCCTCATTTGATCGGCGTAAGCGCTTGCGATGCGATCCTCCCCCAGCCACTCAAGGCAGCGCGGTAGCAACTGCATGGCAGCCGCCTCGTGAGCAATGCCCGTGAGCTCGCCGTTTGCATCCTTGTCGTAGCTGCCGCCCGCTGGCGGCTCGCTGTCGCGTGTGACGCCGAGCGCCTCGAGTGCGCGGCTGTTGAGCCAAAGCGTGTGCCCGTCGCCCGAATACATAACGCAGGGACGATCGGGGAATGCCGCATCGAGCGACGCCTTGGTAGGATGCTCGGGCGGGTCCCAACGGTAGTCGCGCCAGCCCTGCGTCACAACCCAAGCGTCATCGGGCAGGTCCTGGGAAAACTCGAGCGCGTGCTGCACCAGCGCAGCCTCGGACGTGCCCATATCCATGAGCATGTACGGCGAGGAGCCGACCGAGGTATGGAAGAAGTGCAGATGAGCGTCATGGAAACCGGGGCAGACAAACTGCTCGCCGTAATCGACCACCGGCGTGGCGGCAGGTGCGGCGGCAATCACGTCATCGGATGCGCCGACAGCGACGATGCGATCGCCCGCAATGGCAATCGCCAGCTCGCGGGCGGTATCGATGCCGTCTTGGGCGGTAAAAACGTTCTTGGAGCGGATAATCCGATCGATATGCTGCATGGGCATCCCCATCTCTGGCAGGAAATTCAACACTCCCGAGTGTACTCCCCCGCCCTTGCAACAAAACCCCAAGCGGCAAACGGCAACTTTACCAGCCCTAGCGGCAGGTGGCATACTGGAGAAAGCCTGTACGATTTTGCGATCAACCCAGCAAGGAGCAAATCGACCATGACGAAGACCAAGGCACAGCAAATTATGGCGGCAACCGAGGTTCGCGCGGCAGACGACGTCACCGCGGCCATCCAGGATATCGCCGCCGAGTTTGAACCCTACATCATCAAGCAGCGCCGGCACTTCCATAAGCACCCGGAGTTGAGCCTTGCCGAGGAGCGCACGACTTCCGACATCGCCAACCAGCTCGACGCCATGAATATCCCCTACGAGCGTCCGCTCAAGACCGGCTTGGTGGCAACGCTTCGCGGTACCGCGCCGGATGCCTACCGCGAGGACGGCACGCCGCGCCGCCGCATCCTGCTGCGCGCCGATATCGACGCCCTGCCCGTCACCGAGCAGACCGGTGAGGAGTTCGCCAGCGTCAATGAGGGTTGCATGCACGCCTGCGGTCACGACTGCCACATCGCCATGATGCTCGGCACACTGCAAATCCTGCGCCACATGACCGATGACATCCACGGCGAGGTCCGCATCGTGTTCCAGCCCAGCGAGGAAAACGGCCAGGGTGCTAAGCTCATGATCGGCACCGGCGTGCTCGACGGCGTCGATGGCGCCTATGCCGCACACATTTGGAGCGAGGTCGATGCCGGCACCGTGAGCTGCGAGCCCGGCCCGCGCATGGCCAATACCGACTGGTTCCGCATCGACGTCCGCGGCACCTCATGCCACGGCGCCATGCCCCAGCGCGGCCACGACGCCGTTATGGTGGCGGCAGAGATCGTCAACGCCCTGCAGACCATCGTCTCGCGCGAAATCAGCCCCTACGAGCCTGCTGTCATCACCGTCGGCGAGCTGCATGGTGGCACCGCGCGCAACGTTATCGCCGGCACCGCCTACCTCGCCGGCACGGTGCGCACCTATGGCGATTCGACCCACGAGGAAATGCCGGAGCTCATGCGCCGCATCGTGGAGCACACTGCGGCGGCCCTGGGCGCCGAGGCCGAACTTACCGACTACACCATCGCCAACTATAAGGTCGAAAACGATGTCGCCTCGAGCGAGCGTTGTCGTCAGGCCGTGGTCAAGTGCCTGGGTGCAGCCGGCGAAGGCCATTATCGCGGTACGCTTTCGGGCGAGGACTTCTCGGAGTACCTGCGTCGTGTGCCGGGCGTGCTCGCCTTTGTTGGCACGCGCAACCCCCAGATTGGCGCCACGTACGCCCAACATTCTTGCTTTTATAAGATTGACGAGTCGGTACTGGCCAAGGGTTCCATGGTAGCCGCCCAGTATGCCATTGACTTTTTGGCCGAGCCCACGCAAGAGGAGCTCGACGGCCCCACGATCGCCGCGGTTGCCGAGACCAACCCCGACTTGGCCGCCAAGCTGCGCTCTGCCAAGGCAACAGCCGCTGAGGCGCGCGACGCCATGCACGATGCTCGCACCGCCCGCCATGCTGCAATCAAGGGCATCCACGATGCGCGGGCTGCCGCTCGCCACGAGGAGAAGCGCGACGAGTAGCCGTCACGCCCACCCATAACAACCTGGCTAGAGCAAAGCGGGGGCGAACGTTATCTCAACGTTCGCCCCCGCTCATTCTTCAAGCGCTATTTCTACCATTTCTACCCCGTCCCCAAATGGCAGACGGCATGGCTACTCGTCCTGAGGCTCCTCGTCGGAGCTTGGCTCGGACGCCGACTCAGGTGCAGGTGCAGGTGCAGGCTCAGGCGCAGGCTCGGGCTCAGATGCCGTCTCAGGCTCGGGCGCCGGTTCAGACTCGGGCGCCGGTTCAGACTCGGGCGCCGGCTCAGGCTCGGTCGCGGGAGCGGGTGCAGGTGCCGGCGAAGCATCCGGAGCACTGTAACCCGAAGCAGCGGACTTCTTCTCGAAGGGCAACACAAAAGTCAGGACGTCGTCCTTATCCTCATCGGCCCACTCGCTTGCATAGCGTGCGGCCCAATAGCCAACGGCACGGTGCTTGAGCATCTTGCCAAAGACCGTAAGAAATACGGTGACAAAAGCGACCAGCACCAAGAACAGCGCGAGCGTGACGCCACCGCCGGTAACAATTGCCTCAATACCCGTAGGACGATAGTAGTAGCTATACATACCGACAGAGGCAATGGCGCCAAAGACGACCGTCAAGATCCATGTGACAACGTTGGCGACCAGGCCCGTCAAAAACTCGGGAAGGAACGAAGCACAGAACAGCTTGGTCTTGTTGTGCTTAAACGCCGCCCAGACCTTATCGAGCGAAAACGCGCTCTCGACACGCCCGGTCACCGCAAAGTGCATCACGGCGATGTCGGCGAACATCTTAAAGAAGACACCCAGAATCGCCGAGGCAATTAGCGCCAGGACAAGCAGGCCGAGCGAACCGAACAGCGCAGCCTCGAGTGCATAAGAGCCGTAATAAGAATACGAGCCCGCAGCGCCAATTACCACGCCCTCCACCAGCGAAAGCACTACACCGATAACGGGAATGGCAGCGATAACCTCGAGCACGACCGAAATAACGCTCGAAAAGACTCCGAGACCAAACGACGTGGAACGCATCAGCGGACGATCCATGCCGTCATCGATCTTAAGCGACAGATCGCGACCCCACTCGATGCCAAAGCCGGAACCGCACACGCTCGCAATGCAAGCTGCCAAAAAGCCGATGGCAGCCGCAATGCCGCCAATAACGGGAATAAACAACACGAGCACCGACACAACGCAAATCAGCGCCGGCAAAAACGCGATTTGGCATACACGCTGAAGCACACCCGGAGTCTTGGTCATATCTTGGAACGCCTGAGCCACACAGCCCTTTGGCGCATTCGCCACGGGCGGTTGCGGAACAAACTGCTGGGGCTGAGGCTGTCCCTGGGGAGCGGGGCCAGCGGCACCGGCATTAGGAGCACCACACACGCCGCAGAACTTGTCGTTATCGCCCATGGGGGCGCCACACTGCGAGCAGAACATAGAATCATCCCTTCGTATCTTGAACAAATCACTTGGATCGCAAACGATGTCTTTAGCATCATTATTGCCCAATGTGGGGTCAAATACTCAAAGATGACCGATTTGCAAGATACACGGCGCCAGCAGGCGGTTCGTTGAATACGTCTGTGCTAGTTCGTTCCGCGGAAGCCCTTGCCGACGATCTCGGAGCTGTCGACGATCGTGATAAAGGCACCCGGATCGACTTCGCGCGCATAGCGGCGCAGTTGCACGGCCTCGCGACGGCTCAGCACGCTCATGATCACCGTCACACACTTGCCCGAGAAGGCACCGTAGCCCCGGCTGATGGTCGCCGTGCGGTTGAGATGCTTGACGATAAACTCCTCGACCTTAAGGGGCTCGGAACAAATGACCGTGCAGACTTTGCGCAGGTGAATGCTCTCAATGGCTTTGTCGACCACAAGCGTCTTGGCAAACAGGCCGAGCACGCAATACAGACCGACACGCGGGCCATACAAAAAGGCCGCGATGGTCACGATGCCGATATCGACCAGTAGCAGGGCGCGGCCAATCTCGAGCGTGGTACGGCGTTTGAGGATCATAGCGAGAATGTCCGTGCCACCCGTCGAGGCGCCGATGTCAAAGACGATGGCACTGCCGAGCGCCGGCAAGATGACGGCAAAGCACAGGTCGAGCCACATATCACCCGTCAGAGAGACATCGGTCGGAATGAAGAGCTCAAACAGCGAGACGTAGGCGGACAGCGCAAACGAGGCGAAGACGCTCCAAAGAATCGCCTTGCGCTCCAAAAAGATAAAACCCAAAACGACGAGAACCGCGTTGATAATCCACATAAAGACGCCGACGGGCAAGGTCGGGAACAGCGTGGACAGAATGACCGACACGCCCGAGGTGCCGCCGAAGGCAAAGTGATTGGGCGTTTTGAACGCCACGATGGCAAAGGCCGTGAGGATCAGGCCCAGATTGAGCTCGGCAAAAAAGCGCGGGAAGCCCGGCTCCTGGCTGCGCTTTTGACCGGCACGCTCGCCGCGCTCGATATCGGTGCGATCGACCACGCGCTCCATCGGCACCACGGGAGGACGATGCATCTCCTCGGCAGCACGCGATGCCGCCTCTGCCGCGGCGGCCTCAATCGCCCATGCCTTGCTTTCTGTTTCGTGCTCGTCAGCCATTACGGCAACCCCTCGTTAACAATTTGGAAACAATGTGCCCATTAGGGTAACGCGGAACGCGACGATTGCAACCCCTAGTTAGACGAGCGGTATGCCTACATCGGGGGGCATACAAATAACGGCCGGCCACGCTTTTGCTTGCGCGGTCGGCCGTTTAACGTTTTCGCAGATAAAACCTGCCAAAACAAACCTGTCCCTTTTTGGAAGGTTACTCGTGCTGGCTGGTGCGGTGCTCGTACTCCTCGGGGGTGATGACGTCCTCGATGCGCAGGTTGACGCCCGCCACCTCAAGGCCGGTCATCGCGGCAAGGCGCTCGGTGACACGCGCCTTGACATCGTCGAAGATCGCGGGCGCATAGGCGCCGTACTCGATAATGACGGAGATGTTGACGACCACGCGATTGTCATCGGTGACCTCGACCGTCACGCCCTTGGTCAGGTTCTCGGCACCAAACTGTTCCTGCACAAAGTGCATAAGGTTACCCTTCATGCCCAGAACGTGCGGCACCTCGCGGGTGGCCATGGCGACAATCTTCTCGATCACGCCGTTGGAATAGGTCAGCGAGTCCTCGGACTCGTCCGCCTCCTCGTCCATCTCCTCGTTGTCCTCGTCCGCATCGGACTCGGCCTCGACGAGCGCCTCGTCCTCGAGCGTTACGTCCTCCGCCTCGGCGGCGACGGTCTCGTCTGCCTCGAGCTCGGTATCGGCCACATCGACCTTCGTATTAAAAGCCATGGTTCCTCCTTATGCCTGCCGCGGATGCGACAGTCGAATACATATTAGCGGCCGCTAAACAGACGGCCGAAGAAGTTGACGATCCCGTTTTCGCCGTCGCGAATTTGGCCGATCACGGTGCCGATCAGCACGAAGAATGCAATGACGAGCGTGTCCCACAGGCCGAGCGTGAGCACCAACACGGCAAGGATAAAGCCAGCGACGGCACCGAGCGTGGTGTTGGGATGACGCACAGCATAGCTCCAGATGGCAGCGCCCGTACCCTTGATGAGACCCATAGCCTCGTCAAAATCCGCGGCCGCCGCGTCTTGTAACTCAGTTGCCTCTGCTTTGGAATCAACAGGTTCGCTCGCCGGCGTGGCGCTCTGGTCAATCGTCAGGCGCGGCGTACGAGCGGTCTTATCTTGATTGGTATCACTCACCGGAAACCTCCACGGTCTGGACGGTAGTCTTGGACGGCAAAAAACGGACGCGCGTGGTCGTACCCGGCGTGCCGAGCATGGTGTCGCAAGCTTCCTCGATGCGCTGCTGCATCGCGGTAGCCAGAGATGCCACGTCCTTATCGTCAAGCGCGATAGCCTCGACCTTAAAACGGACGTGCGAATCGTCGGAACCTTGGACGCGGGCCTCGACATGCTCGATCATCACGCGATCGTCGCGCTCTGCAGCAGCCCTGGCGCACGAAGAAAGCGCCGCGAGCGTGACCTCGATATTGCGCTCCCCCGCCGGATGCACGCAGGACGGCTCGCGACGAGCAAACATCAGGCGGAAGAAGCTTACCAGCACGCCAATCGCCACAACTCCGCCGCATGCCGTCACGACAATGCGCGGCATGGGGTCGCGCATCAGCAGCATAAAGCGATACGTATACGGCCCCCAAAACTGGCAGACAAGCGTACCCAGCGCCACGATGGTGGCGGCAAGATACACGATCGCTAGGGCTCGTTTGAGTACGCGCACGTGGCGCTCCCTTCAAATCTCGGCTCTCGAAATGCAAAACGGTTCGCATCATTATAAAAGAGCCGGGTCCGGTGCTCTACGCACGCGGATCCGGCTCATCTATTCCACGAGGCTTGCATGCTCGCTTCATTATGCCCAGATATGCACGGCTTAACCCGTGCGGGCGCTACTCCTCCTCGAGGGCAGCGATGACCTCGTCGGTCATGTCCATGGTGCTGTAAACATCCTGGACGTCGTCGAGCTCCTCAAGACGGTCGATGAGGCGCTGAACCTTCTTGGCGTCGGCGCCAGAAACCTCGGTCGGGGTGGTCGGGACCATGGTGGTCTCGGAGCCCTTGACCTGGACGCCCTGCTCCTCGAGCGCCTTGGAGACAGCCATGACCTCGTTGGCAGTAGTCCAGACGATCCACTCCTCGCCGGCATCCTCGTAGTCCTCGCCACCGGCCTCGGCGATGGCCATCATAAACTCATCCTCGTCACCGGCAGCACCGTTGGCGATCATGGTCTCCTTCTTGGCGTTCTCGTCCAGGATCTCCTTGGCGACGACGATCTGGCCCTTGCGCTCAAACTGGAAGGCGACGGAGCCGGAGGTACCCAGGTTGCCACCAGCGTGGGAGAAGGCGGAACGGACATCAGCGGCGGTGCGGTTGCGGTTGTCGGTCAGGCAGTCGACGTAGACGGCGACACCGGCAGGACCGTAGCCCTCGTACACGATGTTCTCGTAGACGGCGGCGTCAGCACCCGAACCAAAAGCCTTGTCGATAGCGGACTTGATCTTGTCCTTAGGCATGGACTGAGCCTTGGCCTTGGCAACAGCAGCGGCGAGGCTGGCGTTGTTCTCGGGCAGCGGGTCACCGCCGAGACGGGCAGCAACGGTGATGTTGCGGCTGAGCTTGGAGAAGAGGGCGGAACGCTTGGCGTCCTGCGCGCCCTTACGATGCTTGGTTGTGGCCCACTTAGAGTGTCCGGACATACGTGTCTCCTATCGGTTTCGACCTAAAGCCCAGCGCAGATGCTCGGGCAATATAAACAAACGTCGTTATGATATACCTACTGGCCTGCGAGATAAACCCCAAAATGAAGGCGTCGTGATGATGGCCCCTTTGGTGCAAAGAAACCTGACCTCAATGCACCAAGTTAGAACCAGAGGAAGTCGCTGCGGGTGACGGTGGCGCCGATGGCGAAGGGCATGCAGGCGATGACCGGATACAGGTAGCGCATGTAGGTCGATCCGTTACATGGACCGATCAGGCACACGGCGAGCACGCCCAACAGCGGCACCCAGATCGCCAGCGCACGCCATGAATGACGACGCAGCAGGTAGACCACCACGGCGATCATGATCCACACATAGGTGGCCGAGCTCATGGTGAGCGAGATAAACGGGATGCGCTGCACCGCCACACGGTACAGATTGATCAGGTGGTCGCACCAGCGCACCACGTTGCTGTCAACCGGATGGAAGTCGAAGTACTTGAGGTTGTCGGGACGCGCCATGATCTCGGCACTACGCGCCGTGCTGTAGATCCAGGCATCGCGCGCGCTCGGATAAAAATAACCATAGTAGTTATTGATAAGCGCCGAAATATAGCACTCGGGATCCTTCTTAAACATCTGGGCCCATACCTCAAAATAGGCATCGATGTCCTCCTGCGAGGCGTACTCGTTAAAGCAGTTCTTGACGGCATCGGACTTGTCGGGGTTGTAGCGGCGGCCCAGGTTCTCGTACTTGAGTACGCGATCGATCACGGCACGCTCTTCGTCGGTCACCGAACCGTCGCAAGGAGCCTCCACGATGGTGCCGTCCTCCTTAACCGTGGGGTTGACGCCCGAGTTGAGGCCGTCGTGCTTTTGGACGAAACGAGCCGTCTGCTGGAACGGAATCGAGAGGATTTCGCGCTTGGAACCAGGCGTGATATCGTGCGCCGGCATAAAGACCTTGGTGAAGTACACATTAGAGGCAAGGCAGAGCGCGAGCACCGCGAGAACGCCAACCCAGCGGAAACGCGGGATGGCGCATGAGACCGCGGTGCCCGTCTGCTTAGCCGCACGACGAGCGACATGTACATCCCATGCGCAAAACGCCGCCGCGATTACGCATGCCGCCAGGGGAAACACCAGGCCTCCATTGCGCAAAAACGTGGAACCCATGGCAGCCAGCGCAAGCAACAGCCAGTCGTGGCGCGCAAAGAGCACGGGGGCTTTCTCGCCCGCTCGCTCGACATTGGCATCACGACGGGGCAAGCCACATGCCACGAGCTTGACGGTCTGTATCAGCAGCACCAAAAACGCGTCGGCAAAGAGCACGTCTTTGGTGAGCAACGCCGCGTAGTTAGAGAACATCGGCATAAACGCAAAGAACAGCAGGATCGTACCGCGAACCGGCAGGCTCACGCCCAGTTTGCGCAGCGACGAAATGGAATAGGCCATGCAGGCAGCCGTGATGACAAACTGAGCGCAGGTATAGATGATGAGGCCCGCGTTAGCGCTGTTGAACAGCGAAAGCCCCAGCTGAACGCACGAGCCGATAATGGCCGTGTGCACCACGGGATGGTGCCCGTTGAGCAGCACGTTGGGGTTGAGCAGGCGCAGGTAGTCGCTCGTGCCATTGGGATAGTTGAACCACTGGCGAATCTGCGCACCCGTATCTCCCATAAAAAGGCCGGGCAGCGAAGCGATGAGCGTGGGCGCCCAGGCGATCATAAGCACCAGGAAGGGCCCGGCAAAGGGATGGACCGAGAGCACGGCGTGAGCCACACGCCATACGCGGCCAAAGTGCGCTTCGGAAAACGGAATGCGCCGAGAGCTCAGCCAATCCAGGCACTCAAAAGCCAGATAGAAGGCCACGATCGCTAGGAGCATCCAGCCCGCGCCGCCAATCCAGGCGCAGATGATGCGGGCCTTGTCGCCAAGAACAATCTCGGCCGAGTCGATAAGGTCGTAGCTGCGGCCGAACACCATGCAGATGGCGAAAAACAGCGACGGCAGAATAATCGATGGGCGCCAGGTGTCGCCACGGCCAAAGAACACGTAGCGAAACGGCAGCGTGAGCAGGCAGGCAAGCGCAAGCAGCATGACCGCGTCGGTATGGCCGGCAAACGAGAGGAGCACCTCGTAGCACACGTACAGCATGCCCGAGGCTTTGGGGTCAATCGCCAAGACTGCGTTGCTCGACACCGGGGCGGGATCGATGGAAAACGCCGTGGTCGCCAACAGCGCGAGCAGAAATGCGATGAGCGTCTGCTTGGCGGGGTAGCGCTTAAACCAGACGATGCGGGCAGCGTCGCGCGCAGCCGTTGTGGAGAGGTCGGAATCCTTCACAGTCCGAAAAGCCTTTCTAGAAACCTGCCAAAAAGGGACAGGTTTATTTTGGCAGGTTTTATCTGGGGAAACGTTACGGTTCTGTCATCGTTGTCAAGCAAAACCACCACAAAGGTGCCTGTCCCCTTTGTGGTGGTTAGGAGTCGAGGTAGATGCGCTGGGGACGGTTGTGGCGGAGGGCAAAGATGACGAGCACCAGGCCCGCAATCACGAGTGGCAGGCTCAGCAGCTGGCCCATGGTGATGACGCCACCCAGCAGATAGCCCAGTTGTGCATCGGGCACGCGCACGAACTCAACGAGGAAGCGGACGATGCCGTACCCCATCACAAACACGCCCATAAACGTGCCCTGAGGCAGCAGCGGTTTTTTACGGCTGAGCACCTGCAGGATGCAAAAGAGCACAATGCCCTCGAGAAACGCCTCGTAGAGCTGGGAGGGATGGCGCGGCATATCGCCCGCGGTTCCGCCAAAAATCACGCCCCAAGGCAGGTCGGTCGGCTTGCCCCACAGCTCACCGTTCACAAAGTTGGCGCAACGGCCCAGGCACAGCGCCAGCGGAGCGCCGATCACGGCAAGATCGGCGATAGTCCATGCATCAAGCTTGTACATGCGGCACACGATGATGCCGCCGATGATGCCGCCCACCAAGCCGCCATGGAAGCTCATGCCGCCCTCGTTGGTGGCAAAGATCTCGAGCGGGTGCGCCCAGTAGTAGCCATCACCATAAAAGACGACGTAGAACAGGCGCGCACCGATAATGAGGCCAAAGACCACGCCGACTACGACACTTGTCAGGTCGTCAATCGTGATGTTAAAGCCCCAGCGACGCTGTGTGCGGTACATGACGACCGCCGTGAGCAGAGCGCCGACCACGTAGGCCAGGCCGTACCAGTAGATGGTGATGGGGCCCGCCGAGATCGCGACGGGATCAAGCATATGGTAGAAGTCGTTGAGCATGTCGACCCTCCTGCTCCCTACATACAAATGCGGCCGCGGGCCTTGCGCTCGCAGCCGCATATTTGGGCGTAACGTCTATGCGGAGTATGCCGTCCGCAGCTTTCGCATCTTAGAACGGCGCGTACTCGTCGTACAGGTCCTCGGCCTCGCCGGAGACATTGACCTGCTCGACGCGGGTAACGCCGGGCACATGCTCCTTGAGGATGCGCTCGATACCCATGGACAGGGTCAGCGAGCTCATGGGGCAGCCGGCGCAGGCGCCCTGCAGCTCCAGCTTGACGACACCCTCGTCGTCGACGCCCACATACTCCATATCGCCGCCATCGGCCTGCAGGTTGGGGCGAATCTCCTCAAGAACCTTCTTAAGCAGCTCTTCGTTAACAGCCACAGGGGCTCCTTTCTCACAATAACGCGGGCATGCCCGCTGACAGGGGCTATGTTACTACAGCCATGTACCCGCTTGAGCGCCAGCCATGCGCGCGGACACGACTTTCACGAGCAGTCAATTTGGGACGGGGCTCTTTTGGCTGTTTTTGCCGCCAGCTGGCATTGGCACGCGCTACTGCTGAGCTTGCTCCCCGGTACCAATATGGACATCGACGATGACCTGGCGGTAGCTGATGCCGCAGGAGTCGAGGATACGGCGGCTGATGCGGCCGTCGTCGGTGTCGGCATACTTGTTGTCCAGGTAGACAACCTCGCCCACGCCCACCTGCGCCAGGATTTTGGCGCAGTCATGACACGGGAACAGCGTGACGTAGACCGTGGAACCCTCAAGGTCTTTGAGCGAGCCGCGGTAGTTGAGCACGGCGTTGGCTTCGGCATGGACTACGTAGTTGTGCTTGTCCTGCAGCGGGTCATCGCTCGTGCCCCACGGGAAAAAGTCGTCGTTGAGTGCCGAGGGCGTACCGTTGTAGCCCACCGAAAGGATGCGGTGGTTGGTGCTGGCGATGCACGCGCCCACCTGCGTGTTGGGATCCTTGCTGCGGCGCTGTGCGGCGATGGCCACGCTCATAAAGAACTCGTCCCAGCTAATAACGTCGCGGCGCTTGCCCGACGCAGTTTGATGAAGATCGTCCGACATGGCAGACACCTCCGAAATCGCAATAGTTTGACCCATTGTAGCAGGTGAAAGGTGGGGGCGTTTGTCCCACCGGCGCCCTCACCTTTACACGCGGCGGGGCTTTTGGTTGATACGGTAGAGCTCGGCGAGACCCCGCAGCGTCAGTGCGTCGTCTACCGTCAGGCTGTGGCCGACCAACGCCGCGAGCGCCTCGGCATCGTCGCCGGTGATGACAATGGGCACGCTGCCCTCCCCCGCCGCCTTGGTCGCGCGCATCTCGGCAAGCACCATGTCGAGCATGCCGTCGATACGGGCCACCTCGCCCAAGACCACGCCCGAGCGCATGGCCTCACGCGTGTTGCGACCGATCACATGCGTGGGTGCCGAGGGCTCGACCTGCGGCAGGCGCGCCGCAGCGGCCGAAAGCGAGCGGGCGCCAAGGGCCAGACCCGGCGCGATGACGCCGCCGACAAAGGTTCCGCGCGCATCGATGACCTCGATATTGGTCGTCGTGCCCAGGTCAATCACGATGCACGGAGAGCCGTAGACGGCACGGGCCGCCACGGCGTCAGCGATGCGGTCGGGACCGATCTCGGCCGGGTCATCGTAGTGCACGGGCATGCCGGTCTTAAGTCCCGGCCCCACCGTGAGCACGCGCCCCGTGCAGGTACGGGAAAGTGCCGCCTTCCACGGGCGCTCGAGCGCCGGGACCACGCAGCTCAGCACAGCAGCCGTGGGCACAAGCGCGCCCGGCATGCCCGCATCGGCCGCCAGTGCGGCCATGACCTGCGCGAGACGCATGCGCGCCTCGTCTGCTGTGATGCTCGACGGCGTGGTGATCTCGCACGTCGCAAGCGGACATTCCTGCGCCGCGGCCGAATCCTCTGCAAACAGGCCAAAGCGAATGAACGTGTTGCCCACATCGACCGTCAATATATATGCGCACCCATTAAGCATTGTCGGCGCTCCTTTCGTCTGCCCAGCAGTATATCCCGTATACAAATGCATCCCAAATTAGCTGCTTTTGGCGGAGCGCAGGGCGGGCGATGCCGCTATACTGGTGCGCGGTCGTTTGCGAGCTCACGCGGCGGCCCTTGGTAACCCGACTTCCCGCGCCGTATCCGTAACGGCGCTCCTGGGGGAAGCGGATATACGCAAAGGAGTTTTATATGAGCAATCCCTCGAACCGCGCTTCGATGCGCGGGCAACTCACGCTGCGTGGCGTCGTCATCGGCGTCCTTGGCTGCGTGATCATCACGGCAAGCTCGGCCTACACCGCTCTCAAGATGGGCGCACTCCCCTGGCCGATCGTCTTCGCTGCCGTCATCTCGCTGTTCTTCCTTAAGCTCATGGGCAACGCCAGCCTCAACGAGGCAAACGTCACCCACACCATCATGTCCGCAGGCGCCATGGTCGCCGGCGGTCTGGCGTTTACCATCCCGGGCGCCTGGATGCTGGGCTATGCCGACCAGATCAGCTGGCTCGACATGTTTATTGTGGCGCTCGCCGGCACCATCCTGGGCTTGCTGGCCACGGCACTCATCCACCGTCACTTTATCGTGGACGCCGCGCTTGAGTTCCCCACCGGCAACGCCGCAGCTCAGACCTTGCGCGCGACCGAGGCCGGTGGCAAGACCGGCAAGCAGCTCTTTGGTTCCATGGCCATCGCAGGCATCTACAGCGTGCTTCGCGACGCTCTGGGCGTGGTGCCCAGCATGCTATGCACGCTCAACATCCCCGGCGTGACCTTTGGCATCTACAACTCGCCCATGCTGCTCTCCGTCGGCTTCCTCGTGGGCTTCGCCCCGGTCGCCTTCTGGTTTGCCGGCGCCCTGCTGGGCAACTTTGGCATCATCGTGGGCGGCACCGCTGCCGGTCTGTTCGATGTTGTGACCGCGCAGGGCATCGTCAAGTCCCTGGGCATGGGCCTCATGATGGGCTTTGGCGTCGCCGTCGTCCTCAAGGACATCCTGCCGCAGGTCGCCGGTATCGTCCGCGGTCTTGCCGCCGACAGCTCCACCGACACCGACGAGCAGTCGCTCATCTCGGGCTCCCTTAAGCTCGACGCCGGCATCATCGGCCTGGGCGCTGCCGCCATCGCCGTGATCGTCGCCATCGCGCTCGACCTTGGTCCCGTCCCGGCCGTCATCGTGACGCTGTTCACCTTTGTCACTACCATTATGAGCGCACAGAGCTGCGGCCAGACGGGCATCGACCCCATGGAGATCTTTGGCCTCATCGTCATGCTCATCGTGGCTGCCTTCGCACAGATCGCTCAGGTCAAGCTGTTCTTTATCGCCGGCATCGTAGCCGTGGCGTGCGGCCTTGCGGGCGACGTCATGAACGACTTTAAGGCCGGCGCCGTACTGGGCACCAACCCGCGTGCGCAGTGGATCGGCCAGGCCATCGGCGGCATCGTGGGCGCCCTGGTCGCCGCCGCTGTCATGGTCGCGCTCGTCACCGCCTATGGTCCGGACGCCTTCGGCCCCGACAAGAGCTTTGTAGCCGCGCAGGCAAGCGTCGTCGCCACCATGGTCTCGGGCATCCCGAGCGTGCCGTGGTTCGCAGGCGGCTTTATCGCCGGCATCGTCATGTACTGGCTCGGCATTCCGGCCATGATGATCGGCCTGGGCGTGTACCTGCCGTTCTACATGTCACTCACGGCATTCCTGGGCTCCTGTGTCAAGCTCGCCTACGACAAGTGGTCCGCCCACCGCGACGCCACCGCTGGTCTTTCTGACGAGGAAAAGGCCGCCAAGGACGCCGCCTTCCAGGAACAGGGCTTGGTTGTCGCCAGCGGCCTGCTCGGCGGCGAGTCCATCGTCGGCGTTATCCTGGCGTTTGTCTCCGTCGGCTTGAGCCTGCTGGGGTAAGTCGAGCAGCTGCTCGACAGCAACCATATTGCCTACGATTTGCCCGGTCGGTAGCTTTCCAGGCTACCGACCGGGCTTTTTGATACCAACGCAAAGAAAGGCCGGCGCGCTGCATTTAACAGCGCGCCGGCCTTATCGTTTGGCTAACGAGACGGTCCCGCTATGAATTGAAGTTCGTTGCAGAAACTACGCTCGAAACGCTACATCTGCTTGCGACGACGATCGCTCAGCGTCACACCAGCGGCCACGAGGGTGATACCGCCGATGACGAAGACCTCACCTGCAAGCGCGGAGGTATCACCCGTCTGGGCAAGTGCACCGTCCGTGGCCTTCTTCTTGGCGACAGGAGCCTTTGCAGCAGCCTGCGCAACCCGAGGCTTGGCCTGCGGCTCAGCCTTGGGATGATACTTGTCGTACTCGGCCTGTGCGGCAGCCAGGGCATCCTTAGCATCGTTAAGCTTGGCAAGCGCGGCAGCATAGGCGTCGTTGGCATCGGACAGTTTGGCATCGGCATCGCTCAGAGCAGCCTTGAGACCAGTAGCGGCATCGACGGCGGCCTTATAGCGAGCGTAGGCAGCGTTCAGCTTGACCAGCTTCTCGTTACCCGTCGTGCCCGCGGCAAGAGAGGCCTTGTGGTCGACAGCCTCAAGATCGGCCTTGAGTGCCTCATCGCTGGCAAGCTCGGCCTTGGCCTTGACGATCTCGAAGTTCGCATCGACGACGGCTTCGTTGGCGGCCTCGAGCTGCTTCTGGGCATCGGCGACACTGGCCACGGCAGCGTCATAGGCGGTCTTGGCGTCGTCGACCGCCTTCTGAGCGCCGGCGAAGCGCTCGAAGGCCTTGTTTGCACCGGCCAGCTCGCCCTCGGCAGCCTTGACCTTCGCCTGTGCGTCGGACAGGGCCTGCGCCTTGGCGGCAACTGCCTGCTTGGCATCCGAAAGAGCAGTCGCGGCCTGAGCATCTGCGGCCTGGGCCTTATCCACACCAGCCTGGGCGGCATCGTCGGCCTTCTTTGCCTCGTCAAGCGAGCCCTGCTTGTTCGCAAGGTCCGTCTTGGCGGCATCGAGCTTGGCGGCAAGGTCCTTGACCGAAGCGGTAGCGTTGTCATACGCCTCGTTGGCCTGATCGGACTTTACCTTGGCGGCGTCGCGGGCGCTGCGAGCCTTCGCCTTGTGAGCAGCGGCATCGGCCGCCTTCGTCTTGTTGTCAGCAAGCGTGGCGTTAGCCTTATCGAGAGCTGCCTGGGCAGTAGCGGCCTCGCTCTTGGCGGCTTCGAGCTTGGTCTCGGGCGTCTTGACGTCGATACCCTTGAGTTTGGCTTCGGCGGCGGTGTAGGCGGACTTGGCGGAAGCGGTGGCGGACTTAGCCTTCTCGTACTCGCCCTTGGCGGTGT
The DNA here is from genome assembly GCA_900545615.1 of uncultured Collinsella sp. Classification (GTDB taxonomy): domain Bacteria; phylum Actinomycetota; class Coriobacteriia; order Coriobacteriales; family Coriobacteriaceae; genus Collinsella. Next base: position 45,585 of record UQZM01000007.1, read on the forward strand.
TCACGTTCGTGTCGGCCGCGGTATAGGCGTCGCGAGCGCTTTCTTGCTTATCCAACGCGTTAGAATAAGCCGTTCCAGCGGTCCCGAAGTTCTTCTGCGCATCTGCCAGCTTGTTCTGAAGCTGCTTCAGCTGCTCCTTCTGCTCCTGCGTGCCGCCTGCATTGTAGGCGGATTCGATGTAGTCGTTGACGAGCTTCTTGAACTCGGAGACAGTGAAATCCTTCTGCCCCGTGCTCCCGCTATAGTCGAAAACGGTTACCTCGGAATCGGTATTCTTACCGCTACCGGTCGCGATGCCGATAGCCTTCGCGCCGGCATCGATGATGTTGAGATAGTGCCCGCACTCATGGTAGATGCTGTTGTAGTGCTGATAGATATAGTAGGAATCATATCGATGGCTACCGAGCGCGTCGCCATACTGCGCGACGTACTTATCGAATGCCTCTTTCTCCTGGGTGTAGAGGCCGGTATATGGCCAGCCAAGCGTATCCTCGGTCTCGCCTCCGGTGTATGCCCCGCCGCCTGCAAGGTTCTCACCTTGATCGAAATAGCAGTTCGAGTGCCCCCAGATGTTCGATGAATATGATGTATTGAGGGCGGCTGCCGCAGTCATGCGGAGGCTGACGCTAAGCTCAGACTGACCGTTCGCCTTGCGGAGGTTGTTCTGAGTATCGAGATAGGTCAGGGCGTTACGCATCTGCTCCAAGGAGAGCGGATTGGTGTCGCGAGACATGTCCTGATCGACGTAACTATCATACCAGCTCTGTTTATCTGTCGTCCCCATGAGCATCGACGCGGCAGTGCTTGCATTCGACTTCTGCGTGGCTGTGAACTGGCTGCCGCCAATGATGTAGTTCAAGAAGCCGAACATACCCTGGTTGATGACATTCTGGTCTACGGTCATGTGCGACTTGAGGTCGGCAATCTGCTGGTTGAGCTTCTCGACCTCGGCGTTTGCGGCGTCGTATGCATTGTGTGCGTCGGTTACTTCAGCACGAGCCTGATCGAACTCGTTGCTCTTCTGCTGGCGAATCTCGACGAGACGGTCGTACTCCGCCTTCTTGCCGGCCTCGGTCTGCTGGGCCTGCTCGTATGCCGTCTTCGCGGCGTCACGCTTACTGGCCGCGTCCTTGTACTCCTTGTTTGCCGCATCGTATGCAGACTGGGCAGATGCCACAGCAGCGTTGGCGGCGTTGGCCTTCTCCTGCGCGGCAGCGACGGCAGCCTGGGCGGCCTGCAGATTTGTCTGTGCGGTGGCGTCGGCATCCGTCGCGGCATTGAGCTCCGCCTGCGCGGTCTTGAGCTCACCAGCAGCAGCGATCTTGGCGGCCTCAAGCGCACTCAGGTCGACACCCGTACCCGAGACGGCAGCATCGAGCGCGGTCTGCGCCTGGTTGAACTTCTGCTGGGCGTTATCGCGCGCGGTGGTTGCGGCTGCGAGAGCAGCGGCAGTCTCCTGCTTCTTGGCCTGGGCAGTCGTCAAAGCTGCCTCGGTATTCTGCTTTTCCTGCTGGGCGCTGGCCTCGGCAGCCTTGGCCTGGTCCAGATTGTCCTGTGCAGTAGTAACTGCCTTGTTGGCGTCATCGAGCTTTGCCCGCGCGTCCTCGACGGCCTTCTTGGCGGCCTCGTACTCGTCCATACCCATGGCCTCGAGCTTGGCCTGGGCATCATCGAGGGCCTTCTTGGCCTCATCATGCTTTGCCTTGGCGTCCTTGAGCGCCTGGGTCTTATCCTCGACACTCTTGTTGGCCTGATCGAGCTGATCGTTCAGGTCTCCCAGCTTCTTCTGCTGCTGCTCTGCCTTGTCGACGGCCGCTTTAAGCTCGTCAATCTTCTCCTGAAGCGCGGCTACCTCGGCCTCGTTCTGCTCGGCGGCGTTATCGGTCACGGCCTGCGAGGCCTGATTCTTTTGCTGCTGCGCCTGCTTTTGAGACTGGCCCGCCGCGTCGGCCTTCTTCTGGGCGGCATCGTAGGCGGCCTGAGCGTCCTTGAGCTGCTTTGCCGACTCCTCGGCCAACTGGGCAGCCGTCTTTGCGACCGCTTGGTTACCGGCGACAACGGTGTTCTCTACAGAACTACCCCCCCCCTGAACAGAATCGCCGTTATCGGTTGACGGTGCGGCGATTGCCGCCAGCGGCGACATGAGCGGCTGAGCGATGAGGCCCGCCGTCAAAACGGTTGCGACGGCGCGGTTGGCAACGCCCTTGACGTTGACGGCCTTAGCCCGAGGCTCAAAGTGTTGTGGACTGTAGTTTGCCATGGCTTTCTCCCTTTGACACGGATGTATCCATACGCTTCAAAATGTAGGAGCTGTTTTTTGAATTCTGTTGCGCAACATTGGTCACCAGCGGATTTTTTGAAATTCGCGCTCTCGTGCTTCACAATTTCGTCACATATGTAGAAGCTGGTGCATCATATTCTTGCGGGATGGAATTGAGCCTGTGATTTGCATTTGCTCCCGCGTCATCCGCCCTATCGGATTCCGCATCCAACAGACACCCCGCCCGCCACGGTGTAGAGTTAGGACAACGGGCGCGTTGCGCGAGCCGCGCTGGAACGAGGTGGACATGGAACTCGACAAACAACAGATTAAGCGACTACGCGAACGCCATCACCGGCGCCACGGCATCCGCCCTGCTCATAGCGAAGCCATGGAAAACGTCACCCGCTTCCTCAAGCGCGCGTTCAACATTCGCGAGGGACGCGCGCCCTATCACGTGATTCGCAAGCGTTTTGTAAACGGGGCGCGCCTGACTGGCTCGCACTTATGCATCCTGATTATTGCCATGTTGATCGCGAGCATCGGCCTCGATATCGACTCGGATATCGCCATTGTAGGCGCCATGCTCATCTGCCCGCTCATGGGCTCGGTCCTTGCCATGGCATACGGCATCGCCACGCTCGACCGCGAGATTACCGTCGAAGCTGTCGCCAGCCTTGCGCTGCAAATGGCCTTTTGCCTGGTCACGTCCACGTTGTACTTTAAGCTCTCGCCCCTTGGCACCACCACGGCCGCCATCATCGACAATTCGACACCGACTGTGTGGGACCTTGCCGTCGCGCTCGCCGGCGGCTTTGCAGGCGGCCTGGGCAACTCACGCGACCAGGAACCCGCCACGCTCATCGCCGGCGTGGCCGTGGCGACCGCGCTGATGCCGCCCCTGTGCGCGGCGGGCTACGGCATCGCCATCGCAAGCGGGTCGCTGTTTCTCTCGGCGCTCTACGAGTTTGGCATCAACGTGGTCTTTATCGCACTGGCTGCCGAAGCCGTGCTGCTTCTTTTGCGCGTGCCGCTCAAGCGCGACCTTAACGGCGACGGCATTGTAACTGCCGAAGAAAATGCTGAGGTCGATGAGCTGTCACGCAAGGTGCGCCGCCGCATCATCGTGGGTACGGTGATCTTTGCCATCCCCTGCATTGTTATGACCGCGGGGTCTATTGGCTCGGCGCAGGCCGGCGTGCAGGACGGCTACGGCGTCACCGAAACCACGCGCGAGCTTGCCGCGGTACTGCCAGGCTTTAAGGATTACACCGTCGCCGTCGAAACCTCGGCCACCGAAGGCGACGAGGAGGGCATCGTCGAGCGCGAGATTGTCGCCCATGTGACGACAAGCGAGGCGCTTGGGGCACACGACCGTCACGTCGCCCGCAAGCTCATTGACCTCAACGTGCCCGAACTCGATCGCGTGGAGTTTGATGTGGAGTAATGCGGAGCATGGGATGGCTCCCGCGCACAGGCGCAAGTCGCGGCGAGGCTCAGACGCGACGCAGGCACAAGCAAAAAGCGGGACGTAGTTCACACCCGAGCCCCGCTCGCTGTTTTATTGCCGTGAATCAGACGTCCGCATCGACATCGCCAGACTCCACCGTAAACGCCGGATCGGTGCTCACAAGATAAAATCGGGTCACCTTAGTATCTCTAATTAGGTAAATCTGCCCCTGATTGCGTCGGCGCGATATATACGCAACGTGAACCGTGCCGAATTCTTCGCCGTTTTCCTTCTTTAATATCAGGATGTTGGGGTCATCCGTACGCTTAAACTGCCCGTCAACGCTACTTCCGTCTTTGTTGACCAGTTGCCATCGACAGCCATCCTCCTCAAGAAAGGCCAGGGTTTCCCGACTCGTTCTGTCATCCCGATAGTAACCATCAATGGCAAACCCTTCGGAAGCGCATTCCTGCATATAGGACGTTTCTCGGCTTATAGCAAACAGCCCTGTAGCGCCCAGGAGCACAGCCAGGCAGACCACTGCAAGGGTTATCGAAATAGCACGGCGACCCATGTTAGCCCAACCGATAGTTGTTTAACGGAGCGTGAAACATACCTAGAACCTCCGATATCAGGGGGAACGTCGCCAGCAGGCTGGCGACAACTATATGTTTCTGACATCAAACCATATGGCTGCCACTCGCGGAGGGGGCATCGGCGAACGGCGTGTTTTCATACCCCATTGGTCAAACCTAAGCGCGGCCCTACAGCTCGTACTTGTACACGCGGTAGATGTACTTTTCGGCTTCCATCTCGTAGGTGGCGATGGCCAGACCGTAGCGGTCGTCTCGTCGTTTGGCAGATAGGTCACACTGTGCTGGCCTGCGTTGAGCGAAAAATCGCCTTGGACCTGCAGCAACTTGTCCTCAAAGCCCGAGCCGACCCAGAAATCGGACAAGCCCACGGAAGGCTGCAGCGAGATCATTTGCGCAACATATGTTCAGCAAAAACGGGTGGTAGCCGGTACGACTATCACCCGTTTGTCTTATATCCGGCTCGAAGTAGGCCAACTACTTCTTAATACCGCGCCCCAGGCGCTTGGCGACCGATGCAACGGCCTCCTCACTGGCAGATCCGCAGCTCGCACAGCCGTCGTGGGCACGCATCTGACCGGTGACCTCGTCCATCGCGAGCGGCGCCACCTTCTCGAGCTTAAAGCCCTTGCCGGCGCGCATGTTCTCCTTTGCCACGCTGATCATGAGCTTAATACGGTTGAGCTGGTTGACCTCGGATGCACCGGGGTCGTAGTCCACCGCGACGATGTTGCTCTCGGGATGTTGGCGGCGCAGCTCCTTGATCACGGCCTTGCCCACCACGTGGTTGGGCAGGCACGCGAAGGGCTGCGTGCAGATGATGTTGGGCGCACCGTGGTCAATCAGATCGAGCATCTCAGCCGTGAGCAGCCAGCCCTCGCCCATGTTGTTGCACACCGAAAGCACCGTGCGGGCCTTATCGGCCATGGTGCCGATGCGCTCGGGCGCCTCAAAGCGGCGGGACTTTTCGAGCATCTCCTCCACCGGCGTACGCATCCAGTCCACGAGCTTGATGAGCGCCTGCATGCCCGCACGCGTTGTAGCAGAGCTACCCAGCTCATCCTTCTGCAGCTCGGCGTTGCTCATGGAGTACAGGAAGAAGTCGAGCAGGCCCGGCACCACGGCCTCGCAGCCCTCGCGCTCGATAACGTCGACCACGTGGTTGTTGGCCGTGGGATGGAACTTGACCAAGATCTCGCCGACCACGCCCACGCGCGGCTTGGTACCCTCGCCCACGAGCGGCATGGTATCGAACGCGCGGATGGCTTCGCGGCACAGCTTGGTGTAATTATGCCTGTTGAACTTGGGCGCCAGCTTGCGGGCGCGCGCCATGTACTCCTCGTAGAGCGCATTGGCGGCACCGAGCGTAGCCTCGTACGGACGGCAACGATAGAGCATCTGCATCATCACGTCGCCAAAGAGCACCGCGTAGACTGCTTGCTTGAGCAGCGCCGGCGTAATCTTAAAGCCAGGATTATCCTCGCCGAGCGCCACGGCCGAAAGCGAGATCACCGGGATCTCGGGGTGGCCGCTCTCGCGCAGGGCCTTGCGGATGAGTGCGATGTAGTTGGTGGCACGGCAGCCGCCGCCGGTCTGGCTGATAACCACGGCCGTCTTGGACAGGTCGTACCGGCCGCTCTCGATGGCCTCCATAATCTGGCCCGTTACCAGAATCGACGGGTAGCAAATGTCATTGTTCACATAGCGCAGGCCAGCCTCGACAGCGTCGTGATCGGTCGAGGGCAGCAGCTCCAAGTTGTAGCCAGCACCACGGAACACCTCTTTGACCAGGTCAAAGTGGATCGGCGCCATCTGCGGGCACAGGATGGTATAGCCCTCGTCACGCATCTGCTCGGTAAAGGGCACCTTGGGCCATGCGGTCGAGGCGCTCTCACGCTGCGCCTCGAACGTGTACTTGCGGCTCGCGAACGCGGGAGCGTCCGTGGAGGGAGCCACCGGCGCAGCATCGCCCTGCTCGTAGGCCTCGCCCGCAGCCGTGGCCTCTGCCAGGCGCTCGGCCTCCTGGTCCTTGAGCGCTGCCATGAGCGAGCGGATGCGGATGCGCGCGGCGCCCAGGTTGGACACCTCGTCGATCTTGAGCACGGTGTAGATCTTACCGCTGGCCTCAAGGATTTCCTGCACCTGGTCGGTGGTCAGAGCGTCCAGACCGCAGCCGAAAGAGTTAAGCTGGATCAGGTCCAGGTCGTTGCGCATCGTCACAAAACGGGCGACGGCGTACAGGCGGCTGTGGTACATCCACTGGTCGACGACGCGAATCGGACGCTCGGGCTTCACCAGATGCGCGAGCGAATCCTCGGTAAAGACCGCAAAGCCAAAGCTCGAGATAAGCTCGGGCAGGGCATGGTTGATTTCGGGGTCGTTATGGTAGGGACGACCGGCGAGCACGATGCCGTGACCACCGTGGTCCTCGACCCACTTAAGGGCCTCCTCGCCCATGGTCTGGATGTCCTCGTGGAAACGCGCATCGGCCTCAAAGGCAGCGTTGACGGCGGCATCGACCTCGGAGCGCGTAATCTTGGGTCCACGCACGCGACCGCGACCAGCTTGCGCATCGGCCACACGGTCGACGGCGAGCACCTGGTACAGACGGCGCTTGAGCTCGGTCTTGTCGTGATAGGGCACAAACGGGTACAGGAACTCGATGTTCTGCTCGCGGATCTCGTCGATGTTGAGTGCCAACGCCGTGGGGTAGCTCATGACGATGGGGCAGTTGTAACAGTTGCCGGCGGTCGGATCCTCCTTGCGCTCCCAGCGCACGCACGGCATCCAGATAAAGTCGACATCGCGGTCGATGAGGTTCATCACATGGCCGTGGCTCATCTTTGCCGGGTAGCACACGCTCTCGGACGGCATGGACTCGATGCCCGCCTGGTAGGTCTTCTTGCTCGACTGGTCGGACAGCTGCACGCTAAAGCCCAGGCGCGTAAAGAACGCGTGCCAGAAGGGATAGTTCTCGTACATGTTGAGTGCGCGCGGGATGCCGACGGTGCCGCGCGGGGCCTCGTCGGGACTCAGCACCTCGCGGTTAAAGAGCAGCTCATTTTTCTTTTTGAAGAGGTTGGGGGCCTCGGTCTTCTGCTTTTTGTGGCCGGCGCCCTTCTCGCAGCGGTTGCCGGTAATGAAGCGTCTGCCGCCGCCAAAGTCGTTAACGGTGAGCTGGCAGTTGTTGGAGCAACGGCCGCAGCGGACATGCTTTTGCGTCACGGTGAGGTGCGCGATGTCTTCGGCCGACAGGATGGTCGAGGTGCCGTCGGCACCGGCGCGATCGCGGGCGAGCAGTGCCGCACCGTAGGCGCCCATGCAGCCGGCAATGTCGGGGCGCACAGCATGAACGCCGGTAAGCTGCTCAAACGCACGCAGCGTGGCGTCGGACATAAAGGTGCCGCCCTGGACGATCACCTGGCTGCCGATCTCCTTGGGGTCGCGCAGCTTAATGACTTTGAACAGGGCATTCTTGATGACGGAATAGGACAGGCCGGCCGCGATGTCGCCCACCGTGGCGCCTTCCTTTTGCGCCTGCTTGACGCGCGAGTTCATAAAGACCGTGCAGCGGCTGCCCAGGTCGACGGGGGACTTGGCATGGATGGCAGCGTCGGCAAATGCGCGCACGTCCATGTTCATAGACACGGCGAAGCTCTCGATAAAGCTGCCGCAGCCCGACGAGCAGGCCTCGTTGAGCATGATGTGCTCGATGACGCCGTCCTTCACGCGCAGGCACTTCATGTCCTGGCCGCCAATGTCCAGAATGAACTCGACGCCGGGCAGGAACGCCTTGGCGCCGCGCAGGTGCGCGACGGTCTCAATCTCGCCGGAGTCGGCCTTGAGGGCCTCGATGAGCAGTGCCTCGCCGTAGCCTGTGGTGGTCACGTGGCCGATGGTGCAGCCCGCGGGGATATGGTTGTAGAAATCGGCCATGATGACCTTGGCCGTACCCAGGATGTCGCCGTTGTTGTTGCCGTACCAGGTGTGCAGCAGCTGACCGTCCTCGCCCACGAGCGCGGCCTTCATGGTGGTGGAACCGGCATCGATGCCAATGAACACACGGCCGGTGTAGCCGTCGAGCTTGCCCTTGGGGACGACTTCCTGGTCGTGGCGGGTTTTGAACTCGGCAAAGTCCTCGTCGGTGGCAAAGAGCGGATCCAGGCGCTCGACCTCGGCACCCTGTGTGTCGCCCAAGCTGTCGATGGCCTCGATGAGCTGCGGGAACGTGCTGAGCTTGTTGGACTCGTGCGCCATGGCGGCGCCGCTCGCCACAAACAGGTGAGCGTTTTGGGGCACGATACGGTGCTCCTCGTCCAGGTTGAGCGTGAGGTAGAAGCGGTGGCGCAGCTCGGAGAGGTACTGCAGCGGGCCGCCCAGGAAGGCGACGTTGCCGCGGATGGGACGGCCGCACGCCAGACCCGAGATGGTCTGGGTCACGACAGCCTGGAAGATGGAGGCAGCCACGTCCTCGGGGCGGGCGCCCTCGTTGAGCAGCGGCTGCACGTCGGTCTTGGCAAAAACGCCGCAGCGGCTGGCGATGGGATAGATGGTGGTGGCGTTGGCCGCGAGCTCGTTGAGGCCGCTCGCGTCGGTGTGCAGCAGGGTTGCCATCTGGTCGATGAACGCGCCCGTGCCGCCGGCGCAGGTGCCGTTCATGCGCTGCTCGATGCCGTTGTCGAAATAGATGATCTTGGCGTCCTCGCCGCCCAGCTCGATGGCAACGTCGGTGGCCGGGATAAGAGTCTCGACAGCGCGCTTGCTGGCGATGACCTCCTGGACAAACTCCAGGTCGAGCCACTGGGACAGCAGCAGGCCGCCCGAGCCGGTAATGGCGCAGGTCATCTGGGCCGTCGGCAGCACGGTCGCAGCGCCCTCGAACAGGTCGCGGGCGCAGGCGCGGACGTCGGTGTGGTGGCGCTGGTACTTGGCGTAGACGATCTGGTTGTCATCGTTGAGCACGGCGAGCTTAACGGTGGTGGAGCCCACGTCGATGCCCAAGTGCAGGTTGCCACGAGCATTCTCAGGGTTGAAGATCGCGCCTTCGGGGGCGTGGACGGCGGCTACGGGCTCAGCGGCGGCGGGCTCGCTATTGACGGATGTCTCCCCTGCCGCTTTCTTGGCATCGGCAACTGCCTCGGCAACTTTCTCGGCAGCCGCGGTCGCGGCCTTCTGCGCGGCATCCACCACGGCGGGCGCGGCCTCGCGTGCAGCAGCGACCATGCGGTCCTTGATGCCCTCGACGAGTTTGCTCATTGTCTCTCCTCTTAGTTGTTGGACTCGACGGTTGCGGCGGTGTCGGCCGTGTCCTCGAGCTGTAAGTTCAATAACTTCATGCCGTATTCCGGCACGTTGATATCGATGGGTTGGCCATACAGATCACCAGGGCGCACAAAAGCGAGCACCGTCATAATGCGCGCCATGGCCTCGGGCGATTCGGTGAGCCCACGCTCAAACCAGCGCTGAATCATGCCGACCTCGGCACTCACGACGTAGGTGACGTAGTAGTCAAAGAACGTGCCCAGCGCCAGGCCCAAAATGCCCGTCTGCGCACGCGGCACCACAGCCTCACGAGCGGTGTCGATGATCCTTTTAATGAAGGCCTGGTCGCCGCCCGGACCCAGCAGCGCACCGATTAAGTCGCGGTTGGCCGCAAGATAACGCAGCAGCTCAACCGAACCAGGTGCCGGCTCGAGCTCATCGATGTTGTGATAGAGATCGGGCAGCTGAGCTGCGGTGATGAGCTCAATGCGCTCACGAATCTCGGCTAGCAAGCCATCCTCGATTTGATTGATAAAATCGGGAATATCGCGGTAGTGCGAATAGAACGTACGGCGCGTAAGGCCGGCGCGCTCGGTGAGCGACGCGACATTAATGCGCGAAAGGTCGCCGCTTTCGGCAAGCTCGCTGGCAAGTGCCTGGCGAAGGGCACGCTGCGAGCGAAGGGACCGGCGATCGCATTTCTCGAGCTGGGACAAACGTCCTCCTTGTTACTCAGCCTGTGCGCTATTGCACAGTGCGAGTATTATTGCACACCGTGTGCATC
>UQZM01000008.1 GCA_900545615.1 uncultured Collinsella sp.
GGACTTGCAGCGACGGACCTCAGGACACTCTTACACCACGTCTGCGCGCGCGACCCTTCATTGGCTGCGCCAGGAGTGCTTCCGGGTGCTGGTGCAAAAGGAGTGTCCCTAACTGCCGCAGGGGGCGTCGGCCGTGGCCGACGCCCCCTGCGGGTGTAAGCAGATTTGGCTGCGCGTTACTTGTCGGTGCCCAGCTTGTGTGGCTTGTAGGCGAGCGCGTTGACGAGTGCGTCGGCAGCGGATTTGACGGCCGCCGGCTGCGGATCGTTAACGTGGTCCTCGGGGTGCACGGGCAAGTCCTTCTTGACGGCATCGTGGATCAGGTTGAGGTACTCGGTCACGCCGGTGGCCGACAGGTGCGTGCCGTCGCCGTCGAACAGGTCGTTGCGGTTGGCGCTGTGCCCGTACCAGTCGATAACGCGCACGTTTTTATAGCGCGTGGCGGCGTTGGCGATGGCCTGATTGGTGGCGCCGACCCATGGCTGCGGGCTGCGCGTGTTTACAAATACGACGGTGCGCCGATTGCCGGCATCGGCCATGATGGCGTCAATCTGGGCATCGGTCACTAGGCCGTTGGTGCCCAGCGCAAAGACCACGATCTTGCCGGCAAGGTTCTGCTGGATATAGCCCTCAAATGTCGCGCGGCCCGCATCAAACTGGCGGCCCTTTTCGGCATCGATGTGGCTGTGCGGGAACACGCCGTCAAAGGAATCAACGGCGCGCAGCGACACGGAGTCGCCGATCATCAGCAGGTCGTAGGATCCGTCGGGGAAGCCGTCGTTGTCCTTGTCGGTGTCATCGGCCGCCTGCTGGTCCCGGGGTTTTGCATTTTTGGCTTCCTTGTTTAGGATTTCGGCGCCCTCGCCGCTCAGCGCGGATGCATCGGGCACAAAGACCAGACCACCCAGCGCCACGACAAGCACGACGCCGCAAACGGCGCACACGGGAATATGCGCGCGCGCCCAGCTTGCGGGCGTGGTGGTGCCTTCGCGGAGCTCGGAAACGGTGCGTCCAAAGGCGCCCTTCCTAAACGGCGTCTCGATAAAGCGATAGGAGCATTCGGCTACGGCGACCACCACAAGTACCTGCAAGATGTACTGCCACCAGGGCGTATCGCTGATGTTGGCGACCGGGTTCATGAGGAGTAGCAGCGGATAGTGCCACGGGTAGATGCTGTAGGAACGCTTGCCGACCCATACGAGCGGCTCGACGGCAAGAGCGCGTGCGACCATGCCCCGGGGCTGCACGCATGCCGCAATAACCATGAGCGTGAGGATGGAGCACAGCAGCGTGCCGCCGCGATACTGGAACGCGGTGTAGCCGTTGGTGAGCGCGACCATGGCGGCAAGGCCAACCAGACCCACGACGCCCAAGACATCGATGGATGCGGGCGAGGACCAAAAACGCACGAGAGCGCTCGGCTGTGCCGGGGCGGTCTCGGCTGCTTCGTCGGCCTTCTTGCCAAGCTTGCCCTCGGCGTTATTGCCGTGCTTGGCGGCGCCAACCAGGCGATTGAGCCCCAAACGATGAGCGAGACGCACCGGCGCCAGGTCGCGATCGGGGATAAAGGCCATCCAGGCACCCAGCAGCAGCGAGAACACGCGGGTGTCGGTGCCGTAGTACACGCGACTGGGGTCGGCGGCAGGGTTGTAAAGCACCATCATGGCGAGGGCAGATACCGCGGCAAGGCCCAGAACCACACGGCGCGTGTTGGGCTTGCTCACATGCATGGATACCATGGCAAACAGCAGTGGCGGCCAAATCAGGTAGAACTGTTCCTCGATGGCAAGCGACCAAAAGTGCGTGAGCGGCGAGGGGTCGCCCAGAGCATTGAAGTACGAGACGTTTTGGGCAATCTGCCACCAGTTGTTGAAGAACAACAGCGACGGCAGGATGTCGGGGCGCATCTTGGTGAGCATCACGTGGTTAAAGATGGTGCACAGCGCGCAGGTCACGAACACTACCGTTACCACGGCGGGGACCAGGCGACGGATGCGGCGAATCCAGAAGCTCTTGAGGTCGATGCGGCCGGTCTTTGATACCTCGTTGATGAGCAGGCGCGTGATCAGGTAGCCCGAGAGCACAAAGAAGACCGTGACGCCAAGCAGACCGCCCTGTGCCCATGTGAGGTTGAGGTGATAGAGTACCACCGCGACGACGGCGAGCGTGCGCAGGCCGTCGAGGGCGGGGATATAACGAGATTTGGGGCGTGTGGGTGCTTGTTCTTTTGCGGCGCTGTTGGGGCGGGCACCCTTGTTGGCGGGCGTGCGATGGGGGCCTGCAGCGCGGCGCGGCTCGGTGGCCTGTCGGTTAGCGCGCGAACGTTCGTGCGGCGCTTGTTGATCGCTCGCGTGGCGTGAGCTGCGCGAACTCGATCGCGGGAATTGTTCCATAAAACTTCATCCAATGACGAGAATAATCAGCACGCCTTCATTGTAGCCGCCTGCTCCTGTGAATGCTTGCTGCCGGCGCAAGCTCAAGCACGCGTCCACATCAAAGTGAACTAAAGTTATAGAGGTGCGAGAGCGCATGATTGATGGCCAACAGCGGGCGCAGATCCCGCGGACGAGGAGGTTTCCATGGCAGATTGCGGCATCGTTGCGGTGTTCGGCAGCATGAACATGGACCTTTCGGTGGCGTGCGAGCGCATGCCGCGCGCGGGCGAGACCGTCGGCGGCAGCGGATTTATCACCAACGCCGGCGGCAAGGGCGCCAATCAGGCCGTAGCTGCCGCGCGCATGGGCGCGCGCACGCACATGATCGGCGCGGTCGGTCGCGACGCGTTCGGCGCGTCGCTCGTGGCGGGGCTCCAAGACGCCGGCGTGGACTGTGACTTTGTAGCGCATCGCGATGACGTGGAGACGGGAACGGCGACCATCATTCGCTGCGAGGGCGACAACCGCATCGTGCTGTCGCCGGGCGCCAACCATGCGCTTGCGGGCAGGGACGTTGCCTGCGCGCTGGGACGTCTGGTGGCCGATGAGCTCGACGGCGACGCCAGCGATATTGCCCCGGCTGCCGGAAGCGTCTTTATCGCCCAGGGCGAATGTGACCTTGCGGCGACGGCCGAGGCGCTTGTTTGCGCTCACGAGCTGGGGTTCTATACGGTCTTTAATCCGGCACCTGCCTGCGAGTTACCTGCGGAGGCCTGGCCTGCGGTCGACCTGGTCTGTCCCAACGAGACTGAGTGCCAGGTGCTGACGGGCATCTTGCCCACGGATGATGCGAGCTGCGTCGCGGCGCTCGATGCCCTGCTCGCCAAGGGTGCCGGAGCTGCCGTCATCACGTTGGGCGGCGCCGGGTCGGTTACGCTTGGCGATGACGGCGAGCCGCTGCGCATGCCGGCGCTGTCGAGTGCGGTGGTCGATACGACGGCCGCGGGCGATACGTTTATCGGTGCGCTTGCCGCGGCTCGTCTGGAGGGGCTGCCGCTCTTTGAGTGCATGGCGGCGGGCGCACGCGCCTCGGCGGTGACGGTGTCGCGCTTGGGCGCGCAGCAGTCGATTCCCACGCGCGCCGAAGTTGATCTCGTATTTGGTTTAGACGATTTGGTACAAGACGGAGAAGCGGAGTAGAACAATGGCAATCAAGAAGCTGATCCTTGATCTGGATATGGGTGTGGACGATGCGATGGCGCTTGCCTATGCTATCGCGAGCCCCGAGGTGGAACTCGTGGGCATCACCACGTGTTTTGGCAACGTGCGCGTCGACCAGTCGGCGCATAACTGCTTGGCGGTTCTCGACCTGTTGGGTCGCCCCGAGGTGCCGGTGTACCTGGGTGCTGACCGTCCTCTGCAGGCGACTGAGCCTTATACGCCGCCGGCGTCCACCGCGCTCATTCACGGCAAGAACGGCATCGGCGGCGCGAGCGTGCCCGCGTCACCCTACGAGCCGGTGGGGGCGACGTCTGCCGATGGCAACGCTGCGGTCGATTATCTGATCGATGCCGCGCGCACCTATGGTCCCGATCTGGTCTACGTAGCGACCGGCCCGCTCTCCAACCTGGCGCTTGCCCTGGAGCGCGATGCGGCGGCGGTGATGTCTATCGGCCGCGTGGTGGTAATGGGCGGCGCCCTGACCGTGCCCGGTAACGTGAGTGCGGGTGCCGAGGCCAACATGGCAAGCGATCCCGAGGCGGCCGATGCCGTGCTGCGCTCGGGCCGCAAGCTCACCATGGTGGGCCTGGACGTGACGCACCGCGTGGTGCTTACGCGCCGCGACATTGCCGGCTGGACGGGCTCGGGCACCATGGCGGGCTGCGCATTTGCGAGCATGGTCGAGCACTACATTGGCTCGTACGAGATGAACGCACCCTACCTGGGTGGTTGTGCGCTGCACGATCCGCTGGCCGTTGCCGTGGCGATTGACCCCACGCTCGTGGGTGCGCTCGGCTGCAACCTGCGTGTTGATCTGCTGGGCGAGTATCGCGGCCGCACCATTTGCGACGAGCGCCGCCTATCCGATCCGGACAAGAGTGCGCTGGTGGCGCTGACCGTGGATGCCCCGCGCTTCCTGTCCGAGTTCAAGACGCGCATGGCCCGTGTCCTTGGCTAAATGATTTTCACGCCCCGCCCCATGTAGTCAATTTGGGACGGGGCTTTTTTAGCTACCGAGTAAATGTGCCCGTTGGGGGAATAGTCGCACCACTTCGCTTGACAACAGGCTAAACTTGCTATTAAATATTTACTATTCTGTTTAGATTGAATTTGCGGTCGTTTATTTGCCGAGTCATCGAGTCCCGATGCTCTGCCGCGGCCGTTGCTAGGGGAACAATGGCCAAAGCAAGTGTTCGCGAGATCAGCCGCATCACCGGTTTTTCGCCTGCGACCGTTTCCAACGCGCTCAACCGCAAGCGCAGCGTAAGCGAGGAGACCGCCAAGGTCATCCTGGAGTGCGCGCAATCGCTGGGCTATCAGCAGTCGACGCAGCTCGAGAGCATTCAGTTTGTGCTCGCTCGCAAGACGGGCGCCATTCTGGACGAGAGCACCTTCCATCCCGCGGTTATCGAGGGCGTGGAACGCCAGGCGCGTCGTCACGGTATGAGCACGAGCTTTGTCTCGCTCGACTTTAGCGATCTTGACGTCGTGCGTCCGCAGGTCGAGGGCCTGATCGCCGATCCGTCTGCCGCTATCGTGCTGATGGGCACCGAGCTGGGTGAGGAAGACTACGCCTTGTTCGCCAACGCTGCCGCCCATCTGATCGTGCTCGACGGCTGGAGCGATCGTCAGTACTTCGACGCCGTGGTCATTGCCAATACCGATTCGGTGCTGCGCGCCGTGGATTACCTCATCGAGAAAGGTCACAAGCAAATCGGCTATCTGGCGGGCGACCTTCGTATCCGCAACTTTAAGGATCGCGAGCGCGGCTATCGCCAAGCGCTTGAGGATGCGGGCCTTGAGGCCAACCCGACATGGCGCGTCACGCTGGGCACCACGCTCGAGGGCGCTTATCTCGACATGGGCGCATGGCTCGACAATTCCTCGCGCGAAGATCTGCCGACGGCTTTCTTTGCCGAAAACGACGTGCTCGCCGTAGGCGCCATGCGCGCGCTAAACGAGCACGGCATACGCGTGCCCGAGGATGTCTCGATTATCGGCTTTGACGATCTGTCTTTGGGCGCCTTCTCCAACCCGCCGCTCACCACGGTGCACGTTCCCAAGCACGAGGTGGGCGAGATCGCGGTGCGCCGCCTGGTGGGTAACATCCGCAATCCCAAGAGCTATACCTGCAAGACGGCCGTATCGACCTATTTTGTCGAGCGCCAAAGCGTGCGCGAGATCTAGGCGAAGACGGCTTCGTTCGCAGTGCGCCAAAGCGCGCTAGGGCAGCAAAAATAACGCCATCCAAAAAGGGGGTCCTTCAGGGCCCTCTTTTTGTCCTCTTGTATGTTCAGATTGTTTACATACCGTTTAGGCTCATTTCTCTACCGTTTACGGGACTTTCGCGTTAAACTTCTAAACAAGAGAGTAAAACATTTAGTAAACAGAACAAAACGAAACACACGTCTGTTTACTGAACATGTAATTAGGGGAGGACGTACATGGACAAGATCAAGCTCGGCTTTGTGCCCACGCGCCGCAGTATCTTTAGCGCGCCGGACGCAATCAAGTATCGCGGCCTGACGGCTGATCGCCTGCGCGAGATCGGCGTCGACATCGTGGATATCGACGACATCAATGACGAGGGCCTGCTGTTCGACGACAGCCATATCGAGCCTATCGTCAAGAAGTTCCGCGCCGAGGGCGTCGACGGCATTATGCTGTGCCACGCCAACTTTGGCACCGAGTACGTTTGCGCTCGCCTTGCCCGCGAGCTCGGTCTACCCGTACTGCTGTGGGGTCCGCGCGACGAGCGCCCCGAGCCCGACGGCACACGCCTGCGCGATAGCCAGTGCGGCCTGTTCGCCACCGGCAAGGTCCTGCGCCGCTTCCAGGTTCCCTTCACCTACATGACCAACTGCCGCCTGACCGACCCCGAGTTCGAGCGCGGCGTTTGGGACTTTTTGGCCGTTTGCAACGTGGTCAAGACCTTCAAGCACACCCGCATCCTGCAGATGGCCACCCGTCCATTCGACTTCTGGTCGACCATGTGCAACGAGGGCGAGCTGCTCGAGAAGTTCAACATCCAGCTTTCGCCTATCCCCATGACCGAACTTGTCCAGGCTGTGCGCGACGCCCAGGCCGACGAGCAGGCCATGGCCGCCATGCTTGCCCACATCAACGACAGCTTTGAGATCTGCATCCCCGAGGACAAGGTCCCCGCGGTCGCCGGTCTTGCCATCGCCATGAAGCGCTTGGTCGAGAAGTATGGCTGCAACGCCGGTGCCATTCAGTGCTGGAACGCTCTGCAGGACGAGCTGGGCATTATGCCCTGCGCCGCCAACGCCATCCTCAACGAGATGGGCATTCCTATCGTATGCGAGACCGATATCCACGGCGCCATCACCGCGCTGATGGTCGAGGCCGCCGACCTGGGCCGTCACCGCGGCATGTTCGCCGACTGGACCGTGCGCCATCCCGATAACGAGAACGGCGAGCTGCTGCAGCATTGCGGCCCCTGGCCCTGCAGCTGCGCGGCCGTCAAGCCCAAGCTCACCTACCCGCTGGCTTTCGATCACCCCGGCGCGCTGACGGCCGAGGCCAAGCACGGCGACCTCACCCTTGCCCGCTTTGACGGTGACAACGGCGAGTACTCGCTGCTACTGGGCAACGCCCGCGGCATCGACGGCCCGGCCGGCATGGGCACCTACCTGTGGGTCGAGGTCGACAACCTCAAGCGCCTCGAAGCCAAGATCGTCGAGGGCCCCTACATCCACCACTGCGTCGCTATTCACGCCAACGTGGTGCCGGTGCTCTACGAGGCGTGCAAGTACATCGGCATTGCCCCCGACCTGTACGACCCCATCGAAGAAGACGTTAAAGCCTACCTGCGAGGAGAGTAGAAATGGCAACTATCGAAGAGCTTGAGTCCCTGCGTTGGGACCTTCGCCGCGATTGCGTCGATATCATCATGGCTGGCGCCGGCGGCCACATCGGCGGCGACATGTCGGTGATCGACGCCCTCATGACCCTCTATGCCAACCACCTCAACATTTCGCCCGAGACCGTCGACGATCCCAACCGCGACCGCTTCGTGCTTTCCAAGGGCCACGCCATGGAAGCCTACTACGCGGTGCTCTGCCACGAGGGCTATCTTGACCTCGACGACGTCAAGGCCCGCTTCTCCAAGTTCGGCAGCCCCTACATCGGCCACCCCAACAACAAGCTCAAGGGCATCGAAATGAACTCGGGCTCGCTGGGTCACGGCCTGCCCGTGGCCGTGGGCATGGCGCTCGCCGGCAAGATGGACGGCCGCGATTACCGCGTCTACACCATCATGGGCGATGGTGAGCTTGCCGAGGGCTCGGTCTGGGAGGGCGCCATGAGCGGCGGCAACTACCAGCTCGATAATCTGTGCGCGCTCGTGGACCGCAACCGCCTGCAGATCAGCGGCAGCACCGAGGACGTTATGAAGCAGGACTCGCAGGAGGAGCGCTGGGCCGCCTTCGGCTGGAACGTGCTCTCTATTCCGGGCAACGACGTCCGGGCCATCGACGCCGCGCTGACGCTTGCGGCCGAGACCTGCGGCAAGCCCACGGTCATCATCCTCAACACGGTGAAGGGCTACGGCTCGCCCGTTATGGAGGACAAGGCCGCCTGGCATCACCACCTGCCTAACGATGAGGAATATGCCCAGATCATCGCCGATTTCGCTGCCCATAAGGAGGCCATCAATGGCTAACAAGATCGCCAATCGCAAGGTTATCTGCGACACGCTGCTCGAGGCCGCGAAGACCGATAAGGATATCGTCGTCCTGTGCTCCGATTCCCGCGGCTCCGCATCGCTCACGCCGTTCTTTGATCAGTATCCCCAGCAGTCCGTCGAGGTCGGCATTGCCGAGCAGGACCTGGTGAGCATCGCCGCCGGCATGGCTTCGTGCGGCAAGAAGGCCTGGGCCGCCTCGCCGGCGTCCTTTGTGACCACGCGCTCGTATGAGCAGTGCAAGGTCGACGTCTCGTACTCCAACACCAACGTCAAGCTCATCGGCATCTCGGGCGGCGTGTCCTACGGCGCCTTGGGCATGAGCCATCACTCCGCGCAGGATATCGCCGCCATGAGCGCGATTCCCAACATGCGCGTGTATCTGCCGAGCGACCGCTTCCAGACCGCCGAGCTCGTGCGGGCCCTGGTCGCCGACAACAAGCCGGCCTACATCCGCGTGGGCCGCAACCCGGTCGAGGACGTGTACGCCGAGGGCGAGTGCCCGTTCCAGATGGATCGCGCCACCTGGGTGCGCCGCGGCACCGATGTGACGCTCGTCGCTACCGGCGAGATGGTCCGCCATGCCGTGGACGCCGCCGACCTGCTGGCCGAGCAGGGCATCTCGGCAACGGTGCTCGACATGTATTGCGTCAAGCCGCTCGACGCCGAGGCTGTAATTGAGGCCGCCGGCGCCACGCGCGCCGTCGTGACCGTCGAGGAGCACAGTCCCTTCGGCGGCCTGGGCTCTATGGTCGCGCAGGTGGTGGGCGAGCATTGCCCGCGTCCGGTCAAGTGCCTCTCTCTGCCCGACGCGCCGGTCATCACCGGCACGAGCCCCGAGGTCTTTGCGCACTACGGCCTCACCGGCGAAGGCATTGCCAAGACCGTTGCCGAGTTCCTCGGCAACTAGTAGAAACAGACGCTGCGCGGCCGCCAAGCACCGCACCTTGCCGTTCAAACCGTCGCTTGCGTACACAGAGTACGCGGCGCTCCTCTCTCACGGCAATCTGCGCCACTTGGTGGCCGCTCGCTCCTTGTCCGTCAGTCTGTCTTTGATTTGGCGGAAGGAATGGGAGAGTACATGAGCAAATACATCATCGGAATCGATCAATCCACGCAGGGCACCAAGGCGCTGCTGGTGGACGAGGGCGGTCATTTGATTCATCGTGCCGATCGCTCGCATCGCCAGATTGTCAACGAAGCCGGCTGGGTGAGCCATGATCCGGCCGAGATTGCCACCAATGTGCTGGCCGTGGCGCGTGCCGTGGTGGAGGAGACCGGGGTCAATCCGGCCGACGTCGCCGGCATCGGCATCTCCAACCAGCGCGAGACCACCGTTGCCTGGAACCGCACGACGGGCGAGCCGCTGTGCGACGCCGTGGTGTGGCAGTGCGCCCGCGCCCGTGAACTGTGTGACGAGCTGGCCGCCCGCGAGGGCGTGACCGAGCTGGTGCGCGACACGACGGGCCTGGTGCTCTCGCCCTACTATCCGGCGGGCAAGATGGCCTGGATCCTTGCGAACGTTCCCGCTGCTGCCGAGGCCGCGGCGGCAGGCGAGCTGTGCCTGGGCACCATCGATGCCTGGGTGGTCTGGACGCTCACGGGCGGCGCGGAGTTTCGCTGCGACTGGTCCAATGCCAGCCGCACGCAGCTCTTTGACCTGCGCCGTGGCTGCTGGAGCGAGCCGGTGTGCGAGGCCTTTGGCGTCGACGTGGCCTGCCTGCCGCAGGTGACCGATTCCGATGGCCTGTTCGGCATGACGGATCTGGGCGGCTTTTTGCCAGCGCCCGTGTCCATTCACGGCGTGCTGGGCGACAGCCACGCGGCCTTGTTTGCCCAGGGCTGCCATAGCCGCGGCATGGCCAAGGCGACCTATGGCACCGGCAGCTCGGTCATGATGAACGTCGGCGACGAGTTCGTTGCCAGCTCGCACGGGCTTTCGAGCTCGCTCGCATGGCGCATGGACGGCGTGACCGAGTACGTGCTCGAGGGCAACGTGAGCTACGCCGGCGCCGTCAAGACGTGGCTGCGCGACGATCTTGAGCTCATCAATAACCCCGAGGAAGTTACCGACCTGTGCTACGCTGCCAATCCGGCGAGTCGCGTCTACTTTGTGCCGGCGTTTACCGGTTTGGGCGCGCCGCACTGGGCGAGTGACGCCGAGGGCTGCGTCTTTGGCATGACGCGCACCACGGGTCGCGCGGAGTTCGTGAAGGCCGCCGACGAGTCGATCGCCTATCAGATCTTTGACGTGATCGATGCGATGGTCGAGGATTCGGGCGCGGCATTGGCCGAGCTTCGTGTTGACGGCGGTCCCACGCGCGACGCGTACCTGATGCAGTTTGAGAGCGACTTGGTTGGTTCGCCCATTCGCATCGCGAGCAACGACGAGATGAGCGGTCTGGGTGCGGCCTGGGCCTGCGGCATTGCGCTGGGCATGTACACGCGCGATGTCGTCGACGTCTACGGTGCCCGCGGCATCGTGGAGCCTGTCATGACCGCCGACGAACGCACCAAAAAGATCGCCGGCTGGCGCCACGCTGTCAAATCAACAATTGCATACACTGCCTAGCATGATTTTCCCGGGACGGGGATTAAAAACTCATTGATCTCCGCCCCAGGTAGCTTATTTGGGACGGGGCTTTTTTGACTGGTATGATTGGCGCGACCATTCGAACCAGCTAAAAGAGCCCCGTCCTTAATTGACTACCGAGAGGATCTGCCATGGAGCGTATTGCGAGCTTTTCTGTCGATCATCTGCTGCTTGAGCCCGGCGTGTACGTGAGCCGCATCGACCGCGATCCGGCGACCGGCGCCGCCGTCACCACCTTTGACCTGCGCCTGACCACGCCCAACAAGGAGCCGGTCATGAACACGGCCGAGTGCCATACCATCGAGCACCTGGGCGCGACGTTCCTTCGCAACCATGCCGAGTGGTCGGGCCGCATTGTCTACTTTGGCCCCATGGGCTGCCGCACGGGCTTTTACCTGGTCGTGTTTGGCGAGGTGACGAGCGAGGAGATCCTGCCGCTCGTGCGTGAACTGTTCGAGTTTGTCGCCGGCTTTGAGGGCGATGTTCCCGGTGCCGCTCCCGAGGAGTGCGGTAACTACCTGGACCAGAACCTCCCTATGGCAAACTGGCTCGCGCGCCGCTACCTCGACCGTGACCTGGCCGATATCGACGAGAAGCACTTGCACTATCAGCAGGCGTAAGGCCGCCCTCTACCTCCAAACCGCTCACACGGAGATATCGACCGTTTAACTGTTTAGAAGTGTTTATTCGAGGTCATTAGCGGTGGATCGCTGAAACTAATCTTCAGAGTGATATTCAGGCAAGGCTCCTGAAGCAGCATCTGTCGACATTCATTGTCGGATTCTGCTTCGGGAGCCTTGTTCTGTTTAGGGGGGGGACACATGGAAATTGTTAAACGAATTAATACCAGCGCTGTCCTCTGCGTCGATGGAAATGGCAGACAGCTGGTTGCATTCGGCCGTGGTCTGGGGTTTAAGAATGTCGGGGACGAGGTCCCTCTTTCGGAGATTCAACGAACGTTTTATAACGTTAGCTCTCGCTACATCGCTCTCGTTGACGAGGTTCCCGACGAGCTTCTCGAGCTTACCTCGGATGTTATTGATATGTCGACAGGTTTGCTGCCTTATGACGTGAGCCCTAATTTACCGTTTATCCTTGCGGACCATATCGCGTATGCGGTTAAGCGCAAAGAGCAAAATATCGTTGTCCGCATGCCTTTATCGTTTGACGTCCGCCAACAATATCCCGTCGAATTTAAAATCGGCGAGTATGCACTTAGGATAATCAGGAAACGTCTTAACGTTAGGCTTCCAGCTCATGAGGCAGTTGGAATTGCCATGGCGTTTATCAATAACATGGCCGATTCGGATTCATGCGAAGTAGCTAAAGAGTTTAGCGCGGATATCTACGATCGTGTTCTGGAGGAGTCAACCGTTGCTGTTGAAAATCGACTTGGCATTCAAGTTGATCGGGAAGGTTTCGATTACGCAAGGTTTGCAACCCATCTTCAGTACCTGTTCAATAGGTTGAACTCTGGCGAAAACATCGTGAGCGACAACCGCAAGATGTATCTCTCGCTCAAAAAAGAATATCCGGTGGCATCGATGTGCGCCGATGATATTGCTTCTGTTCTCAGTCGACTGACGGGGCAGGAGCTTATAGACGAGGAAAGACTCTACCTCATGATGCACATCAATCGAATTGCATCGAAAACAAGGTAATTAGTTGGCAAAGGCGCGCGCTTTGCTGATGGTTACATATAAAACTCAACATGGGAGAAATGGTATTTATGGCAGATACAACCAAGCTCGCTGCCGAGATTCTCGAGATGGTGGGCGGCGCAGAAAACGTTACATTTGTAGCTCACTGCATGACTCGTTTAAGGTTTAACCTTAAGGACGAAAGCATCGTAGACGATGCAAAAGTCAAGGCGATTGATGGCGTGATCGACATTCGCCATTCCGCGGGGCAATATCAGGTGATTGTGGGACCTAAGGTCGATAAGGTCTATGAAATCGTTGCCAAGGAAGCTGGGATTGATGCCGGAGATTCCGAGGCTAGCGAAGGAGAGACTAAGGGCTTTCTGGGAAAGCTAATGAAGCTCATCAGCGGTATCATGATGCCCGTTCTTCCTGCCTTGATCGCATGCGGAATGATAAACGCCGTCCTTAGTATTCTGACGACGGTGGGTGTTGTTTCCGCCGAGAGCGGAATTTACACTCTGCTGTACGGCATGGGAAATGCCTGCATGTATTTCCTGCCCGTTCTTGTCGGATCATCTGCTGCTCAGTTCTTTGGAACCGATCGATATATCGGTGCGGTACTCGGCGCAATCCTGATTTATCCGACTTTCGTTGCTGCGGCCGGGGCGGGCGATGCGCTGGATTTGCTCGGCATTAAGTTCACGATGGTGAACTATTCCTCCACGGTGTTTCCTGCTATCGTGGCGGCTTGGTTCGCGTCCGTTCTTAATAAGGGGCTGCGGGCGGTTCTTCCCGATGTTGTGGCATTTGCGCTCGTCCCGTTCCTGACGGTTGCTATTGCCGCCCCTGTCTCGCTCCTTGTGATCGGCCCCGTTATTCAGCAGGCGAGCTCTTTGCTTGCGGCTGCAGTGCTGGCGGTCTATCAGTTCAGCCCCATCCTTTGCGGCGTTATTCTCGGGCCGATATTCGGTCTTGTTATGATTCCCCTTGGACTCCATTGGGCCCTGATCGTGCTTTCCATCAACAATATTATGACCGTCGGCTCCGATCCTATCCTTGGACTTCTCTGCTGCAGCATGGGTGTCGTCGGTGCTTGTTTGGCGTTCGCTCTCCGCTCGAAGGATCCGAGTGAAAAGAGTCTTGGGTTCAGCTGTGCCGTTACGGGTTTTTTCGGGATTACGGAACCGGCACTGTACGGCATCATCTTGGAGCACAAGAAGATCGTTATCGCTTCCATGATCGCCGGAGCAATCAGTGCTGTTATCCCAGCGATTTTCAACACCCGTACGTTCGTTATGACGTCGAGCGGCATTTTTAGCTTCCCCGGTTATATGGATCCTTCTGGTGATATGAGCAGCCTCATCGGCGCAATTCTTTGCAATGTCGTCGGTTTAATTATTAACTTTGTTCTCGTTTACATCATGTATCGCTCTGATGAAGAGGCAACAGTGGAGTAGACAATTATTCGGAATGTAAGCTGCCGAAAACCCCGCGGCAGATTGCATATGGTGGGCTTGTCGTTGATTCACGCGAGCCCACCCTCATTTTTTGGAGTGACTAGCTATGACAATTACTGCCGATATGACGTTTGGCGAAATTGCGCTCCTTCCTGAGTTCGCTGGCTTTGGCGAGCACCTTATGCTTTGCCGGCCTTCAACTTGGGAGCGCATGTGGGATAAACCCATTGTGTCTCATATGAATTCTGATACTAATCCATATGCAGCTGCTCGTGTTTTACGCGGATTGAATCGGATTGTCGAACTTGTGGATGCCGGGGGCGGGTTGCCTACGATATTTGGGATGAGGCCGACTGCATCCGTGACCCGACTCGACGCAACGTGAAATTGTTCTTCTTTCCTGGGAGACCGGGGGCTCCTTTTATCATTGCGCTTTCAGGCGGAGGTTACCAGAGCGTTTGCCACCAGATGGAAGGCTTTCCTGTTGCCCCCGAGCTCAACGATGCGGGCTATAACGTGTTCGTTCTGTCATACAGGGTGAGGATCGAGCCTTTGATGCCGCGTCCAATCGACGATCTAAATCGAGCTGTCCGTTTTGTCCTCGAGAATTCAACGGTATTTAATGTTGCTAAAAGCTATGCAGTTATCGGCTTTTCTGCTGGTGCGCATTTGGCTGCCGAGTGGGGGACGGACAACAAGGGGTTTGCGTCCTACGGATGTGAGGCACCCAAAGCCTTGGTCCTGTGTTATGCGCCGATTGATCTCCATGGCCTTGAGAACACATCAGACAATAGATTTATTGATTCGGTATGTGGCGAGGCTGGGCGCGACGCGCTCGAAGATTTCTGCATTAATCAGCATGTGTGGGAGCAGTATCCGCCGACATATCTTTGGCAATGCGCCGATGATGACATCGTATCGCCAGACAATTATAAAAAGATGGTTGATGCTTTGGACGCAGCTGGGGTGCACCATGAGGGGGTCATGTATCCTGAAGGAGGACACGCGTTGATGAAGCCCCATGCGCCAGAAGTCGACCATTGGTGCTTGGGCGCTATTGAGTTTCTTAAAGGCTATCTCGGCTAATGAAGAAACTGCGCGTCGCCTTTTTGGTGAGCAACTTCTTCGCTCATTGCTTGCGGTATTGATTGCAACAGAAGCGCCTTCGCTTTTTGCGGGGGTGCTTTTTCGTATTGAATGCTCAAAATAGTACGCGATTGTTCTAGAATGTTCGTATTGTCACATAAACGAACAGGAGTGAACATGCATATCTACTCTGTATCAGATCCCGAGTTCAAGTCCTATGGCAACGTTTGGGATAACGTTCCGTCCGAGCTTACGTCGCCCGTGCTCGAGGCGCTTGCCTCCACGCCCATCCCCGAGGGTAGCAAGTACGTAGCAAGCGCGCCGGAGCTCGAGGGCGTCAAGGATGCCGACAAGCTTGGTTTTCTCATGTTTGGTGGCCGCCCCTTCCAGCTGGGCTGGTGCAACGGCCACAACACGCGTCTCAACTGCCTGGAGTACCACCGCGCGAGCGAGTTCAACCTGGGTGCACGCGACTTCATCCTGCTCGTGGCGCATCGCTGGGAGATCGAGGACGGCAAGCTCGATACCGCGTGCGTCAAGGCGTTCCGCGTGCCGGCGGGTACGGTCGTCGAAGTCTTCAACACCACGCTCCACTACACGCCCTGCATGGTCGACGAGGGCGGCTTCCAGGTGATGGTCGCGCTGCCCGCTGGCACCAATGGTCCGCGCCCCGAGGCCGCGGCCGACTTGCCCGCGGCCGGCGACAGCTACTGCTACTGGAAGGCCGACAAGTGGGTCCTCTGCCACGCCGACAGCCCCAAGGCAGCCGAGGGCGGCTACGTAGGCCTCATCGGCAAGAACCTCGACATCGCCGTGGACTAGAATCTGCCATCTCAATCTGTAACATCTGGCGGGCTAAATCGTCTCTACCTGTTACGGATTTAGACAAACTGCAGGGGACAGGCCGAACGATCTCAATCTGTAACATCAAGACCGGTTTTGGCTGCCTAACTGTTACAGATCGAGACAAAACGGGCCCAAGCCACCACAAAGGTGCCTGTCCCCATTGTGGTGGCTGCCTAGAGCTGGCTGCGCAGATAGTCAGCCATATATGGAACAGCGAAGCGCACGTAACCGCGGCGCGCCTGTTCGATTACGCCGGCGTCGATGAGGCGCCGGCGATACTTTTGCGCATAGTCGGGTGTGACTGACATGCGCTCGGCCACATCGGAAATGCGCGACACGCCGTCTTCGTCATCGGTCATTGCAGCGAGAAACGCAACATCTTGGTCCGATAGCGCGGCGAGCGTCGTTTCGCACACATCGTTTTCGAAATCGGCCTTTGACGCTTCGATTGCTCCGTCGACTTGCTCTGGCGTTACGTGTTCTCCTGCCTGGCAACGATTGGCGATGTTGTAGCCGATGAGCTGCAGCATGTAGGGCGA
This sequence comes from uncultured Collinsella sp., assembly GCA_900545615.1. GTDB lineage: Bacteria > Actinomycetota > Coriobacteriia > Coriobacteriales > Coriobacteriaceae > Collinsella. The sequence goes on from UQZM01000008.1 coordinate 16,466, forward strand.
GCCCTGAGTTGCGCGAGCAGCGTCCAGCCGAAGATTGCCTGGAATATCAAGGTCGAGCTCTTCGAAAGCTCGCTGATAGTAGGCATCCACATCTCCAACTGAAAGCGGTTCGAGCGTGACCTTGCGTGCGCGGTTGAGAAATGTCAGTACGCGGTCGTTGAGTGTCGCGGAGACTGCTCCCGGGAGGCCCGCCATGACGAGCGCGACGTTGAGCCCCTCGCCGACCAGCTCTTGATAGGCGGTGACGAGCTGTCTGATTTCGGGCGAATTGGCCTGGAGCTCATCGATGAGGATGAGGATGCCGTGTCCCTGCTCGGTCAGCTTGCGCGCCAGCTGCGTGAGCTTGAACTGGAAGCTTTTGGTTTCCTGCACATCGCGCGTGAACTCAAGGCCGGCTGAGAAGCCGAAGACGCTCAGGCTGCCGCCCGCAAGTTTGGGGAGACGATGCTTGTTGGCGTAGGGCTCGCCCGCTTCCTGGATCTTCTCAACAATACGCTCGAGCATATCCTCGGAGGCTACGGTGGGCGTGGCGACAACAAAGCCGAGCTTGCGTGCGCGATCGGCAAGTTCCCACAGCAGAACCGTTTTGCCGCTGCCTCGCTGGCCGAGCATGAGCATGGCTCGGTCTCGATTGCCCGGCTCCTGCTCAAGGCCGGAGATGAATGTCGAAATCACGCTCCCGCGCCCCACCAGATAGGACGGGCGATTTCCAAATGAGGGGGAGAAGATGGTTTCAGTCATGAGTCTCCTTTCCTTTTTTTCCTATTTTTTCCTTTTTTTCCTATTCAGTCAAATATCCCGCCGGCGAAGGCGGCTACGTAGGCCTCATCGGCAAGAACCTCGACATCGCCTGCGACTAGAATCTTCTGTCTCGATCTGTAACATCTAGCGGGCTAAATCGTTTCTACCTGTTACAGATCAAGACAAACCGCAGGGGCCCGCCCGAAAATCTCGACCTGTAACACCAGGCCCGGTTTTGGCTGCCTAACTGTTACAGATCGAGACAAACCGTGCCCAATCCGCCGCAAAAGTGCCTGTCCCCTTTGTGGTGGTTTGGCCGGCGGGTATCAAAAAGTGTCAGACGGGGGCAGCTGCGGGGCGCCTGCGCGCGAAAAGAAGTGTCGGCCTGCGCCGTTGCCGTTGAGCGAGGCCCTATTTGCGAGGATACTGAAATCATGACAAACAGCGTGTGAAAGGATTGACGCATGGCTTTCCGTAAAGACTTCCTGTGGGGCGGCGCGACGGCTGCCAACCAGTGCGAGGGCGCTTATGACGTGGATGGCCGCGGCCTGGCCAACGTGGATGTGGCTCCGCATGGCCCCGAGCGCTATGCGGTGGTCTCCGGCCAGCGCAAGATGCTCGACTTTGAGGACGGTTATTACTATCCCGCGCAGACCGGCATCGATTTCTATCACCATTACAAGGAGGACATCGCCCTCTTTGCCGAGATGGGCTTTAAGACCTTCCGCATGAGTCTGGCGTGGACCCGCATCTTCCCCAACGGTGACGAGACCGAGCCCAACGAGGCTGGCCTGGCCTTCTACGAGGACGTGTTCCGCGAGTGTCAGGCGCACGGCATCGAGCCGCTCGTGACCATCACGCACTTCGACTGCCCGATTCACCTCATCAAGGAGTACGGCGGCTGGCGCAACCGCAAGCTCATCGACTTCTACAAGAACCTCGCGACCACGATCTTCACCCGCTACAAGGGCCTGGTGAAGTACTGGCTCACCTTCAACGAGATCAATATGATCTTGCACCTGCCGTTTATGGGTGCCGGTTTGGTCTTTGAGGAGGGTGAGAACAAGGAGGCCGTCGAGTACCTGGCCGCCCACAACGAGCTCGTCGCCAGCGCTTGGGCAACCAAGATTGCCCACGAGATCGACCCCGAGGTCAAGATCGGCTGCATGCTTGCCGCGGGTAGCTATTACCCCTACAGCTGCCGTCCGGGCGATGTGCGCCAGGCGCAGCTCGACAACCAGGACAACTACTTTTTCGTCGACGTCCAGAGCCGCGGCTACTACCCGGCCTATGCCGTCAAGAAGCTCGAGCGTCTGGGCATCGATGTGGGCATGACGGACGAGGACCGCGAGATCCTGGCCGCCAACGCCGTCGACTTCATCAGCTTTAGCTATTACAGCACTCGTTGCTCCGCCGGTGCCGATAACCCCGATGTCGAGCGCACCCAGGGCAACGCCTTCGCCGGTGCCAAGAACCCCTACCTGCAGGAGAGCCAGTGGGGCTGGGCCATCGATCCGCTGGGCTTCCGCATTACCCTCAATGACCTGTACGACCGCTATCAGAAGCCGCTGTTTGTGGTCGAGAACGGCCTGGGCGCCAAGGATGTTGTCGAGGAGGATGGCTCCATCAACGACGACTACCGTATCGACTACCTGCGTCAACATATCGCCGCGATGCACGACGCGGTGACCGAGGACGGCGTTGACCTGCTGGGCTACACCACCTGGGGCCCGATCGACCTGGTGTCTGCCGGCACGGGCGAGATGTCCAAGCGCTACGGCTTTATCTATGTCGACCGCGATGATGCGGGCAACGGCACTCTCAAGCGTTCCAAGAAGAAGAGCTTCGACTGGTACAAGAAGGTCATCGCCACCAACGGCGAAGACCTGGCCTAAGGGCACTGAGGCACTCAACCTTGGGGCTCCAACCCTCCTCGCGTACCTAAAGTACGCTTCGTCGGGCTTGTCGCTCCCAATCTCGAGCACCTCAGGCCCTTAGGAGGCGGACCTGACCGCCGTGTTTCGGAAGTCCTGCTTTATAACGTCCTAACCAAGACACCCGGCGAGCAGTTAATGCCCACCGGGTGTTTCGTTAAAAGAAGTGAAAGAAAGCAAAAGAAGTTAAAACTTGCAATTGCACTACGGCGCGAGAACATCCAGCGGAACAACTTGGACGCCGCGGTCAGTGACATAGGCTTGTGAGCCAAATCCAATGATTGCGACTTTCGAAACTGGCGGGTTGTTTCCGGCAGCGACCATACGCTTCTCGACAGCAACGAGACTGTCAGACGCCTCTTCGATTTGAGCAGAGCTGAGTTTAACTTCGATCGGAATCCACGTTCCACCGGGAGCCGCAATGACTGCATCGACCTCTAGATCGCGAGAATCGTGATAGTGATAGAGACCCATTCCATTTGCTTGCGCATAAACCCACAAATCATGAAGGGCCAACGATTCAAAAAGCAGTCCAAGCGTCTTGAAGTCCAGCAGTAATGTCTCCGGAGTCGCCCCGAGCGCAGCGGCCGCTAGTGACGGGTCAGCGAGATGGTGCTTCTTCGATTCTCTTAGGTGCACTGGAGATCTCATTGCAGGGCTCCATGCGGGAATATCGCGAACGAAATTAACCCGAGCGAGAAGAGATATGTATGATGACGCCGTTTGTCTCGACACCTCTCCACCAAGATCGGCTACGAGCGTTTTGAGTGTCGCCAAAGTGGATTCATTGCGCGCAAGCGATTCAATGACAGCTTTGACCTTTTCAGGGTCGCGGCGAGAGCCGTCGACACGGGACAAATCCTCTTCGGCAACTATGTCGATGTATCGTTTGGCCATCGCGGACGAAGCCCGCGCATCGTGTCCGACCGCCGCAGGCCATCCACCACGAACAACGCACTCGGCAATCGAGGCAGAATCCAGCGACCCAAAAGCGCCATTGAACTTTTTGCCAGAAATAATGCCCGATAGCTTAACTGCACCGCTGGATTTCCCAAGTTCGAAAAGCGTCATGGTATCCATGCGCAGTTTGGCGAACCTTCCAGCGCCACTGTGCATCGGACGTTTGTCGTCTCGCGGCGTTGCCGACCCCGTAAATATGAACTGGCCAGGCTCACCGCCACGGTTGTCACATTCAAACCGTGCTGCGTCCCAAAGTTTCGGAACCTCCTGCCACTCGTCAATTAGCCGTGGCACCTCGCCGGAAACGGCAAGAGCTGGGTCAGTCTCGGCGCGTAAGCGATTCTCGAAGTTGCGGGACGGGTCCATGAGAAGGAGCCTGGACGCCGCACGGGTCTCGGCTGTGGTCGTCTTCCCGCACCATTTCGGTCCTTCGATGAGAACGGCACCGAATATGCCCAGCAGCTGGTCGAGCTCATTTTCGATAATTCTAGTGTAGTACTTCTTTGGCATAATTATCACCATTGATTAACAGCGCGTTTAACTAAATTTACCGTTTTCATTTAACCAAATTTTGCTTTTTTGATTAACCAGATTTACGCATTTCAGTTAACGAAACAGATTAAACATCTACTGTCTGAGTTGGCACTTGGGGACGTACTTAAATGAGTGGCAGTTGGGGACACTCCTTGCCGAATGTGGCGGCTGTCGAATGTGGACGCCGTCCTTGCTATGCCACGGTCACGGCGACCTGGGCGTAGCGGGTGCAGGGGCGCTCGGCGCGCGTCTGGACGGTGAGGGTGAGCACGAAGCGGTCGCCGGGTCGTGCGTCGGCGGGCACGATGAAAGCGGCGTCCATCGCGCATTCATGCCACAGCGACAGATCCTGGACGCCTGCATAGCTCGACGGGTCCTCGGCGACATCCCAATGTGCATCAAAGCCTCTGCCGTCGGGGTCGACGATGGCCGCTGCAAGGACGACACGCTCACCGGCTGCGGCGCTGCGGTCGGCCGTGACCTCGGCAACATGTGCCGGATGCGAACACGCTGCCGGATCATGGGCGCACCATTGCGCGCGGGCGGCAAAGTCTTCCTGATAGGCGCGCAGGTAGGGATTGGGGTTGCCGTCTATGGGTGTGCCGATGGCGGCAAAACCGGCGGGTGCGTCCGAGTCGGGGTGACCGTCGAGGAACATGCGGCCGAGCAGCGTGTCGAAGCTGCGGTCATCGATACCGCGCAGGCCAAACGGCAGTAGTGGAATGTAGGTCATGCTGTCGCCTTCGGCCATAAAGTCGCCGCGCTCAAACTGCATCGCGGGCATGCCTTCTAGACCCCAATCCAGACGGGCATGCTTGCCAAACTGAAAGCGCTCGGGCTCGTTTTCGTAGACCTTGCCATCGCCATAGAGCATATAGCGCGCCATGAGGGAGCCGTTGCCCTGCGTGAGATTCTGCTCGGGCCAAGGAGCCTGAAACAGCGGCAGCGAATCGGGCTGCGCCATCTTGGCGTCGACATAGCCGCCATACATATAGGGCACACGCCAAAAGACGAGCTCGGGAAAGAGCTCGCGTCCATGGTCGAGCCATGAGTTGTCCTGCCCTATGCCATCGGCAACGCCCATCACGCGCACCTTCCGATAGACCCGCTGCTGCACGGCGGGCCATTCGGGCGTGGCGCGATAACGCTCGGCAATGCTCATGAGGGCGCGAACAATGGTGTTCATGCCACCCCAGCTGAGCAGCCATAATGTACGCGGATCATCATCCAAAATCGCCTGCGCAATTACGCGAGACCCCTCAGTTTCCTCAGTCACATCACCCTCAAAGGCAACATTTCCCACAAAGGTGCGCTCGATCATCTGGGCAGGCGTGGGATACGGCGGCTCATCGGCAGCGTCCGCATTCGCCTGCAGCTGCGGCCAAGCCTGGACATATTCATTACTCCAGAGACTCTCAATCCAATGCTCGGGAAACGGTCGATACTCACGAAGCTCCCCGGCCAGCGGATCGGGCTCATGAGGCACAACAGCCCACTCGTAAGAGCGACGCCCCTTAGTCCGCCAATGCGAATTCACCTCGCCGAGCGTATGGACGCCATCGCCAAGAAAGTGATACTGCGAAGCCGTATACACCACAGCCTGAACATCAAGCACATTAAGATACAGAGCCAAATGAACGAGTGAGTTCATATCGTCGACTTCCATATCAGTAGTAACAATCACCCGAGTTAACTCTTGGGACATAGGAACAGCTCCAATCAAAATCAATTCAGCCAGTTACGCGCAAGGCAAGGCGGGACCCACGCCCCCATCGCCGCCGACCCGGCGTGCTGCCGGAAGCGCTCGTCCAGCGTTTCGAACAACGTTAACTTAGGGGCCCTGACCTTTAGTTTTGTAAACATTCCGCAGCGCGGGTCCCACTTATCCGATGCTCCGAAGGAGCAGGATAAGCGGGACCCATGCGCGAGGACGTTTACAAAACTAAAGGTCAGGGCCCCCGATGGGATGGCTACCTCGAAACTCTGGCCGACCACTCCCAGCAGCCCACCGGCTCGCCGTCGATGAGTACGTTGCCCCCGTCGAAGTCTTGATAACACAGGTCGTTGAATTGGTGGATCCACACGCCGTGGTTGAACGTCTTCTTAGGCGAGCCATCGGCCTCGCGATAGCGCCCGGTCAGGTCCTCGACATGACTAAAGTAGGTGAGGTGCACGTTGGCTCCGGCGTCACGCAGACGCGCCGTGAGCGGCAGCACGGTTTGTTGCGGAGACACGAGCTCGTCACCCTTGGAGTGCGTAAACCACAGTGGCGTCTTGGCGAGCGCGGCTACGTCCTCGTCGGTGGCGTTGTACCAGGGGGCACAGCAGGGAAGGCCGGCGGCGAAGAAATCGGGGTAGTCGGCGCACAGACGCAAGGTCATAAAGCCGCCGTTGGAAAGACCGGCGACCACGATGCGGTCGGTGTCGATGCGGTCGGCGTGCTCGGCGACGAACTCGTCGATGAGCGCCTTGAGCACGGGGGAGTAGATGCTCTGGTTGGAGCGGCCGAGTTGCTCGATGCCGTTGTCCATCCAAAACGTGGGAGACTGCGGCACGAGCACCCAGGCAAAGCCGCCAAAGTAGCGCTGGATCTGACGCTGCGAGAGGGCTGTCACACGGTTGCCGATATAGGCGCGCGTGGCGCCTTCGCCCTGCGCGGAACCCTTGCCTTCGCCGGCGCCGTGCAGGTACACCACGAGCGGGGCCTTTTGGGGCACGACCGTGGCCTCGGGCGCGAAGGGATTGAAGCAGGCCGAGTCCTCTGCCTTAAAGCTGGGCTCAAAGAAGCCGTACTCGAGCGCGATGCCATCAATGGCGGTCTTTTGCACGGCATTGCTCCAGCCCTTGAGCGCGGGGCAGATGTCGCCGCGACAGGCATCGAAGACCAGGCCGTAGGTGGGGTCGTCGCCGTCGTTACCGGGAAGAGCCGCGAGCTGCGTGATGCGCAGCTGGTCATCGAGCATGCGCGAGCCCATGACGCCGCCTTCGATCTTTTTCGTCAGGCGCTGCTCGGCGACCTCGAGTGCCGCATGGGTGCCCACGGCGAGCTTGCGGCCGTTCTCGTCACACGGATACGCGGCGAGAACGTCGATGTAACCCACGGAGGGCGCGGCATGGTCGGCGCCGTGCTCCTTGCGCATCAGGACCTCGCCCGTGCGCTCGTGACGCTCTACATATATATGGAAAGTGTTCGCATCGACATCGTTGGCGCGCACGGTGCAGGGTAGGTCGAGAACGATCTTGCTGATCCAGGGGCCAAAGTCGCCCAAGGTGGTGACGGTTGCGTAGGTACACGATCTGAGTTCCATGAGCTGCCTCCTTTGTGCCGCAAATACTAAACAATCGCGGCAATACAATCTAAACATGTTTAGTGTAAAGCAGAATTAGAGAATAAGCAGATGAACTCGGTAAACGGTTAGATCAAACACTCAATGAACTACTAAACACTCGTTTACTACTATCTAGCAGGGCTTTTGTTGATGAGTCAACAAGGAATTTGGGTGACAGATTATATAAAATCCCACGTAGACGGCCACTTATAAATAAATGGCACTATATGTAATGCCTTGGCATTCAATTACGTTCACCCCCGATTTCCTACCGTTCACCGGACTGCAAACGGCAAAACTGCCACAAATTCAACGCTGCGTGTAAACTAAGCGCTGTAAACGTTCAGTAAACATATTGTTTACGACAGCGTATCCAAGGGTTCGGTAACCGTAAGGGGTTATAGTCACCGGGCCAAAGGCGTGCCTGCGCCCAAGCGATTAGGCACACGATGATATGGGGAGGGGTCCCATGGCAGTAGATAACAAACAGATTGCCACCGATGTCCTCGAGCTCGTGGGCGGTGCGGAGAATGTTACCGTCGCCACCAACTGCATGACGCGCCTGCGTCTGACGCTCAAGGACAACAACAAGGCCGACGTGGAGAAGATCAAGAAGGTCAAGGGTGTTCTGGGTTGCCAGTTCGCCGGCAGCCAGCTCCAGGTCATCATCGGCCAGAACGTGCCCAAGGTGCTCGCCGAGTTCGTCGCCATGTCCGGCGTCAAGCAGGGTGCCGCGGTCGACGAGAACCTCGACGCTCCTAAGGAGAAGTTCGAGCTCAAGAACCTGCCCAACATCATCCTCGACTATCTGTCGGGCTCCATGACCCAGCTGATCCCGCTGCTCATGGCCGGCGGTCTGTTCCGCACCATCGCCGCGGTCCTCGGTCCCACTATGCTCGGCGTTCTCTCCGATACCGATCCGACCTACACGTTCCTCTACACCACCCTGTACGAGGCCACGTTTACCTTTATCCCCATTTACCTGGGCTATGCCGCTGCTAAGAAGCTCGGCGCCTCTCCGGTTCTGGGCATGCTCCTCGGCGGTGCTCTCATGGCCCCGTCCGTCGTGAGTGTCGCGACTCAGGAGGGTGGCGGAATCATCTCCGTCTACGGCATCCAGATCGCCGCTGCCAACTACCAGCAGTCCGTCCTGCCGATCATCCTCTCGGTGCCGGTCCTGTACTTTGTCGAGAAGTTCTTTAAGAAGGTCATGCCCGACGTGCTGTCCACGGTCTTCACGCCGTTCTGCACCATGATCGTCACCATCCCCATCGCCTTCATCGTCCTTGCCCCGATCGGCAACGAGATCGGCAGCCTCATCGCTAACGCCCTCTTCGGTCTCGCTGACATGGGTGGCATCGGTATCCTGATCGTCATGGCCATCCTCGGCGCCTTCTGGCAGCTCTTCGTGGTCTGCGGCATGCACATGCCCGTCATCCTGCTCGCTCAGGTTCAGATCATCGCTGCCGGCTACGATCCCTTCGTCTTCGTTTCCACCAACTGCGCTATGGCCGCTGTCTGGGGCTGCGCCTTCGGTGCCTTCCTCAAGATGAGGAACCCCGACGAGAAGGGTCTTGCTCTGGGTTACGTCATCTCCGCCATCGCCGGCGGCGTCACCGAGCCCGCACTCTTCGGTATCCTCATGCGCTTCCGTCGCACCATGCTCGGTATGTTTATCGGCGGTGCTATCGGCGCTGTGTTCTCCGGCCTCATGGGTGTTACCTACTACCTGGCCGGCGGTGCCTCCAACTTCCTGGTCTTCACCAACTACCTGCAGGGTGGCCAGATGAACACCGTCTGGGCTATCGTCGGTATGGCAATCTCCTTTGTCATCGCCGCTGCCGTCGTCTTTGCCACTGGCTTCTCCAAGGAGGAGCTCGCCGAGATGGAGGCCTAAGGCCAAACCATTCGGACGCATACGACCTTACCTACACGACAGGGCCCCGTCAGGCGCAAGCCCGGCGGGGCCCTTCTTACAAGGTAGACTGATTGGGGGCGCGCGGCGCCTACTCGCCGGGGCTTGCTAAGCGCCAGGGGCTTTCGCGCGGGGTTACCGCGAAAGAATCTGCCGGTTCGCAACTCCTTTATCAAACGAAAGGACATGCAGATGAGTTTGGGAAAGCTGACCGTTAACGGTCGCCAGGACGGCTTTTTGTGCGAGGGCAAACCGTTCTTTTGGTTTGCCGATACGTGCTGGAGCGCGTTTACGAGCATTGCCGAGGCCGATTGGGACTACTATCTGACCCGCCGTGCCGAACAGGGCATGAACGTGCTGCAGATCAACACGCTGCCGCAGTGGGATCGCTGCTGCCCCGATCTGGGCATTTGGCCCTATGCCAGCGAGGACGGCGTACATTTTGATTGGTCCCGCCCCAACCAAGCGTACTGGGATCGCGCCGCCGCCATGTGTCGCGCTGCCGTCGAGCACGGCATTCGTCCGGCGCTCGTGCTTATGTGGTGCAACTACGTGCCCGGTACCTGGGGCGCCAAGATTGCCGAGCATTGCGGTGCCGAGGTTATGCCGCGCGAGGAGGTCCGTGCCCACGTTGCCCGCGTCGTCGAGAACCTGGGCGAGTTCGATCCCGTCTACGTGGTGACGGGCGATACCGACTTTACCAGCGACGAGGCGATTGCCTACTACGAGGCCGCCCTCGACGAAGTCGTCAAACGCGCGCCCGAGGCGTTGCACACCATGCATATCAACCGCGGCAACCGCACCATTCCGTCACAGTACCTGGATCGTCTGGACTTTTACATGTTCCAGCCCGGCCACAACTACGAGGGCCAGCCTGAGGCATGGCATTTGCCGCAGGACTTTATCGCCAACTATCCCAAAAAGCCGATGGTCAACTCCGAGCCCTGCTACGAGCAGATGGGTGCGTCGCGCAACGTCTACTGGCGTTTCACCGCGCAGGATTGCCGCGCGAGCGTATGGTCGTCGATTCTTGCCGGCGCGAGCGCCGGCGTGACCTATGGCGCACACGGTGTTTGGAACTGGCAGACCAGCAAGAGCCAGGGTTCGGTGCTGGGCGAGGGCTTTGACATGCCCTTCCGCTGGCAAGAGTGCCTGCAGTTTGCGGGTGTGTGGGACTTTGGCGCGATCGAGCACGTGCTTGCCGCCCTGGGCGCTACGGCTGCCGACGACGCGCTTGCCGTGGTTCCGGCGCAGGAGCTCCTCGATGACGCGCGCGAGGCCATTCGTGTGGCGCGTGTTGGCGATCGCGTCGTCACGTACCTGCCGCGCACCACGGCGCTCAAGTTTAAGCTCGACGGCACGCGTGGCTGGACGGCGACGGTCCTCGACATGGAGGACAAGCGCATCGCCAAGCTGCCCGTCCGCGACAACGGTGACGGCACCGTGCGCGTGGCTCAGCATCCCTTTGAGCACGACGCCCTGGTGATCCTGACCCCTGGGCACTAACGGCTCTTCTCCAACATTTACAACCCAGTCCCTTTCATTAGGGTGCGACGGAATGGTTCCTGCATGACAGCTTTAAACTGCCAAGGGGAGCCATTCCGTCGCACTCATTGGGGACGTACTTAAATGAGTGGTCTCGTGAGTTTGGGGGCGAGGCAGGCGCTCGATACAAGGTGCGTGTTGTGGACATGGGACATGACGAAGGAGGAGCTTCCCGGAACCTTTGAGGGCAAGTTTCGCATCGGCCTCCCTAGTAAACAATATATGTTGCTTCGTCTGACCAAAGTAGGGGCGTAAAACAGAGAGATAATTGGCTCCGGGCGCGATTTGCTGCATGACCATCATAAGGGTAGCCCCTGCAGCGGTCGCGGCGATGCATGTCCGGGGCTATGGCGCGTGAGGGGCGAATATGCAGGAGTTCTTCGGAATCGATGTGGGCGGTACGGCCGTTAAATGGGCTGTGCTGGGCGAGGATTTTTCCATCCGCGAGCGTGGGAGCCTGCCGACGGGCTTTACCACGGCTGAGGAGACGGTTTCGGCGCTGATCGGGCTCGTCGAGCCGTACTGTGAGCGCGTGAGCGCCGTAGGCGTGAGCGCACCCGGCGGTATCTACGAGGGAGATGTCACGGGAACGATCCATCGCGGCGGCGCGCTCACGTTTATGGACGGCTGCCCGCTGGGAAAGCTCATGCGCGAGGCGCTGGGGGTGCCGGTTGCCGTCAATAACGACGGTAAGTGCTGTGCACTTGGTGAGTATGCGGCTGGCGCCCTGCGCGGGACGCGTTTTGGCGTGGTGCTCGCTATTGGCACGGGCATCGGCGGCGGTATCGTCATCGACGGCAAGGTCCTGCGCGGCGCGCACTGCTTTGCAGGCGAGTTCAGCTTCTTACGCAACGATGTCACGACTGCCGCGAACATGGGAAACTCCTTTGCCGATTCGGGCGGTTGGCGTGCGCTCCGCGATGCTGCCGTTGCCGAGAAGGGCCTGCCTGCGGGTTCTCCGGTGGACGGCCGCCGCATCTTTGAGTGGATCGCGGATGGCGACACGGCGGCGCAGCGCGCGCTCGACCGCTACGCTCGCGCCTTTGACGGACAGCTCATCAACCTGCAGGCCGTGCTCGACCCCGAGGTCTTTGTGATCGCAGGCGGCATCTCGTGCCATCCCGAGCTCGTCGATGCCCTGCGTGCGCAGATGCCGCTGGCCCTCGCGGGTTACGAAGGGACCCTTGCCGGCATTCCCGTGCCGCAGATAAAGGTGGCCGAGCTCGGCAACGACGCCAACCTTTACGGTGCTGTCCAGGAAGCCATACGCCTGGTGTAGCGCGAGCCAAACGAGGCTGTCGAAAAAGATAAAGGCCGGCGTGAACCGCCCCCATTTCCTTAGCGCAGGAAATGGGGGCGGTTTAATTTGAGGCGGTACTCATTGGGGACGTACTTAAATGAGTGGTAGTTGGAGACACTCCTTGCCGAACTAGAGGTCGCGTGTGTCCCTTCTGGTCCATGCGGCTAAAAATCGCGGCGTGATGTGAACGGCTGGGGTCAAATTTGCAGCATTTCGAGCTCGGCTTCGATATTGAGATTGGTTCTTTATTAAAATGTAAAATGGGATTCCAGACAATTGAGCGGCCGGGGGTTAACCATGAGGGGCATGGGAGACACAACCGCATATCTGCGTCGGGGCATTCGGGAGATTATATGCCTGGCGCTGTTCTTCTTCACGTTTTTGGCGTGCGAGTATCTCTTTGATGTGCGCATGGCCGAGTTCGTGTCTCCAAACGAGGTCGTTATTTATGAGAGCCTTGTCATCGGCGCGAGTGTGATTGGCTTCTTTGTGCGTCCCATTCTGTACTATCGCCGTCCCCATGCTATCGACGCAACGAGTGACGTCACGGGCGTTTTGCTGGTGGCGGCATTGCTGCTGTTGATTATGGCGGTTCAGGTTGAGGTGGTAATTGCCGGCGGTTTGGTGGCGTGCTGCGCGCTGGGCTACTGCGGATCGACTGCTCATGCAAATTTTGCGAGGCGCTTTGCGCGAACGCCCTGCTTGGCGCGCGCCGCCGCACTTTCTTACGCCATGGGCGTTCTGGTGCAGGTTCTCAACCACATGGTGATGCCTGTCGGCATTCCTCAGCAGGCTGTTCTGGTCGTCTGTGCGATCGCGCAGGTGGCGTTGCTCCACGGTGCCCGACGCGCCAAGCTGCGCGACGAGTCCGATCCCAGCTTTGAACCCAGTGTTGCCGGGCTTTCGGTAGATGCTTTGGAATATGGCGCCAAGTGGCAAGACGATCCCAAGGCAAAGGCGGCATTCCGCCGCGCCGTGGTCCGCCTGACCGTGGCGACGGCGTATCTTTCCGGCGTATTCGCCGCTCTCAACGCGGGCTTCACGACCCTGCATGCTGTCGGAGCCGTCGATTTGGGCGATTGGCCGCGCCTGCTGCTTGTCGTGAGCTCGTTGGTCGCTGGCGCACTATTTGACCTGCACGGCCGCTCGTATATGAATATCGGCATGACATGTGCCGCCATACTGTCCACGCTTTCGTTCTTTGTGCTCATCGTCGATGGCAATGGCGGCAACGAGCTTGCTGCCACGATCATCTTTTATCTGGGCTCGGGCTTTTTCGTGGTGTTCTTTACCACAAAATATGCCGCCGTCTCGCTCTATGCGCGCTGGTCATATTTTTGGCCGTGCATGGGTCGCGTCGTCAACAACGTGTGCTCGATGTTCGTGACGGCGCCGGCAGTGGCGATTATCTCGAGTCAAAATGTGCTGGCTGCGGTCGGTGCGGCGCTCGTGATGTTTGTGGGCATTGCGATTACGCTGCTGGGGCAGTTGGGGCAACAGGCCGATGATGTCGTGATGCAGGACGGGCTGGCGCTTGCTACCGACGATCTTGGTGGGGATTTTGCGTCCACATGCTCCGATTCCGCGCTCGTGGAGGCAGCGGAGCTCACGTCCGATGAACGCCTCGATGCCTTCGTCACCACCTTTGGACTTACAGAGCGCGAGCGCGATATTCTGGAGGCCTTGGTCGTTTCGGACCAGAGTGTTCAGGACATCGCCACAACGCTCTTCCTTTCGCGCTCCACGCTCTACCGCCACATTTCCTCGATCAACAAAAAGACCGGCACCGCCACGCGTGTGGCCCTCATCAACTTCTTCTGGTCCTGGACACCAAGGGACTAGCGTATGAGCTGCCGCCCAGTCGCTTACTCTAACGGGGGATGTGGCCTCAAAGCGCACCCGCATCGACGCTTCGCCTGCGCTAAACTGGAAGGCACGTACGCGATTACGAGAGGAGCCCGCATGGAGGCTTACAAGCAAGAGTTCATCAAGTTTATGGTTGAGTCCGACGTTCTTAAGTTCGGCAGCTTTACGCTCAAGAGCGGCCGTCTGTCCCCGTTTTTTATGAACGCCGGCGCTTACGTGACGGGCTACCAGCTCAAGAAGCTGGGCGAGTATTACGCCCAGGCCATTCACGATAACTTTGGCGACGACTTTGATGTGCTGTTTGGACCGGCCTACAAGGGTATTCCGCTGGCCGTCGTGACCGCAATTGCCTACCACGAGCTGTACGGCAAGGAGGTCAAGTACTGCTGCGACCGCAAGGAGGCTAAGGACCACGGTGCCGATAAGGGCAACCTGCTGGGCTATGAGCCCCAGGACGGCGACCGCGTGGTCATGGTCGAGGACGTCACCACCAGCGGCAAGTCCATCGACGAGACCTATCCCAAGGTTAAGGCTGCTGCCGACGTCGAAATTAAGGGCCTGATTGTGTCCCTCAACCGCATGGAAGTCGGCAAGGGCGGTGTGACCACCGCGCAGAAGGAGATCGAGGCCAAGTACGGTTTCCCCGTCGCGAGCATCGTCTCCATGGCCGAGGTCGTCGAGACCCTCTACAACCACGAGATCGACGGCAAGGTCGTCATCGACGACGAGCTCAAGGCCGCCATCGACGCCTACTACGAGCAGTACGGAGTGCGTTAGTTACGGCGTTTTACCAAACGCCGTAACCGGCCGACGCTGCGCGCCGCCCAGAGCGACAATTTGTCATTCAAAAGGCAAGGCATGACCAGAAGGTCAATGCCTTGCCTTTTTCATGCCAACTTGTTCGCTCTGGGCGGCGCTCGCTGTCCGTCCTCTACCCGCGGCGTTGTCTTGCTCCGGATGCGGCAAAATCGCGGCCCGCTCGCTGTCGATGCCAAAACATCGGTGTTGCCGGAGTGGTCGTTGGGGACGTTCTTGTTTGACTAGTCGTTTAAGAACGTCCCCAATGACTACTTGCTCTCGTTAGATAGGCGTCCGAGAACCACGCTCGTCGCTACTTGAGCCCGGGCAGGCGGGTGTAGGGGAACGAGCGCTCTAGGAATTCGGAGCAGCGGGCGTAATCTTTGGCGAAGTAGCTGCTGTAGAGCGAATCGAGCACGTATTGCACGGCGATGTGGCTGGCGAACTGCGTGATGCGATGCGTCATGCTCTCGTGGTCACTCACCGTAAGGTAGGCGGCAAAGCCGGGGTGAATGCGAGCGCAATAAGGCGTGCCGATGACGATGACCGGGACATGCCGACTGCTGAGGATCGGCAAGATGTCCTTGAGGTTGGGGGCAAGGCCGCTGTAGGAGATGACGATTGCCGCATGGTCGGGACCCGAGGCGAGCGCCGTTCGCACCTGGGCCTCGACACCGTTGTGGCACGTTGCGCTTTTACCGGCGGAGAGCAGGCGATCGCGGAACATTCCCGCTGGATAGAGGTTGTGCGAGCCCGTGTAGATGTCGACCTGTCGGGCGTTCGCGATGAGCTTGGCGGCGTGGTCAAGCTGCGTGGGGTCGAGCAGCTCCTGCGTTTCGGCCAGCGTGGTCTGGTAGAGCCCCTCCATGCGCTCCATAACCTGCGCAGGGGTGGACGTGGCGTCGAAGGGAAAGTTGATGTCCACGTCGCGCCGATTGCCCGATTCGGTTGCCAGGCGGATGAGCTCGACTTTGAGATCCTTAAAGCCCTCGAGGCCGAGCTTTTTGCAAAAACGGTGCACGCTCGCAACAGAAACATTGGTGCGCGCGGCAAATTCCTTAATAGAAAGTCCGCGGATGTCCTCGCCGATGGCAAGGGCTGCAATGCCGAGCTGTTGCTCGGTGGGGGTGAGGCCCTGCGCCTCGGTGATCTTGCGTTTGATATCCATACGAACTCCCACACTCAACAAACCTGCCAAAAAAAGACAGGCTTATTTTGGCACGTTTCGGTCGGTATCAGGAAGTATCAGGGACGGGGCGGCGGCGGTCCGTGGGCGCGAAAAGAAGTGTCGGGTTTGGCACCCCTGCCCCTGCCTGCCGCGCGCGTGGGCGATACTCAGCTTATCGACCCGCGATGCAAAGGAGATGCTCATGGCAAACATCAAGTTCCCCGAGGGCTTCTATTGGGGTGGCGCCACCGCCGCCAACCAGTTTGAGGGCGCTTGGAACGTGGACGGCCGCGGTCCTTCCGTCGACGACCACTTCCTGGGCGGCAGCTACAAGGAACCGCGTCAGATTACGGTCGACATCGACCCCAACCGCTTCTATCCCAACCATGACGGCATCGATTTCTACCATCACTACGAGGAGGACATCGCGCTGTTTGCCGAGATGGGCTTCAACATGTTCCGCATGTCCATCTCCTGGAGCCGTATCTTCCCCAACGGCGATGACGCCGAGCCCAACGAGGCCGGCCTCGCCTTCTACGATCGCGTCTTCGACTGCCTGCGCGCCCACAACATCGAGCCGCTCGTGACCCTCTCGCACTACGAGATGCCCTATCACCTGGTCGAGAAATACAACGGCTGGGCGAGCCGCGAGCTCATCGGCTTCTTTGAGAAGTATTGCCAGACCGTCTTCGACCGTTACCAGGACAAGGTCAAGTTCTGGCTCACCTTCAACGAGATCAACTGCGGTACTCAGGACATGGGCAACCTTTTTGAGACCAGTATGATCCAGGGCTTTGAGGGCCCGGCTTCGGCGGTTCACACCACGCCGCAGGCCCGTATGCAGGCGCTGCATCACCAGTTTGTCGCCAGCGGCCGCGTCGTACGCTATGCCCACGAGCATTACCCGCAGTTCAAGATGGGCAACATGGACTGCTTCATCCTCTCCTATGCCGCCACGTGCGATCCGGCCGACGTGTTCGCCACGCAGCAGGAGATGAACGCCATGAACTGGTACTGCTCCGACGTGCAGGTGCGTGGCAGGTACCCGTTCTATGCCAAGCGCTTCTGGGCCGAGAATGATGTTGAGCTCGTGATGGAGGACGGCGACCTGCAGGATATCGCCGACGGCAAGGTCGACTTCTACTCCTTTAGCTACTACATGTCCGGCACCGTGGGCACCCACAAGGACCACGAGATGACCGAGGGCAACATGACCTTTGGCGGCAAGAATCCCTATCTGGAGTCCACCGACTGGGGCTGGCAGATCGATCCGCTGGGCCTGCGCATCGCCCTCAACGAGATCTATGCTCGCTACGAGATTCCGCTGATGGTGGTCGAGAACGGCATGGGCGCTTACGACGAGGTCGAGGAGGACGGTTCCATCCACGACCCGTATCGTATCGCCTACTTGCAGAGCCACATCAAGGCCATGGGCGAGGCCATTGCCGACGGCGTCGACCTGATCGCCTACACCTGGTGGGGTCCCATCGACCTGGTGTCCGCCGGCACTGGCGAGATGCGCAAGCGCTATGGCTTCATCCATGTCGATAAGTACGATGACGGCACCGGTACCTACGAGCGCCGCCGCAAGGACAGCTTCTTCGCATATCAGAAGATCATCAAGTCCAACGGCACCGAGGGCCTGGAGTAATTGAGTTCCGGCGATTGAGTTCCGGCGTTCTGCCGAACGCCGGATCGGCAGCCGATTGCGTGACCACCGACGTCGATGACGATGGCATCTGGAATGCCTTTGTTCGTCTGGGGCTTATCGAGGATTAATCGACAATATGAGTGCCACTGGGGAAAAGGTTTTGGGAAGGGCTTGGAAGGGCTCTCGATTCGAGCCCTCACCTTAGCAATTTGGCCATTTGGCACTATAATCACCATAGGCATGCGCATAACGTTGCGCTTAATCAAGAGGAGAAAACGTATGGGTCTGTTTGATATGTTCAAGAAGAAGGCTGAGCCCGCGGCTGCCGCTGCTCCTGCCTCCATCTCTACTTCTGCCGGCGCCGACGTGCTGTGCTCGCCCGTCAAGGGCAAGGTCATCAAGATGGCCGACGTGCCCGATCCCGTCTTTAGCGGCGAGGTGCTGGGCAAGGGCTGCGCCGTGTGGCCCGAGGACGATCTGGTCTACGCTCCCTGCGACGGCAAGGTGACCGTCACCATGGGTCACGCCGTGGGCCTGCAGTCCGATAGCGGCATCGAGGTTTTGGTGCACGTTGGCGTCGATACCGTCAACATGAACGGCGACGGCTTCGAGGGCTTCGTCAAGGCTGACGATGTCGTTAAGGCTGGCCAGCCTATGCTCAAGATCGACCGCGCCAAGATCGCCGCTGCCGGCTACAAGGACTGCGTCGTCGTGGCTGTGTCCAACACCGCCGAGTTCGCCGACGTCGAGCTCGCCGTCGAGGCTGAGTCTGCCGTTGCTGCTGGTGACGCCATCGTTAAGGTCGTCCGCAAGTAAGCCGCGGCAACATAAGGGTGTTTTGGGGTGGTCGAATCGTTCGACCACCCTTTTTTATTACAATGCGGCGGAGCGTTTTATTGCGCGTTGGGCGGACCGGTAAACCGTTCGGACGTTAAATCGAGCCGACTGCGCCTTTGCTTTGCCGGGGGTGTTCGTTAGCTGCTAGTATGGCCTTATTGTTACGACGTGCGCCGCGTCGGGAAGCGCGGTGCCGCTTGTTGGGAGGAATCTCATGAAAAAGAAGCTGCTGCTTGTGCCCCTGATGGCTGTTCTGGTCGCGTGCGTGGTTGTGCTTTCCGGCTGCGGAGGTCCTTCGGTTGAGGAGCTCATCACCGAGGATCTTACGACGCAGTTTGACGAGGTCAAGAACGGTGGCGACGACTTCCTCGCCGGCCTGGAAGAGGCTTCGGGCGACGAGTTCGAGCAGCTGGGCATCGATCCCAAGGAGTACGCCAAGAGCTATCTCGAGGGCTTTGACTACAAGATCGGCGACGTGACGGTCGACGAGGACAAGGGCACCGCGACTGCCGAGGTCACCATTACCTGCAAGTCCATGAACCAGATCGTTGAGGATTTTGCCACCCAGTATCAGGAGAAGGTCGCCGCGCTCGATTCGATGCCTTCCGATGACGAGCTGTACAAGATGGCCGGTCAGGTTATGGTCGATGTGACCAAGGCTGCTAAGACCAAGGACACCAAGGTCACCTTCAAGTACTCCTGCAATGACGACGGCGAGTGGTCTGCTGACGATTCCGCAACCAACGAGATGATGAATGCCATGATGAGCTAGTTCGTTGCGGCGTTTTACCAAACGCCGCAACTGCTCGACGCTGCAAACGCCCCTAAGCGGCAATCTGACGTTCAATTTCAAGGGCGCGACCAGAAGGTCAGCGCCCTTTCATTTCACGTCACCTTGCTCGCTTAGGGGCGTTTTCGCTGTCCGTCCTCTACCTGCGGCGTTGTCATGGTAGTCATTGGGGACGTTCTTAAATGACTAGTCAAA
Organism: uncultured Collinsella sp.; assembly: GCA_900545615.1. GTDB lineage: Bacteria > Actinomycetota > Coriobacteriia > Coriobacteriales > Coriobacteriaceae > Collinsella. The sequence goes on from UQZM01000008.1 coordinate 36,029, forward strand.
AGGGACACTCTTGCGGCACTTGGGGACGTTCCTTTTCTGCCGACAGTTGGGGGCACTCCTTGCACCAGCGCTGCATCGAATGCTCGGGAAAATGCGAGCCGGTATTTGGCTGAATAATGGGTCGCGGTTTCCGGATGGGGTGGGTTGCGGAAACCGCGACCCGGAAGATTGCTCCAAAACGGGATGCGCTTTCCGTGCGGAAGAATTGTCGCAGCTGCGTTAAGCGGTGTCGCTCGTTATTCGCCCAGCACCAGCGCCGCGAGCTCTGCCTGGGTGTCCACCACGTAGTCGGCGCCGGCGGCTTCCAGCTCTGCGCGGCCGCGGAAGCCCCAGCTGACGCCCGCGCTCTTAAGGCCGGCGTTGTGGCCGGTCAGAACATCGACATTCGAATCGCCCACATAGAGCGTGGTTGCCGGATCGGCGCCCAGCTCCTTCATCACATGCAGCGTGACGGGTGCCTCGGGCTTGGGCGGAAATGCGTCCACACGGCCCTGCACCAGCGCAAAGCACTCGGAACCAAAATACTTCTCGATAAGCGGGGCTGCCGAAATATGATCCTTGTTAGTGAGCACGGCAAGCTGAACGCCCGCTGCGCGCAGACGGTCGAGCATCTCAATCGTGCCGGCGTAGGGAGCGGTGTGGTCCTCCTTGTGCTCGCCGTAGTAAGCCCTAAACTCGGCAAGCGTCTGCTCAAACATACGGCTGTCGCCTGCATACTCGGCGGGCATAAAGCGCTCGACCAGCTTAAGCATGCCGTTTCCCACTTTGTAGCGGTACTCGTCCACGGCAAACGTGGGCCAGCCGTGCATCTCGCAGGTGTGGTTGCCGGCGGCCGCCAGGTCCTCAATCGTGTTGAGAAGGGTGCCGTCTAAATCAAAAATCACATGGTAAAAAGCTGCTGCCATGGGTGCTCCCGTCATTGGGTTTCAAAACGCACCCCATAATACTGGGCTTCCGCGTTGGGCGTGCTTGGAATCTGAACATCTTTAGGGTTATCGAGTCACATCGCGCCAGCCGTGCAATTCCGCCCTAGCAAATTCTCGGCAGCTGCTCTCCTACGAGCATGTCGAGGATGCGGGTCGATCCCCAGCCGGTGCGTACGCGCACGGCGGGTCGAGCGCCCTCGGCAAGCGGCAGCACGCGACCGATGATGGCGGCGTTCTCGCCGTAGCGGGCGGCGCGCATGGCCGCCAGCGCGGCATCGGCCTGCTCGGCCGGCACCACGACGACCATCTTGCCCTCGTTTGCCACCTGCAGAACGTCGTAGCCGAGCATCTCACATGCCGCCTGCACGTCGGGGCGCACGGGCACGGCATCCTCGTCGATCTCCATGGCAACGCCGCTGGCCTGGGCAAACTCGTTGAGCGTGGATGCCAGGCCGCCGCGCGTGGGGTCGCGGAAGCAGCGGGTGTCGGGGGCAGCGGCGAGCACGTCGGCAATCAGATGATTGAGCGGCGCAGCGTCGCTTTCGATGTTGCTCGAAAACGCCAAGCCCTCGCGCTGGCTCATGATGGCGATGCCGTGGTCGCCTAGCGTACCCGATACCAGGATGGCGTCGCCGGGCCGGCAGTTTGCACCGCTGAGCGCTACGCCCGCGGGCACTTCGCCCACGCCGGCGGTATTGATGTAGACGCCGTCGGCACCGCCACGCTCGACCACCTTGGTGTCGCCGGTGATAATCTTCACGCCTGCCTCATGTGCCGTTTCGGCCATGGTCTGCACAATCTGGCGCAGCTTGTCCATGGGATAGCCCTCTTCGAGGATAAAACCGCATGAGAGGTAGCGCACGTTAGCGCCCGAGGTCGCGACGTCGTTGACGGTTCCGCATACGGCGAGGCGACCGATATTGCCGCCGGGGAAGAACTGCGGCGTTACCACAAAGCTGTCGGTCGACATGGCGATTCGCCCGCTTGCGGGCAGCGCGGCGACACCGGCGTCGTTGCCCGCAAGCAGCTCGGGCGACCCAAAGGCATCCAAAAAGACCTCATCGATAATGCGCTTCATCATCTGGCCGCCGGAGCCGTGGCCCAGCAGGACAGTGCTATCGGTGACGCTATGGGACATATCGAAAACTCCAATCGTGGGTGGTGCCAGCGTGCGGGTGCGTCCGGGCTAGCCGTGGTATCTAAAGTACGCCGCGCAGCTGCCTTCGGAGCTCACCATGCAGGGGCCGACGGGGTGTTCGGGCGTACATGCGTGGCCGAACAACGGGCAGTCGCTCGGCGTGATGGCACCGCGCAGCACGTCGCCGCAGCGGCACCCGCGTGGCTCAACCGTCGGTTCAATGGGCACGTCAAAGCGGGCGCCGGCATCAAAGCGCGCGAATTCGGGTCGGATGGAAAGACCCGAGTTGGCAATCGGTCCCAGCCCGCGCCACGTGGTGTCGCACGGCTCAAATACCTGCTCGACCAGCTGGCGCGCTACGAGATTGCCGTCTGCATTGACGCCACGGCGGTAGGCGTTGCCAATCGCGGACCTGTCCTCGACAACCATCTGGACCAGCATGCAGATGCCCTGCAGGATATCGACCGGCTCAAATCCCGTGACCACGCCCGGGGTATTGAACTCGTCGACCAAAAAGCTAAAGGGTGCCAGGCCTGTGATGGTAGCGACGTGACCAGGCAGGATAAAGCCGTCGATGGTCGTCTCGGGGTCGTTGGAGATCGCACGCAGAGCCGGCGGCGTGGTCTTGTGAGCACAGTAGACCGAGAAGTTCCGGAGCCCGCGCGCGTCGGCCTCCAGGATAGCGGCGGCAATGGTGGGCGTTGTGGTCTCAAAGCCGACGCCCATAAAGATGACCGGGCGTTCGGGATTTTGCTCGGCAATGTCGAGTGCGTCGAGCGGGGAGTAGGCGATGCGGATGTCGCGCCCCGCTGCCTTTTGCGCGGCAAGCGAGGTAGACGATCCGGGCACGCGCATCATGTCGCCAAAGGTGGTGATAATGGCGCCGTCCATGTTGGAAAGCGCGATTGCGTGATCGATGTCGCGGTTGGCGGTAACGCAAACGGGGCATCCCGGGCCGCTTAGCAGTTTGAGTCCCGTCGGCATAATGGAGCGAAAGCCATAGCGGCCAATGCTCACGGTATGTGTACCGCAGACTTCCATAAGGTTGATGCTGCGGTTGCCGACAAGCTCATGAATACGATCGATGAGTTCGCGAGCCAGTTTGGGGTCGCGAAATGCCGAAAAGTCGATACCGGAGCGAACCGGCTGCGCCGCCGCCACTAGTATGCCTCGGCCGGGTTGGTGGCGAGCTGGTCCTCTTCGGCCAGCTCGGCCATGGTATTGACGAGCTCGAGTGTCTCTTGGGCTTCCTGCTCGTCGACAATCTGAATGCCAAAGCCGGCGTGCACGAGAATATAGTCGCCTACCTGTGCCGTCGGCACGAGGCGCAGCGAAACGGGGCGCTCGATGCCCATCATGTCGACGGTCGCCTTAAGGTCGTCGTCGCGTTTGACTACTTTACCGGGAACGGCAAGGCACATAATGTTCCTCTTTTATACGTTTTGCGCTGGATAGGCGCCTAATTACCCATCAGATGATGGTAACGCTCGCGGGAGTCGCGAGCAAACGCGTTACACCTGTGAGACGGTTGAGCGCGGCGGCGTGCGAGGGCGAGCTATTGCGATGCGATCTGCGCAAGACGAGCGCGCGCGACAGCCGCCTGACCGTAGGCGATGCAGCCGTCGTTGACGGGCACAGTGTGGGGGACCAAGACGGCAAGACCGGCGTCTTTGAGTTCGTGGGTAAGGAGCTGAAGCAAAAGCCGGTTCATGAACACACCGCCCGAGAGCGCGACGGTATCGATGCCTTCGCGCGCGCAGATATCGCTGGCGATGCGTGCCGAGGAGCGTGCAACGGCGACATGGAAGCCGAGCGCGAGCCTGTCGGCGGGCGCCCCGGCTTCAATTCCCTCCAAAAGTGCCTCAAAGAGTGCTTTCTGGTCCAGAACATAGGGGCCGTCCAACCACGATGGGCCAGATGCGGAATAGCCGGCGTTGTCGTCGGGAAAATGGGCGATTTCGCTGTCGAGCGCGCGCCAGGCGGCGGCTTCGAGCTCGATGGCGGGTTCGCCCTCGTAGGTCGCCTGGCCGCAAATGCCCAAAATCGCGGCTGCGGCATCAAACAGGCGACCCATGCTGCTGGTGCGCGGGCTGTTGATGCCGCACTCGATCATCGTTGCCGTTATGCTGCGCGTCTGCTCGTCAAGACTGTTCAAGAGCCCCGCGGCTCCCGGGTGCTCGAGCAGGTCGAGCTCGCTGAGCAGGGCAAAGGCGTTGCGGCGGGCATCGTGTACGGATGCCGCGCCACCGGGAAGCGCCCAAGTGCGCAGATGCGCGACGCGCTCAAAATCGGCGAGATGGGCGATAAAAAACTCGCCGCCCCATATGGTGCCATCGGTGCCGGCACCCGTGCCGTCGAAGGCGATGCCGAGGACACGCGCATCGGGCGCAAGCCGGCCTGCGGCAATCGCCTCTGCCATTACGCTCGCGATGTGCGCATGATGGTGCTGGACTTCGATAAGCGGCAGATTATGCTCCCGTGCCTGTTCGCGCGCCCATTGGCTCGACAGATAGCTGGGATGCATGTCGCATGCCAAGGCGGCGGGTGCCAGGTCAAAGAGGTTTTCCAGACGCGAGCGCGCGGCGCTCCAAGCATCGAAAGTCGCGCCGTTTTCGACATCGCCGATATGCTGTGACACAAAACAGGCCGTATGGCCGTCGGCGTCCTCGCGCGAGAGTGCGATCGTGGCTTTTTGCTGCGGCCCGCAGGCGAGTACGCAGGGCGTGGTGTCGTCGAGTGCCGGCAACGACAGCGGTTGCGGCGCATATCCGCGTGCGCGACGCACGGGCATGACGGCCCCGTCGACCACGCGTACCACGGAGTCGTCGTAGCGCGACAGAATCGCGCGGTCGTTACCGAGCAGCGCATCGGCGATGCCGGCGGCAACAAGGTGCTCCCATGCAAGGACATCGTCGGTCTCGATGGGCTCTTCGCTCAGGTTTCCGCTGGTCATGACGAGTGCTTGCATGCCGTGCGCCGCGGCTGCGGCGAGCAGTAAATGTTGAAGCGGGGTGTAGGGGAGCATGACGCCGAGCTCGGGCAAGTCGTGCGCGACGGATGGCGCGAGTTCGAGGGCGTTGGGGGAGCCGTGGGCGTCGTTGCCGGCCGCGCGGCGGCGTAGAAGCACAATGGGACGAACGCTGCCGGCCAGCAGGTCGCGCTCAACGCCATCGATATGACACAGGCACTCGGCGTCGGCAAGGCCGCGCACCATAACGGCAAGTGGCTTGTTGCTGCGACGCTTGCGACGGCGCAGCTCGCATACCGCTTGTTCGTTGGCGGCGTTGCAGGCTAGGTGGAACCCACCGAGACCCTTGATGGCGACGATGCCGCCGCCTGCCAGTAGCTCGACGCAGCGTTCGATGATGGCATCGCTGGCCTCGCGCGCGGAGCCGACGGCCGGTGTTGCGTCGGCAACCGCTGGCACAACGTCGCGATTGGCCTCACGCCACGTAATATGCGGTCCGCAATCAAAGCAGGCATCGGGCTGCGCGTGAAACCGCCGATCGAGTGGGTCAGCATACTCTGCGGCACAGGTGGAGCACATGGGAAAACGATCCATCGAGGTTGCCGCTCGGTCATAGGGCAGCGAGCGGATGATGGTAAAGCGCGGTCCGCAATTGGTGCAGTTGATAAAGGGATAATGAAAGCGTCGGTCGGCGGGGTCGAACAACTCGCGCAGGCAGTCGTCGCACGTGGCGATGTCGGGTGAGATGAGCGTCGTGTGGGCGGTTTGATCCTGCGACGCCACAATTCGAAAGCCCCGTTCGTTGGCGGCGTCCCAGTCGCCGGGTGCTAGGTCTATAAGCTCGACATGCTCTACGCGAGACGCCGCAGGCGCATACTCGGAAAGCGCGGCGACAAATTCGTCGAGCGACTCACTTTGAGCGTGTGCCTCGATATGCACGCCATCGCCCGCGTTGAGTACCCAGCCACAAATCCCGTGCGCCATGGCCTCGCGATACACAAACGGTCGCATGCCGACACCCTGCACAATGCCCGTTACATGGATATGCACATGCCGCATGTGACCCTCCTTCGTTGAAATGTGTGCTGCTACAGCCCCAGGCTCTGCTCGGTGGCGGCACAGGTGAGCTCGCCGTGTTTAACGCCGCGCAGGCCCAGCAGACGGTCTGCCAGCTCGTAGACGCGCTCGCCGCGACCCTTAAGCGCCAGAATCTCCAAGCAGTTGTGGTGATCCAGGTGCACATGCATGGTCGATACGATCTCGTCGGTGTAGTCGTGCTGCACCTCGTCCAGACGGCGCGTCAGGTCGCCGGTGTGATGGTCGTAAATCATGGTGAGCGACCCGATGACCTGCTCGTTGGGCGTTCGCATCTGCTCCTTGGCAATGGAGGCGCGAATCAGGTCGCGCACGGCCTCGGAGCGGTTGGCCACGTCGCCGCGGCGCGCGATCTGCTCGTCAAAGCGGCGCAGCAGGTCGTCGGGCGCGGTGACCGAAAAGCGGACCAGCTCGGAGGCGGAGCCGCTGCAACGGCAGTCCACGTCGCCGGTCGGCCCGTGCGAATGCTCGTGTCCGTGATCGCAGGTGTGCTCGTGCTCGGCCACGCTACACCAGCTTTACGGAGCCAACGGAGTTATGGTCGGCCTCGATGGCCTCCTCGTAGCCCTCGAGTGCGTCGTGAGCCTCGTGGAGCGCCGCCATGGCGGCCTCGAGTTTGGCGCCAATGCGCTCCATATCAAAGTTCTCGGTCGCATGCAGCAGCTGATGGCTCCACTCGTGGGCGAGCTCGATCGTGTCGTCGACCTGCTTGACGCTCATGGCAAGCTGGCTCATGTTCATTCCGACGTCATGCATGGAAAGTCTCCTTTTGTACGGGTCTAATCAGTGGTTCAGATTCTACTACGCCCGCTTTGCGCATCGCCGCATAAGAAAACGGGTGCGAGTCCGTCTGACCCGCACCCGTTCACTGGGGGCTGTTTGTGATTACCATACTATCCGTGGTCGCGGGCGCAGCACCCGGCTCTCCGGTGAGCGGCGCAAAACCGCTCATGGACGGCAGCACATGACCGGCGTATTACAGGTGCTTCTCAAGCAGCGCCTGCAGCCTGGCCTTGGGCAGCGCGCCCACGGAGCGGTCAATTTCCTCGCCGTTCTTAAAGACAACCAGCGTGGGGATGCTCATGACGCCAAACTTCATGGCCAGGTCCTGATTGTCGTCGACGTTGCATTTGGCGACGGCAAGCTTGCCGGCCAGCTCGTCGGCTACTTCGTCAACAATGGGCGAGAGCGAGCGGCAGGGACCGCACCACGGTGCCCAAAAATCAACCAGCACGGGAAGGCTGCCGTTAACGACGGAATCGAAGTTCTCGGGGGTAATCTGCTTAATGTCAGCCATGGTGACCTCCATAGTGCGACGCGGCTCGGCCGCGTAAAACTCAGTACGACCGTGCTTATACCCAACGGTCCGCAAAGCAAGCACTCGCGGTCGGCTCTTTTATATAATGGTGGGCATGCAAACGATTGGAGAGCGCATGTCCACGTCACAAAGCCAGAAAAAAGAAGCTATCGCCCAGGCGACCGAGCAGGAGCTCGCATCGCTCGCGGGTCGCGGCGTGCGTATCGCGGGCAACGCGTGCTCGCCGATTGTGCTGGTAAAAGGTGATTTAGACGATGCCGAGCGTGCGGGCGGCGAGCTGGCTGCCGGTCCGGACGGTGCCGCGCTGCGCAAGGCGCTCGGTGCCATCGGCTACGCGCCCGAGGATTTCTGCGTGTTGGCAAGTGTTGCCGGCGCGGGTGACGGAGCGGTTGCGACAGGCGAGGGCCTGCCGTGCGAGCTGTTCCGCGAGGCGCTCGAGGCCTTGGACCCCGAGGCGGTCCTGCTGTTGGACGATCGCGCGGCCGATACCATGCGCGAGACCTATGCCGACATGCTTGTGGCAATCGACGACTTTGATACCGCTATGCTCAAGCCTGGCTTGGTCGCCCATGTACAGGGTCGTCGCGTGCTCGCGCTCGACGGTTTTGAGGCGGCGCTCACTGACAAAGCCGCCAAGCAGCGCATGTGGGCATACATCAAACAGCTGACCCCGGCAGCCGCGCCGCTGTAGCGGTCCGGCGCCGACAAGGCAGCCCCAGCGGGTCGAACGCGGCTGCCGGCCTGTCGCGTCCCTACATCACGGCGCGCAGTTCAAACCGGTCGCCGTTGATGCGGAACTGGCAGTTGCCGTTCATGCGCTCGACGGCAAGCTTAATGCTCTTGGTTCCAAAGCCGTGTCCGGTGTGCCCGGCTACGGGCATGCCGTCGACCATGCGCGGCGGGCGCCCAAACGTGTTGGAGACCAAAAGGAGCAGTTGACCGTCCTCGCAACGCAAGTCAAGATCGACAAATCGCTTGCCCTGGGGAGCGGCACTTGCGGCGACGATGGCGTTGTCCAGGGCATTTGAGAGCACGCTAAACAGATCGACATCGGCTACATGGACGCTCTCGGGCACGGCGGCGCGCAGGTCGGCGGCGATGCCGTTTCGGTCGATATCGGAGCTAAATGACGAAAGCGCGATATTGACCGTGTCGTTGGCGCAGTAGCGGCGCACGGCGGTGCGGTCGTTCGTCTCACAGAGCTCGTCGATGCGCTCGAGCGCCTCGTCGATGTGGCCCTCCTCGATCAAAGCCGCAAGGCCGCGCAGGAAGTGCCGCATGTCATGGCGGAGGACTGAAAGCTCACGTCCAGATTGGCGCCAAGCCTCGAGCTCCTTGATGGCCGCGCTGTCGCGGGTCGCGAGCATCCAGCGCTCGCGCTCGGCGATTTCCTTCGCCTCGTATTCGCGCAGATACACAGCAAGAAACATAAGGTAGAACGCGCAAAGCGCAAACGCCAAAAACTCAACCGTCACCACGGAGCCCGAGTGGAAGAGCGTGGTGTAGACGTTGGTGGCGTAGTCAAAGATGTAGTAGACGAGCGGCAGGATGAGCAGAATCTCGAGCTCGGTAGGGCTTTTGACCGCCAGGCGCGGACCGATGTCGCTTGCCCAATGCAGCAGGATCGCAAAGACGACGGCCGTGGTGATAATGCGTGCCACGTAGTACGCGATTTGCGACTCGGTGGCGGCGAGCGCGGCGATGCCCATCCAGTTGCTAAACTGGCAGCTCAGGTAAGCACTGGTGACGCCCAGCATAACGAGCAGCGGGCTCAGGCGATAGCGCGCGCACAGATAGATGACGAGCGGCAGATGCACGACGAACGGATATGCCTGACGGGCGAAAAGCTCGCCGCCGACGGCGTCGGCGAGGCCGAATGCGCATCCGGTTACGACGCTGACCATCACGAGCTCAAGTGCATGACGCCGGTTGATCTCGATGCCGCAGAGCGCCGCCGAGGCAAAAACGCCAAAAAGCAGGGTCGTTGCGTGGTGAATTGCCCAAAGTATCATCTCGGCCGTGGGGAGCATCAGCGCCTCCCGCCCTCGAACCGTGCCGCAAAGTAGGCATCCTGGAAACCCTGCTTGCAGCTGCGCGCCAGCGGGATGCAAGCGCCCGATCGCATGACGATATCCGTGCGGTTGAAGTGGTCGATATTGCGCAGGTTGACCTGGTAGCTGCGGTGGCATTTAAAGAAACTCGCGTTTTTGGCTAGCTGGTCCTCGATGTTGCGGAACGGCTCAAGCGCCTCGATATCGCGCCCGTCGCGCAGGTGGAATACCACGTGCTTGTTGCGGGCCTCGGCATATTCGATATCGGACAGGCGCAGGGCATGGTAGCCAAAGGACGTTTTGGTCACGAGCTCATCGGTCGCGGCGGGTCGCATACTCGAAAGCTCGTCGAGCAGTTGCGCCAGGCGTTCGTAAGTCACGGGCTTGAGCAGGTAGTCGAAGGCGCGGACCTCATAGGACTCCAGCGCGAACTCGGGCGACGAGGTGAGGAACACCAGGCGCACGGCGGTGTCGGATTGGCGCAGCTCCCGCGCGGTATCCATGCCGTTGACGAGCGGCATGATCATGTCGAGCAGAATGATGTCGGCGCGCGATGCGGCATGGCGGGCCAGCAGGTCCTCGCCGCGCGTGACGAGCGCAACGTCGACCGTCGTGCCCGTCTCGGTCGACCAGCGGTCGATCATCCGGTGCAGTCTATCTAGAAAAGCGACGTCGTCGTCGCAGGCGATAATCTTGAGCATTCGGGCCCCCTTAGTAGTTCGATTTTGCCACATTGGGTGCGCGCCGCCCGCGGAGGTGTGCCCCGTTTGCGCCCCACGACGTGCAACTCGCGCCAAGCGGCAGGGCGTTAGAAAGTGCAGCAGCAAAATAATCCGTGGATAAACATGTCAATCGATGCCGGCGGTCGGACGGGGAATCATGCCGACCGCCGGCGCCAAGCGATAGCGAACATTGCGAAAGCATATAGGGGTAAGGGGAGCTGTGATGAGGGAGAAGAAGATGGGGATGCGCGCTGTGTTGACGCGTCTGCTGGGTCTCGCCACCGTGGCCTGCGCGCTCGTGGCAACGCCAGCGGTGGCTGAGGCGGCGACAACGGCGGATATTCCGTCGAACGCGAAGATTGCCCAAACAAAAAGCAACAACCCCTACGTTGCCGATACGGTGACACTCGAGGCTGGCGAGGATTGCCTCGTCGGCGGAGAGATCGAGATCAACCACTACGTCGTAAAGGGCGGTTCCAAGCAAAATCCGACGCGCATTTATTTCACCGAGAATGCATATCAAGGTCGCTGGAATGGTTCCATTAAGGACAAAAGAGGCAGCGGCTACGACGAACTCTTTGTGCTCGACGGCGGCTATATCGAGTTTATTGGAACCAACGGGAATGGCAGGACTCCCGTCTATTGCAACGGCAAGAGCTTTCTGTCCGACAATGCCGGCAAAAGAGACGGTTACGGCGATGGCGCCGATAAAAACAGGGTCCCCAACAGCCTGAACCTTAAGGTTTCCGGCATCGAGTTTAAGACGGTGGCCTCAGGGGTGTCTAAAAGGCCAATTGCACTGTACGGCACGATGGTCGATGGCGAAACGGCAACCTTCGACAATATCAAGGTCAGCAAATGGGATTGCACGCCGAACGGTGCGACTTATGGTAGCAGTCACAAGTACAGCAACATCGCAACAGAATATGAAACCTCTCCGGCGCCGGTTACGATCCTCAGCTCGGCGAACGGTGCAAAGAGTTTGGACGTCACGTTTAGCAACTGTGAATTTACGGATAATGAAGATGACTGCACTGGTGCGCTAAGTGTCGTAGGCCGTGGGTACAGGCCCAAGGTTGTGCTCAACAACTGCACCTTCAAGAACAATCAACAAGAATCGATCTGGTGTAAAGAACTTAACGTGCAGGATAAAAATGAGCATACCCATGCCGGCAACATTGTTGTCAATAATGCGGACGTAGCACTGAACGGTTGCACCATCACATCGACGCAAGAAGCGGCGAACTATACGCAAGATATGGTTATGACGAGCGCAATTGCGGTGGCTAAAAATTCGACATGCACGCTCAACAATACGCAGGTGAGCGACACTTATGCAGAGGGCACGTACTACCATTCCGATGCGAACACGCGTCGAAACACTGTGTATGCCCGCGGAACGGTGACGCTTGCTGGCAATACGACCATTGCAACTAACGGCGAGAAGGGCGCCCGAGGCCTTGCGCTCGACACGCCGGGGATTAATTACTACGGCAAACTGAACATTGCCGACACCTTCACGGGTAAGGTCCAGCTGTCGCTCAAGGACGATCAGCTGGGCGCCTATGCAGGCACGCAGTGGAAGCTTGGCACCTGCGGCATCGAAGAGAGCGACCTGCGCGCTCGTGTTACTACGGACGACCCGAGCGTTGGCATCGGAAGGACAGACGACGGATATGTGTACGCCTCGCGCCTGCCGCACGAGCATGTGTGGTCGGTGGAAAAGGCTGCCAACAGCTCATATCAGCTGAAGGTCACCTGCTCCGGCAAGATGCGCCCGAGCGATTGCAACTACAAAAATGGTTATGCCGTCGAGCTGGGCATCGATGGGGCAACGCCGGATAAGGGAAAGCTGGGCGTTACATACAGCGGCGGTGAAGTCACTCCAACGCTGACGATGTCGAATAAGGACGGCTATGCTCGAGACGATATCGTCTCGAAGGGCGACGTCTATATCTCTGGCTCTAGGTATTACAAGCTTACGAAGTGGGGCGACAGCGCGGGCGAGGCGCTGGAGTATGTTCCTGCCGATGCGGGGATTTACCGTATCGAGTCTACGGTTAAGGTCAAGGGCCAAGAGGGCGACCTGACGCTTGCTCGCGAGTTCCAAATAAGACCGCTGGAGTTGAGCAAAGTCAGCGGACTCACGTTTGAATTCAATGACGGCGGAACAGACACCACGGTCGATGGTGAGAAAGTTCGTGCGTATCCGTGGACGGGTAAGACGATCAGGCCCAGTTTCTCTGTCAAGATTTATAACTACGACTCTCAAAGCTGGTCGTACTTTGTCAAGGACAATGACTACGTGATTGACGGCGATTCGACGTATAGCACAGTGAGCGCGATCGATCCTCCCAGCTCCAATTCCTACTTCCCGTACTATCAGGTCTATATCAAGGGTACGGGTAACTATACGGGTTCGGCATATGCAAACTGGACCATCACAGGTACGCAGTTTGAGAACGTGACGGCAGAGGGATTCGAGGGCGTCTACGACGGACAGCCTCACGGCGTCAACATTTCGGTGTCAAATGCCCCTGCCGACATGACGATCGAGTACAGCTTTGATGAGGGCGACAGCTGGACAACGGAGGCGAAGAGCTATACGGACGTTCAGCGTAACCGTAAGGGCGAGATCTGCTCCGTAACGGTCGATTACCGCATCACCGCGAAAGACTATGTGAGAAAGAGTGGGTCGGTTGAAATCAAGATTACGCCGGCCGGCCAGTCTGTTCCTTGGCGTTATATCGCTAGCGACGGCACGGGTGTCAAGGTCAAGGACCAAAGTGCGCATTTACTCGAGGATGGGTCGCTCTCCAACTTGAATAAGACCTATGAGTGGAGAAAATACGGGGACACATACTGGGAGTCCATCGGTGCCGGTGGAACTTCGGTCGATGGGCTGCCCGCCGGGAAGTATGAGGTGCGCTTCAAAGCGGACAACAACCACTACGCTTCGGGGGCTAACGTCTTCGAAATTGCGGAGGGTCCTTGCGCGTCCGCTGACGGTACTTGGTATAAGACCGAGGGTTCGAATGGCGCTCACTGGCAGGTGTGTCGATGCGGCAAGAAGCTTAACGAAGACACGCATGTCTTCTCTTGGGAGGAAGTTAAGGCTCCCACCACCGAGAAGCCCGGTCTAAGGCGGTATCAATGCTCCACGTGCGGCTATGTCCTGCGCGAGGAGGAGATTCCTCCGGCGTACATCGGCGGTTATGTCGGCGTGTATGACGGCAACGAGCATGCCGTGAGCGTGGACCTTAGGGATGGCGCGACGGCTCAGTTCAGCATCGACGGTGGTGTCACGTGGAAAACGGATGCTCCCACAATCAAAAACGTCGGCAAGACCACGGTCGACTATAAGGTGACCATCCCTGGTGCTTCCGACATCAAGGGGCAGGTGACGCTCGAGGTGACGCCGCTTGCGATCACGGTGGCGCCCGCTGCCGCATCTAAAACGTATGGCGATCCGGATCCCGACTTTACCTATGAAGTGACGGCCGGCTCCCTTATGAAGGGCGATACGCTTTCCGGTATCACGTACAAGCGTGATAAGGGCGAGGATGTCCTGACCGGTTATAAGACGTACAAGGTGACGGCTTCTCAGGAAGAGGGCGCCAACGCTAATTACAACATTACGTTTGAGGTGGGCGAATTCACCATTAAACGCCGCGTTGTCGAGGTGCAGTGGACGGTCGGTCAGTATGTTTACAACGGCCAAGAACAGGGTCCTACGGCAGAGATAACCAATCTGGTTAACAACGACGACGTGTCTCTCAAAGTTGTGGATGCCGCAAAAGTAAATGCTGGCTCGTATACAGCGAAGGTGAGCAAGCTCGTCGGTGAGGATAAGGTTCTCGCTAATTACAGTAAGCCTTCGGGCATCGAGTGCAAGTACGCTATTGCCAAGGCCGATAGGGAAAGCGCTCCTGAGGTAAAGGCGACGGCGGAGACCGTAAACGGTAAGCACGACGGCAAGATCGAGGGCGTCGACACGTCGATGCAGCTGGGCAAACCTCGCGCTCAGATGATGTTTATCAAAGAGAGCGATCTGGTCGATGGTGACAAGCTCGAGAATCTAGCGCCCGGTTCATACCGTTTGTGCTACGGAGCGACGACGAATTACAACGCTTCCAAGACCGTTACCGTTACGGTCGATGCCGGCCGCAAGCTCAAGGTGACGCTGCCGGCCGAGCAGACGGGCTACACGCTTACGGCTGACGCGACCGAGCTCGACTGGCATGGTTCTGCGACGCTTAAGCTTGCGGTTGCGGATGGCTATTACGCGACCAAGGGTCTTTCCGTTAAGGCGAACGGCGAGACCATCAAGCCCAGCGAGCAGGGCGTTTACCAACTATCTAAGGTTGAGAAAGACACCGTGATTACCGTCGAGGGTATCGCCAAGCACGAACCCGATGGTACCGACTGGGAGAGCGACGGTTCTTCTCACTGGCATGTTTGCACGTGCGGTGAGCGGATTGACGTTGCTGAGCATTCCTTCGAGTGGATAATCGATGAGAAGCCTACGGTCGAGAAGCCTGGGTCCAAGCATCTGCATTGCTCCGTCTGTGGCTACAATTCCCCCGAGAAAGTTGTAATCCCGGCGGCCTCTGTTGCCGGCTATTCCGGCGAGTATGACGGTAAGGTTCACTCTGTCGATGTCTCGGCTCTGCCCGAGGGTGCGACGGCCACGTACAGCATCGACGGTGGCGTTACTTGGTCCGCCGCTGCCCCTGAGATCAAGGGCGTCGGCACCCTGCCGTTCAAGTACAGCGTGACTGTCGGCGGCGCCGCTATCGAGGGCGAGGCGGAGCTTGTGGTCACGCCGCGCAAGGTTACCGTGACGGCATCCGACTCCTCCAAGACGTACGGTAACGATGATCCTGCTCTGAGCTCGAAGGTCACCGAGGGCAAGCTCGTGGAGGGCGAGTCCCTTGGGGGCATCATCGTCTCCCGCGAGGCCGGCGAATCCGTGTGTGAGGGCGGCTACGCCGTGACGGCGTCGCAGACCGAAGACGCCAACCCCAACTACGAGATTACGTTTAGGCCCGGCAAGTTCACCATCGACAAGCGCGAGCTCACCGTGGAGTGGGACGCCACCACCGAGTTCACCTACGACGGCGAGGAGCATTGCCCCCAAGCGACGCTCGGTAACGTCGTCGGCGATGATGAGCTCTCCGTGTACGTCGACGGCGCTGCGGTCAAGGCCGGCAAGCACACGGCGACCATCACCGAGCTGACGGGCGACGATGCGGGCAACTACAAGCTGCCGGCAACGGGCCTGACGTGCAAGTTCTCCATCAAGAAGGCGCCCAAGGGCGCACCGGTGGTCCAGGGCGTGGCTGAGACCTTCAGTGCCAAGCGCGACGGCAGAATCACGGGCGTCGACGCCACCATGGAGTGGCGCGCCAAGGGCTCGGGTGAGTATCAGGCCGTGGAAGGGGGCGCGACCGAGCTCAGCGGTCTTGCTGCGGGTACATACGAGGTGCGTTATCGCGTCGATGACGACCACGAAGCTTCTGCCGCGACCAAGGTCACAGTTGCCGCAGGCCGCAAACTTGTCGTGACGTTGCCCGCCAAGCAGGTCGGCTACAAGCTCACGGCTGACGCAACCGAGCTCGATTGGCATGGCTCTACCACTTTCGCTATCAGCATCGAGGACGGTTACTTCGCCGATCCCTCCGCCTACGTCGTTAAGGTCAACGATTCCGTCGTGGCACAAAACGACCGCGGCGAGTTCGCTGTCCAGGACGTCGAAGGCGACGTGAACGTGACGGTCGAGGGCGTGCGCAAGCACGAGGCCGTGAACGATAAGTGGCTCTCCGACGACAATACGCACTGGCATAAGTGCGCCTGTGGTGACAAGGTCGACGAGGCCAAGCACGCCTTTGAGTGGGTTGTCGACAAGGCGCCCACGGCAACCGAGGCGGGCTCCAAGCATCAGCGGTGCACGGTCTGTGGACATGTGTTGCCTGCAGTCGCGATTCCGGCTGCCGCTATCGTTGGCTACTCCGGCGAGTACGACGGTGCGTATCACACGGTCGACGCGACGAGACTGCCCGAGGGCGCGACGGCCCAGTACAGCACCGACGGCAAGAACTGGTCCCCCGAGGCCCCCAAGATCCGCGACGTTGGCACGCTGACCGTTGCCTACCGGGTGACGATTGACGGTGCGACCGCCGAGGGTGAGGTTACGCTCGAGGTCAAGCCGCGCGCGATCACGGTTGCAGCTGACGACTCCTCCAAGGCTTACGGCGAGGCCGACCCCGTGTTTACGTGGACGATCACATCCGGCGAGCTTGTCGAGGGCGAGAGCCTCCAGGGTATTGAGATCGAGCGCGAAGATAACGACAACGTGCGCGACGGCGGCTATGCGCTGCACCTGACGCAGTCCAAGGACGCTAACCCCAACTACAACATCACGTTCGTCGATGGCGTGTTCACCATCAGCCAGCGCCTGCTTACCGTGACGTGGGGTACCAGCGAGTTTGTCTACGACGGCAAGGAACACTGCCCCGAGGCGACGCTCGGCAACGTCATCGGCGAGGATGACCTTGGCGCGACTGTCGAGGGCTCCCAGACCGAGGCCGGCACTTCTTACACGGCGATCCTCGGTGCGCTGACGGGCAAGGCCGCTGGCAACTACGCGCTGCCGACTGAGGGCCTTACGTGCGAGTTCTCCATCAAGAACGCCGCTCAGGACGCGCCGAAGATCCAGGCCGAGGCCGAGACCATGAGTGGCAAGCGTGACGGCAAGATCGTGGGCGTCGACGCCACCATGGAGTGGCGCGCCAAGGGCGCTGCCGAGTACCAGGCCGTGGGCGAGGGCGTGACCGAGCTCAAGGATCTCGCCGCCGGCGTGTACGAGGTGCGCTACCAGGTTAAGGCCAACCATGATGCCTTGCCTGCCGCCGAGGTCACCGTGGCCGCCGGTCGCAAGTTGGTCGTGGCGCTGCCGACTAACCAGCAGGGCTACACGCTCGCCGCGGCGGCAACCGAGCTCGACTGGCACGGTTCCGCAACGCTTACCATGAGCATCGATAGTGCGTACTTTGCGGGCAAGGACTACGCCGTAAAGGTTGATGGTAAGGCCGTTAAGCTTTCCGACGACGGCACCTATGAGCTTAAGGGCGTCGAGCACGACGTGAACGTGACGGTCGAGGGTGTGCTCAAGCACGAGCCCGAGGGCTCCGGCTGGGCACACGATGCCACGAATCACTGGCATGTCTGCCGCTGCGGCGAGATCCTCGACAAGGCCAAGCACGCCTTTGAGTGGGTCGTCGACAAGCCGGCGACCGTTGAGGCCAAGGGAGAGAGGCATGAGGAGTGCACCATCTGCGGCGAGAAGGGCAAGACCGAGGAGATCGCGATTCTGAAGCCCGAGATCACCGACGGCAAGGGTCAGACGATGGTGGTCGAGGCCGCCAAGGACCTGAACTTCCGCTCGAGCGCGCCGCTCAGGTTCTTCCAGAAGGTGCTGGTTGACGATAAGGAGGTCGCGGCCGAGAACTACGTGCTCACCGAGGGCTCTACGATCGTGACGCTCAAGGCGAGCTTCCTGAATACGCTTGGCGTGGGCGAGCACAAGCTGAGCGTGGTTTCGACCACGGGCACGGCCGAGACGACCTTTACCGTTGTCGAGGCTGCCAAGCCCGCTCCTGGCCAGACCACTACGACTACTACGACCACGACTACGACATCCAAGCCTAAGAAGAAGGCTGGCAAGGAGACGTTGCCTCAGTCCGGCGACAGCGCGTACGCCATGGCTGGTGCCGTGCTCGCTGCCGGCGCGGCAGCCCTGCTGCTGGCGTGGGCCATGAAGCGCCGCGCTTAACCGCATGCCAGTCCTCAGCGGGCCCGGATCGAGCGATTCGGGCCCGCTTTTGGGGTCTGCCGGAAACCCGGTGGTCAAAAAAGGCCAAATATGAGTACTGTTACCAGTTTGGTGGCAGCCAAATGGCCTCAAAAATCGGTGCCAGCGGCCAAAAGTGCATCGATTTCCGTCCTTCAGAGTCGCGGTCGGGCTCCAAACAAGGTAGCGCGCAGAGATGTGGTGTAAGAGGCGGGGCATGCCCCGC